>NZ_AP027368.1:2175948-2486797 GCF_030296015.1 Ferrimonas sp. YFM
TGAAGGCCGCGCCCGGGGAGAGCAGGAAGGTGACCGCCGCCGAGACCTCAGCCTCGGTGGCCATCCGTTTGAGGGGGACCTGGGCCTGCAACTTGGGGATCAGGGAGCGCATCGGCTCCTCATAGGTGTCCATGCCGCTGGAAGCAACCCAGCCCGGGGCCACGGAGTTTACCCGTACTCCGCTGTGACCCCATTCCCAGGCGGCGGTTTTACTGAAGTTCTCCATGCCGGCCCGGGCTGCGCCGGAGTGGCCCATACCGGGCATGCCGTTGTGAAAGTCCGCGGTGATGTTGACCACAGAGCCGCCATTTTGCTTCATCCACTGCCGGTAGCACTCCCTGGCCATCAGGAAGCCCCCGACCAGGTTGGTGTAGACCACGGCGCTGAACCCCTTGAGGCTGATCTGCTCAAGGGGGGAGGGGAACTGACCGCCGGCGTTATTGACCAGAGCATCGATTTGGCCGTGTTGTTCAAGGAGGCTGGCTATGGCCTGGACCACGCCGGGTTCATCGCGAATATCCAGGGTGTACAGGCTGGCCTGGCCACCGTCATCTCGGATCTCGCCGCATACTTTCTCCAGCTTATGGGTGGAACGGCCAATGAGGACCACCTGAGCGCCCAGGGAGGCCAGTTCGTGGGCGATGCAGCGGCCAATGCCGCTGCCGCCGCCGGTGACCAGTATCACCTGTTCTTGGAACAGGCCTGGGCGGTAGATGCTCTGATAATGCATGGGGACTCCTTGTCCTTCGGCTGTCTGAGTTGCTGCATTTTTAACCTAGCCTAGCAAGCGCTTGGTTTGCAACTCCGCAGGGGCAGGGTTACTCTCTGAACCATAAAGTGTTGCCCCTCGGGACGGTGCAACAGCGAGATCTGCGGAGAAAAGATGAGCCAGAGCGTGGAACAAACACTGATTGAGCAGGGGGTGTTGGTGGACCCAAACAGTGCAAGGGGCCGGTTGTTGACCCAGGCGGCCAGGCTATTTCGGCAAAAAGGGTACCAAAGCACGACAGTCCGGGATCTGGCCAGTGCCGTGGGCATTCTCTCGGGCAGCCTGTTTCATCACTACAAAAACAAGGAGGCCATTCTCAAGGCGGTGATGGTGGAGGGGATCCATCACACCATGGCGAGGATGCGTTCAGAGCTGGCGGCGCAGAGCAGCACCGAGGGCCGGTTGCGGGCGCTCATCGCCTGCGAGCTGGATGCCCTCAACGGCGATTGGGGGGATGCCATGGCGGTGGTGATCAATGAGTGGCGCTTTCTGTCCGATGGGGGGCAGCAGGATATCCTGGCGCTCAGGGAGGAGTATGAGCAGATGTGGCTGGATCTCCTTTATCAGGCCAGGAAAGAGAGGCTGATCACAGCATCCCCCAAAGTTCTGCGTAAACTGCTCTACGGTGCCATCACCTGGACCGACAAATGGTTCGACAGCTCCGGTGAGCTCAGTTATCAGGAGCTGACCGACGCCATTTTGCAGCTGGCGATCAAACCTGCCTCAGATCCCTGAGGGGTAACGGAGAAATCATTTTGCTCCGCGGCCCCGAATTACCTTGATCTCCCCGTCATTATCTCTGAAACTAAACGGGTGTTTTAAATTTGTGTTTAATACCCAGTCAGGAAGAAGAGATGCAATATAACGCCCCCCTTACCGAGATGCAGTTTCTGCTCAAGGATGTGTTCAAGGCGTCTGAGGTGTGGCAATCCGTGCCCGCCTTGAGCGATGCCATCGATATGGATACCGCTGCCGCCATCCTGGAGGAGGGGGCAAAGATCACTCAAACCCTGATTGCGCCGCTCAACCGAGAGGGTGACGAAGAGGGCGTGCGCTTCGAGCAGGGCATGGTCTACACCCCAAAAGGCTATAAAGAGGCCTATCAGACCTACGCCGAGTCCGGCTGGGTGGGTCTGTCCGGTGAGCCAGAGTATGGCGGCATGGGCATGCCCAAGATGCTGGGTGTGCTGTTCGACGAGATGGTCTACTCCGCCTCGAACGCCTTCGCCCTCTATGGTTCTCTGACTGCTGGTGCCGCCCTGTGTATCGCGGCCCACGGAGATGAGACTCTGAAGCAGACCTACCTGCCCAAACTCTACTCCGGCGAGTGGAGCGGTGCCATGGACATGACCGAACCCCAGTCCGGTTCGGATCTCAGCCAGTTGCGCACCAAGGCGGTATCCCAGGAGGATGGCAGCTACCTGCTGACCGGCTCCAAGATCTTCATCACCGGCGGCGACCACGATCTGACCGAGAACGTGGTGCACCTGGTGCTGGCCAAACTGCCCGATGCCCCCGGGGGCAGCCGTGGCATCTCCCTGTTCCTGGTGCCTAAGTTCAAGGTGAATGAGGACGGCAGCGTGGGTGAGGCTAATGGGGTCACCTGTGGTGCGGTGGAGCACAAGATGGGCATCAAGGCCTCGGCCACCTGCGTGATCAATTTCGACAACGCCCAGGGCTATCTGGTGGGCCGGGTAAACCGTGGCCTGATCGCCATGTTCACCATGATGAACTATGAGCGCCTCTCCATCGGCATCCAGGGCCTGGGCTGTGGTGAAGCGGCCTATCAGCTGGCGGCCGATTACGCCCGTGAGCGTAAGCAGGGCAAGGGCAGTGGCCGCGGCCTGGGTGGCGAAGCCGATCCCATCGTGGTTCACGGTGACGTACGCCGTATGCTGCTGGACATCGCCTCGGTCACCGAAGCGGGGCGCGCCCTGTCTGTGTACACCGGCATGCAGCTGGATCTGGCCAAACATGGTGAGGGCGAGGTTCAGAAGCGGGCCTCCACCCAGGTGGCACTGCTGACCCCGCTGGCCAAAGCCTTTTTCAGCGACAAGGGGCTGGAGTGCACCATCGCCGCCCAGCAGGTGTTTGGCGGCCACGGCTACATCCGTGAATGGGGAGTAGAGCAGCTGGTACGCGATGCCCGCATCGCTCAAATCTACGAAGGCACCAACGGCATTCAGGCGCTGGATCTGCTCGGTCGCAAAGTGCT
This sequence comes from Ferrimonas sp. YFM, assembly GCF_030296015.1. Taxonomy (NCBI): domain Bacteria; kingdom Pseudomonadati; phylum Pseudomonadota; class Gammaproteobacteria; order Alteromonadales; family Ferrimonadaceae; genus Ferrimonas; species Ferrimonas sp. YFM. The sequence goes on from NZ_AP027368.1 coordinate 2,178,933, forward strand.
GGGTGACAAGGGCCAAGCCCTGTCGGAACTTAAGCGTCAGGCGGAGCAGGAGCTGGAAGGCCTGAGCGCCCAGTGGTTTGGTTATCGCACTCAGTTGCTGGGACTGTTCGATGCCCTGCTGGAGAAGGCCGCCGAACTGGTCAACAGCAGCACCCGCAATGATGCGGTCAACAGCGCCGCCACCGATTATCTGCACGCTGCAGGCTACGCCATCTATGGCTGGATGTGGCTGAAGATGGTCAAGGCGGCGGAAGAGGGTGAGATGGAGGAGTCCTTCGTTGCCCGCAAGGGGATGCTGGCTCGCTACTTCTTCGAGCGTCAGCTGCCTCGTGCCGACTATCACCTTAAGGTGATCCATCAGGATCCCGAGGTGATCATGTCCATGCCCAACGACTGGTTCTGATTCAGTTTCTTGTAAAAACGGCGCCCAGGTGGCGCCGTTTTTTGTTGGGGAGCCCGAAACGACGAGCCTATGATCCCAGCTGCAGGGGGCCGGAGACCGCCTGAGGCTGCCACAATGTGGCGTGACTGGCATCGAGCACTTCATCGATGTCACTGTCCCAGCTGGTGATGAGGCGGATGCGCAGATTGTGGCTGATGGGCAGGGCCTCAAGGGGAGGGTTGTGTTTCAGCCGGGCGTCCACCTTGGCGGCGATGGCGGTCAGTTGGTTACGCGGGACCTCCCCGTGGTGGTCGAAGCAGGCGGTCAGCACCACCAGTTGGTCTCCCAGGCGGCTGACAAAGTCCTCTTTGCGCACCACGTTGCGAAGCTGCTCGGCGCCCCAGCTTAATAACCTGGACAGGTGCTCCTCACCAATGGGGTCTTCGCCCAGGCTGACGAAATCCACAAACAGCAGGGCGGCCACCTCCTCTTTACGCTGCAGCCTGGCCAGCTCCTGCTCCAGGCGGCCAGCCAACTGCTGGGGTTGCTCCTCCTGGGCGAACAGCGCTTCGGGTGGTGGCGGCGCAACGTTAAGCAGAAACCCTTCGGCCAGACCGTGGATGGAGATCATCAGAGCTTCCCTCTGGCCGTTTGCCAGGGTGCAGATCTGCTGAAGGTGGACGGGCTGTTGGCGACTGATGGCCAGGTTGGCGCCGCTGACCTGGGGAAACAGCCGGTTGATGGGCTGATGGGTCATGGCATTGAGTGGGCTGCCCAACAGGTGACTGAGTCCGGGCGACGCCCACTCCAGGCGCTGATGCTCATCGACAAAGGCCAGGGCAAGGGAAGGGTGTTGGGTGATCTTCTGCAGCCTGGCCAGTTCCCGATGCTGCGCATTTTGCCGGATCTCTGCGGCCAGCCGCCGTGCGGAGGTGGCCATCAGCGTCTTGGGCAGGCTGTTCTCCTCCAGCAGGTTGTTGTGCAGGGCAATCAGGTGGTACTGACGATGATCCTGAGTGTCGCTCAACCTCTGGGCCAGGTAGCTCCTGACCGGCAGTTGCTGCAACAGCCCCCAGTGGGCAAATCGCCTCATGTTGTTGCTGAACACCATGAAGTCGGCGTGTTCACCAGAGGGGTAGAGCAGCCGGCAGGGGGCATCTTCCAATGGGTAGCTGAATCCGGCCTTGGGGCTGCCGGCTTCACTGATGGCAAGCAGGTGAACCTGACCCTCAACGGTTTCGGCCAATGCCACCCAGGGCCACCCCTGGAGCCGGTACAGGCTCAGACCTATATGATGAAGCAGCGCTTCGCCTTCGGCAGGCTGAGCCAACCGACGCCAGGCTTCAATCTCTTTCACCTTGTCGTGCAGCAGCTGATTGTCCATCTGCACCCCCGTCCCGATGATGCCTGGGTATAGTCCTGTTAAGGTTATTTAACCTCTTGATACCGCTAGCATAGTATAAAAACCCACCACCACATAGTGCTATCTCCTTGATCAGATTCCCCTCCTTTGCCAATAATGACATTGAGCTCATGAACAAAAAGGAGAGAGACCATGAGTCAGGAGATGAAGTTTGCTCTAATCAGCTCGGCGGCTATTTTGGGGGGAATTCTAGCCCTTGGATTGGTGGCCATTACCTACGCCTGAATCGGATGCCGGGTGACGTCTCACACACAAGTGGGTCCTGGCATAGCTCAAAATCCGTTTTTTCTGTTCAGTAAATCAACATTTAGGCTTCTGTTGAAACCTCGCCTCTTGCCCGTCAATCAAGGGTTTGCTTTACTACTTGGCTAAATCGGACCTGCGTTTATCCCGGTCGGCACCCGGTCATCAACCGAGTGCACGTCAATCAGGGAAACGCCTATGACCCATGCTATGGAGTACCGTCATTACCATGAAGATGGCGCCCTCACAGACCCCCGCCTGGCTTCTCGAGTTGCCTGGCACGGCGATCAGTGCTGACAATCTCGAGATCCTGCTGGATACCGCCAGTTTTAAGAGTCGACTGCTGGAGGGGATACGATCTGCCAAGACACGCATCTATCTGGCTGCCCTCTATCTTCAGAACGACGAAGCGGGCAGGGAGGTACTCAATGCGCTGTATGAGGCCAAACAAGCGAATCCTGAGCTGGATGTTCACGTGCTGGTGGACTTCCACCGTTCCCGCCGTGGCCTGATCGGCAAGGGGCCCCAGGTAGGCAATGACCAGTTCTATCGTGATACCGCGGCTCGTTACACTCACCAGATTGAGATTCACGGTGTGCCGGTGAAAAACCGTGAGTGGATGGGGGTGTTGCACCTTAAGGGGTTCGTCATTGACGACACCGTCTACTACAGCGGTGCCAGCATCAACAACGTCTACCTGCACCAGCAGGAGAAATACCGCTACGACCGATATCACCTGATCCACAGTCAGCCCCTGGCCGACAGCATGGTGAACTACATCAGAGACAACCTGATCGCCAGCAGTGCGGTGATCTCCCTGTTGTCGCCGCCCCTGCCGACCCTCAAGCAGATGAAGAGCTCGGTGCGTCAGCTGCGCCTGAGGTTGGTGCGTGCCCGTTACCAGGTGGATGGTCAGCCAGGCGACGGCGCCATGATTTTCCCTCTATCCGGCCTGGGCCGCACGGAAAATCTGCTGAACAAAACCATTGAGCGTCTGCTGGGCGAAGCCCGGGAGCGGGTGTTTATCTGTACGCCCTATTTCAACTTGCCAAGACCACTGATGGCGGCCATCTCCAAGCTGATGAAGCGTGGCATCAAGGTGGATCTGGTGGTTGGCGACAAGACGGCCAACGATTTCTATATCCCGCCGGGCCAGCCTTTTAGCCCAGTGGGTGCCTTGCCCTATCTGTATGAGCAGAATCTGCGCCGGTTTGCCAAGCGCCACCGCAGGGCCATCGATGCCGGATTGCTGAACCTGCGCCTGTGGCTGGATGAGGGTCACAGTTACCACCTGAAGGGGATGCAGATTGACGATGATTACTATCTGCTCACCGGTAATAACCTGAACCCCAGGGCCTGGGCCCTGGATCTGGAAAATGGCCTGCTGATCCAGGATCCCAAGGAGGAGCTTAGGGATGCCTTTACCCGTGAGCGGGAGGCGATCCTGACCCACACCACGCGGGTGAACAGCTATGATGCCCTCGAGAGCCTGGACAGTTACCCGGATCCGGTGAAAAAGTTGTTGAAACGGCTTCGACGGGTGCGGGCAGACCTGCTGCTCAAGCGCATTCTCTGATCTTCGGCCTCCGTTGGAGTCGGCTGCATAAATAGTCAGTGTTGCTCGATAGAGGCTGATCTCCTCCGACCAGAGATGGTTAGGATTTCAAAAAGTTATAGATAACCCATCAAATCCGTTTGATGGGTTGTTTTTTTGGCCCTTCGGGGGTGACGGCGGTGCCAAAAATGCGGGTAAGGTGATATAACTTAGGCCACCACTTACCCTCGAAGAAGCTGCATAATGTTTGAGAACATCCCCCAAGCCCCTGCCGACCCCATTCTTGGCCTGAACGAGGCCTTTAAAACCGATCCCCGTCCCAACAAGGTGAACCTTGGTGTCGGTGTGTATAAGGACGCCGAAGGTCAGACCCCTGTGCTGAAGTGCGTCAAGAAAGCGGAAGCCAGGCTGCTTGAGCAGCAGAAGACCAAGAGTTACCTCTCCATCGACGGGTTGCCAGAATATGCCGCCGCCGTTCAGGCACTGCTGTTTGGTGCCCAGAGCGCCATCATCAGTGGTCAGAGAGCGCGTACCGCCCAGGCTCCGGGAGGCACCGGCGCACTGAGGGTGGCGGCGGACTTTGCCAAGAACAACCTGGAAGCCCGCAAGGTGTGGATCAGCAACCCCAGCTGGGCCAACCACGCTCAGATCTTTGAAGCCGTGGGTTTCGAAGTGGCTTACTACCGCTACTATGATGCCGAGTCCAAGAGCCTGGACTTCGACGGCATGAAGGCGGATCTGCAGGGGATCGAGGCGGGGGATCTGGTGATCCTGCACGGCTGCTGTCACAACCCCAGTGGTATCGACCCAACTGAAGCCCAGTGGACCGAGCTGGCGGACGTGGCCAAGGCGCGCGGCTGGCTGCCCCTGTTCGATTTCGCCTACCAGGGTTTTGCCACCGACGTGGAAGAGGACGCGACCGGTCTGCGCCTGTTCGCCGAGCGTCTGCCAGAGCTGCTGGTGGCCAGCAGTTTCTCCAAGAACTTCGGCCTCTACAATGAGCGCACCGGCGCCTTTACCCTGGTGGCCAGCGACAGCGATGAAGCCAATCGTGCCTTTTCCCAGGTCAAGAAGGTGATCCGCGCCAACTACTCCAACCCACCGGCCCATGGTGCCATGGTGGTGGCCACCATCCTGGCGGATGAGGAGCTCAAAGCTCTGTGGTTGGAAGAGTTGGCCAGCATGCGTCAGCGCATCAAAGAGATGCGCACCGACTTCGTGGCTCGCCTCAAGCAAGCGGGTGTGGCCGGCGACTTCAGCTTCATCGAGCAGCAGAACGGCATGTTCAGCTTCTCCGGCCTGAATCCGGACCAGGTGGCGGCCCTAAAGGAAGAGTACGCCATCTACATCGTCCGTTCAGGCCGCATCAACGTTGCCGGCATGACAGAGGCCAACATCCAGTATCTGGTGGATGCCATCGCCGCCGTGCTCTAACGCCCTGTTAGAGACACCTGTTATCAGGGCCGACTGCTGACCATCTGGATCATCAGTCGGCCCGCTCGTTTTACCCCCCTGTTGTCGTAGCGGTTCCACAACGCCTTGAGCTGGAACACCAGCGCCCGACCAAACTCCCTCTGCTCCTGATACCACTCCGCGTACCCCAGGTTGATCCTGGCCAGGGCGCTGTGGATCGCGGCCGGGTGCTTATGAAAATCAGGCTGATGGCGGTTGAGGATCTCGGTCATGGCATTGAGCCTTTTCAGCCTGGCCATGGAGATGGATCCCGGCCGCATCAGGTAATCGCACTGGCAATCGGGCAGGGCGATGGTTGGGTAAGCTTTGGCAATCTTCAGCCACAGCTCCCAGTCGGACGCCGATGCCAGTCGTGTATCGAAGCCGCCCGCTTCCTCTATGGCCTGGCGCCGGGCCATCACAGTGGAGGTGCCGATGACGTTCTCTGCCAGGAGCTGCTGCGGGGCAACATAGTTGGGCAGGAGAGGCAGGTAACGCTGGAACTCCGGCCAGAAGCTGAAGCAGTCGATGATCTGCTCTCCCTCCGGGTTGATGTGCATGTAGTTGGTGAAGCACAGCGCCGCGTCGGGCCGGTTGACCAGCACCTGCCACTGGCTACGCAACTTGTCGGGGTGCCAGGTGTCGTCTGCGTCAAGAAAGGCGATCCAGTCGCACTGAGTCAGGGCGATGGCGGCATTGCGCGCCGCCGAGCAGCCCACCCCCTCCAGACGCAAACTGTTCAGCTTGGGGTGGATCATCTTCTGGGTTTGCAGCCATTCGGTGGTGCCGTCGTCTGAGCCGTCGTCTATGACCCAGATCTCCCGGGCTGGCAGAGACTGTTTCCAGACTGAGTTGAGGGCACGGGGCAGGTAGTCCAGGCAGTTGTGGCTGGGTATTACGACACAGATACTGGGTTCCATTTGGCAACTCCTGTGGTTGATAGTGTCAACGACTCTGCAGGATGAATGCCAGTGCACGTAACCTTATGAACTAAAACAGTAAAAATCCTGTTTTCCCGTCGGGTTGTCGCGAATCTGCCTTTGGCCGGCAAGGGTTTTGCAGAATGCAAAGATACCGGAGTCGTCCGGATAAACATCTTTTAAAACAATGATATAAAAATTGGCCCGCTTCTTGTTTGTGTCAGGCTACTGTCCACACACTTTCGGAGCGGACCATGAAGAGCATCGCCTACGTCATTCCCAGTTTTCCTGTGTTGTCCGAGACCTTCGTGGTCAACGAGATGACCGCCATGGCCGAGCTGGGGCACAAAATACTGCCCATCGCCCTGGAGACCCGCCCCGAGGTGGATAACGAGCTCCATCGCCACTGGGTGCGGCATATGGTGACTCCCTGGAACGTCAGCAAGCTGTCTCTGGCTAAGATGCTGATGCGGGCGCCATTCAACCCGGAGCTGTGGCGCTTTCTGGCCAGCCAGAGTGGCTTCAGTGCCCGCGGTTTGCTGCTGCTTGGCGTCAGGATCGCGGTTCAGGCCAAAGGGTGCGACCACATTCACGCTCACTTCGCCCAGCACAGCGCCGCCGCCGCCATTGTGGCCGCACGTTTGCTGGGCATTACCGTCTCCTTTGTTGGCCATGGTGCGGACGTTTATCGGGCGCCGGCGGATCTGGAGCTGAAACTGCGCCACAGCGATCTGTCCATCGCCGTGTGCCGTGAGATGAGAGAGATGTTCTCCCCCCACTGCAAGGGGATCACCGCCCTGGTGCCTTGCGGCATCGACACCAACAAGTTCAGCCGCCAGGCACCCTCTGAAGGGGACAAACGCCTGTTGTTTGTAGGGCGTTTGGTGGAGAAAAAGGGGCTGGATACCCTGCTGATGGCGATGGCGCTGTTGGGGGATCCTGAACTGGAGCTGGATATCGTTGGCGATGGCCCCTTGAAACAGCAGTGGCAAACCCTGGCCAAGGCCATGGGGCTCACCGGTGTTCGGTTTCTCGGCGCCCGGCCCCAGAGCTGGCTGGCCAGTGAAGGCAGCCACTATCTGGCCATGGTGGCCCCATACCGGGTGGCCAAAGATGGGGACCGCGATACCGGTCCGCTGATCTGTAAAGAGGCGATGGCCATGGGCCTGCCGGTCATCGCGTCCAGCCTGATGGGGCTGAAGGAACTGGTGTCATCCCGCACCGGCTTTCGTGTGCGCCCGGACGATCCTCAGTCCCTCAAGCGGGCGATCCGCGCGCTGTTGGCCATGCCGGAGGCAGAGAGACAAAAGCTGGGACTGAAGGGGCGTGAACGGGTACGCCGTCACTACGAGCTGAAGCTTCAGGCACGTCGGCTCTCCTCCCTGGTGGAGGCGCTGTGATGTTGGGACGCACCTTTGGCCACTATGCCATCGCCGGCATCAGCCAGAAGGCCGTCGGCCTGATCCTGATTCCGGTGACAGCGCATTTTCTCGGTGCCCAGGGCTATGGTCAGTTGGCCCTGCTGGTGGCGGTGGCCAATCTGGGCAGCATAGTGGCGGCGCTGGGCCTGCCTGAGTATATGCAGCGTTACGCCTATCGCCGCGCCAAGTGTCTTCAGGCTGCCGTCCTGGGTGTCCGCTGGGCCGCTGTCCTGCTGCTGTTCTCGCCGCTCCTGGCCTGGAGCCTGGCGTCGCTGTTGCCCGGCGATCTTCACTGGAGCTGGCTGCAGTGGCTGATGGTCAACCTATCCCTGGGCTCCCTGATGGGTCTGCGCCTGGTGCTGCTCAGAGTGGCCCATCGCTCTGGCCGTTATCTGGGGCTGGTTGCGCTCCATTCGGCCTGTCATCTGAGCTTTACCCTGGTGGCCTTGATGGCAGACCTGGGCGCGGGCGGCATGATGGCCGCCGGCGCCATCGCCACCATAGTGGCCCTGACTCTGGAGGCGGGGCGATTCTGGATGAAGCTGGTCCTGCGCCCTTTGACCCGGGTTAAGTCTGTTCTGGTGTACAGCCTGCCATTGACGCTGTCTCTGGCGGCGACCTTTTCGATGAATGGCTATGAGCGCCCCTGGCTGTCTCAGGCGCTGTCCCTGGAGCAACTGGGGGCTTACACCCTGGTGGCCCAGTTGTGCTTGTTGCCGGCCTATGTGATGGAGCCCTTTATGCTGTGGTGGGGCCCCAAGCGCCATGTCCTGGCCAGCCGCGCCCGTTTTGATGAGATTGCTCGTTGGGTGACCCTGGCCGCCATCGGTCTGGCGTTGGCGATCGCCCTGGCAGCCCTGACCCTGCCCGTTATGGTGACCGCTATGTTTGATGCGGCCTTCCATCCGGCGCTGACCTTCTTGCCGGGATTGCTGGCGGCGACACTGTTCCGGCAGCTGGCTGCGATGATGAACCTGGGGTTGTATCACCGGCAAACCGGTAACCTGCCGCTTGTGCTGAATCTGGTGCTGGTGTTGCCGGCCCTGATTCTGATCCCTCTGGTCATCCAGTCCTGGGGTGCCCAGGGCCTGGTTTGGCTACTGGTGGGGTTGATGGCAGTCAAGTTTGTCCTGTCCCTGGTGGTGAGCCAGTACCTGCTGCCGCTTCCCTACGACTATCCGGTGTTGCTGGCGGTGTTGCTGACACTGATGCTTGGGCTGTTTGTCTCACCCCTGTGGCTGATTGTTGCGACCCTGATGAGCCTGACCGCTCTGATCAGACACTCTCGCAAGCAGGCTGGCGGCGCAGTGCTGGAGGGGGCCAAATGAACCGATTGCCGTTGGCCATTGCCTGTGCATTGCCCCTCTCCCTGTTGGCGGCAGCAGAGCCGCTTGTGCTGGCTTTGGGCTGGGCTGCCGCCTTCGGCATGCTGCTGATGGCGCGCCTTCCCATTGTGTTGTGTCTGGCCTTCGTCCTGTTCTCCACCTTCCGACTTCACGAGCTGGATCCTCGCCTGCTGTCACTGAGATTGCCCCAGTTACTGGCCATGGCGTCCCTGGCGGTGCTGCTGTGGCAACTGGTGGTGGTGAAATCGGCCAGGACCACCCTGTACCGAGAAGGCTGGCTGCTCCTCGGTCTGTTCGGCGTCACCACGGTGGGCATGGTGTTGGCCACCAACTCCGGACTGGCCTTCGGTTATTGGAGTGGCAACTGGATCAAGGTGGTGATCATGTGTCTGGCCATCTCCTGGCTGCTGAAGGATCGCAGTCAGATGGCCTTGGCCGGTTGGCTGATCATCCTGTCCGGCGCCCTGGTGGCCGCGGTTGCCCTGTACAACAGCGCCAATGGCCTGCAGGTGGTTGAGGGGACCCGGGTCACCATAGGTCGCAGCTGGGGCTCCATGCTGGGGGATCCCAATGATCTGGCGTTGGTGTTGCTGCTGCCGGTGAGCTTTGCCCTCAATCGCGCCCTGACGCCGCTGCCGGGCAGGGCGGTGGCGATGGTTGTCCTGGTTGCCCTGATCCTGGCGCTGCTGGCGACCCAAAGCCGAGGCGGATTGCTGGGGCTGTGCGCCATCAGCGGCTGCAGTGTGCTGCTGCGCTATCGCTTGCCCAAATGGGTGTGGCTGCTGGCGCCCGTCGCCTTGTTGCTGCTGATGAGCCTGGCGGGGATCAACGAGCGCCAGAGCGGTGGTGCGGCCGAGAGCGGCATCGACGAGTCCGCCATGGGCCGGCTGTACGCCTGGCAGGCGGCGATCTCCATGGGGTTGTCTCACCCTCTGTTCGGGGTGGGGCTGGACAACTTCTACTCCAATTACTTTTTCCACTCGCCTCACTGGGATGGCCGCAATCATGCGGTGCACAGCAGCTGGTTTCAGGTATTGGCCGAAGCAGGCGTTCTCGGGCTGTTGCTGTTTGTCGGCTTTGTGGCGGGGTTGATACAGCGCGCCCGCCGTCTGCGCCGGTTACTGGCAGAGGGCGGGGATGCGGATGCGCTCAGTTGGGCATCCGCTCTCTACTCCGGCCTGATTGGTTTTGCGGTCAGTGCCACCTTCCTGACCCAGGCCTTCACCTGGCCTCTGTACGTCATGGCGTCCCTGGTCTGGGCCGGTTGGCGAATCTATTTGAGTGTTCCTGAACTGTCAAAAGGGGAAAACCATGTTTCTTACTCCTGCGCTTAAACAGAAACTGCGGCCCTGGTACCTCAGGGCCCGTGGCCTGCAGATGCCGCCGGTGGCGGTGATCTACCGCCCCCTGAGCTGGCTGCTGACCTCACTGAAGACGGTGTGTAGCGAAATGGGGCGCATCATGCTCTGGACCCCCATATTCCGAAGCCAGATTCAGGGTGGCGATGGCGTTTACCTCTACTCCGGAGTGCCACAGATACTGGGCCCGGTGCAGGTGAGCCTGGGTAAGGGGTGTCGTGTTAGCGGCATCTCCACCCTGTGCGGCCGGCCAGGGTCCACCCTCAACGTGGGAGACAATGTGGACATCGGTTGGCAGAACACCATCGCCTGCGGCACCCATGTGGTGTTGGGCGACAACGTCCGCCTGGCACCCAGGGTGCTGCTTGCTGGCTACCCCGGGCACCCTTTGGATCCCCAGGCCCGGGCTGCCGGTGAGCCGGAACGCCCGGAGCAGGCTCGGGCGATCATCCTGGAGCGGGACGTCTGGCTGGGTACCGGGTCCATGGTGATGGCCGGTGTGACCATAGGCGCAGGCACCGTGGTGGCGGCGGGTTCAGTGGTCACCCGAGACCTGCCTCCTGGGGTGTTGGCCGGGGGCAATCCTGCCCGAGTGATTCGTCGTTTGGAGGAGAGATCATGAAACCAAAGATGCTGATATTCGGTGAAGACTGGGGCCGTCATCCCTCCAGCAGCCAGCACCTGGCGCTGGCCATCCTGGATGAGGTGGAGATCACCTGGGTGAACTCCATCGGTCTGCGACAGCCGGGATGGCGCGACCTTGGCCGGTTGTTGAGCAAAGGGGTGGCCATCGGTGCCTCCAAAGGTCAGAAAGCGCCCTTTACCGTCGTTGCGCCAAAGCTGTGGCCCATGGCCAGCCAACCCTGGGTGCGGTCACTGAACCGCGCCATGCTCAGGTCCCAATTAGCTGAACACGGCCCCTTTGATTACGTTTGGTGCGCTCTGCCCAGCGCCGTGGAGTATCTGGATCTCTTTCCCCAGAGTCAGGTGATCTACTACTGTGGCGACGATTTCAACGCCCTGTCCGGGGTCGACCATCAAAAAGTTGCGCCCCTGGAGCTGCGCTTACTGGAGAAGGCGCACCTAGTGTGCTGCGCGTCTGAATCGCTGCGACAGAAACTGGGCCTGGAGACCAGCCATCTGTTGCCCCATGGCGTGGATCTGACTCAGTTCTCGCGGCCCCAGGAGCGACCGGCCGATCTGCCTCCGGGTCCGGTTCTTGGTTTTTACGGGGCGTTGGCGCCCTGGCTGGACTACGACCTGCTGGCCCAGCTGGCGGACCTGATGCCAGAGTGCAACCTGGTGCTCATCGGCCCCAACCTGGCGTGTCCGACGACCCTGCTGCAAAGAAGTAACGTCCACTGGCTGGGCCCCAGGCCCCACGCCAGTCTGGCGGCCTATGCCCAACACTTCGATGTCGCCCTGCTGCCGTTCAGGGATTGCCCCCAGATCCAGGCCTGTAACCCACTCAAGATGAGAGAGTACCTGGCCGCCGGGTGCAGCGTGGTATCCACCCGCTTCGAGGCCGCCCAGGACCAGGCCGGTGTCGATGTCACCGAAGACACAGAGCAGTTCTTGGCTCAGGTGTTGCTGCGGCTGTTAAGTCCGGCGTCCCGGGTAGAACAGCGCATGTCGGTGGTCGGTCAGGGGTGGCAAGAGCGTGGCAATGAGCTTTTGCGACTGTTGCAGTTTGCAAGCGCCTAGAGGTGCATCAAGGTAAATTATTGAAATAATTAGACAATAAATAATGGCACGAGGTGTGCACTTGATTGGTATCAAGCCCAGTGGGAGAGACCGATGAAGTGGATACCTTTAATGCTGTTGTTGCTCCTCGGCGGGTGTGCCTCCACCTCCTCAGACCAAGAGCAATCTCAGCAGTCCAATGCGCCCATGGTCACCTTGACCTGGCCCGAGGATGGTCGCGTGCTGCTGTGGCTGCAGGGACAACTGCCGTCGGATCTGTTTCGGAGCCAGAAGATGACCGTGGAACTCGGTCCTCTGCCTGAGGCGCCGGCCTGGTACTCCGCCTTCGTGGCCGAGCAAAGGCTGGCAGAGCTGGAGAATGCTCTGAGATCCATGGGCTACCAGGGCAGGGTGGAGGGCAGTTATCTGCCCTCGGCGACGCCGGATCAGGTCCGGTTGGGAGCCGCCTATGCCTATTGAACAGGCACTGGTGTTTGCCTATCGCCTGCTGTGCCAGTTGTGGCAAAAGCGCTATCTGGTGGTGATTCCCGCTGTGGTGACCGGTCTGGTGCTGGCTCTGCATGCGTTTTCGGGAAAGGCCAAGTATCAGAGCCAGACCTCACTGCTGCTCCAGGAGTCGGCGCTCTCCAACCCCTTCCTGAAAGATTTGTCGGTGTCGGTCCGCCTCAAGGAGCGCCTCGATGGCCTGCGGGCCCTGTTGCACAGCCGCTATGTCATGGCTGAAGTGGCCGGCGCCGCCGGACTGACGTCGGACGATATGGCGGAAGGGCAGAAGGAGGCGGTCTACCGCAGGCTGGCAGGCGCCACCCACCTGCACCTCAGTGGCGACTCTCTGGTCACCATCGGACTGTTGTGGGACACCCCGGAGCAGGCCCGGCATCTGCTGACCCTGATCAGTGCCAGCTTTCAACAGCGGCTGATGGACCCGGGTCAGCGGGCCGTAGACAACTCCGAACGCTTCCTCTCTGAGCAGCTTGCGCTTCAGGAGACCAGCCTGGCGGATGTGGAGGGGGAGCTGGCCCGCTTCAAGCAGGAGCACGCCAATCTGCTGCCCAACCTGTTGGGGGCCAATAACATGGCGCTGCTGGAGGCGGAAGCGCAAATCCGCAGCAAGCTGGTTGAACTGGAGGGGGCACGCGCCCAACTCGTTCAGCTCAAGGGCCAGTTGAAGATGGCCAACCCCATAGTCAGTGAGATCGAGAAACAGATTGTCTCAACCCGGGCACAACTGGCGCTGCTCAAAAGTCGCTACACAGACCGCCACTCCCAGGTGAAAGGGGTCAAGGCTAGGCTGGCCCAGTTGCAGCAAGAGAAACAGCGTCTGTTGCAGGAGACGGCTGCTGAGGAGGACCGCCATCTTGAGGAGCTGTGGCAACTGGCGACCACCTTTAAGCCGGAGGAGGGCGACAGTCAGGCGCCTCTGCTGGTGTCCCAGCTGCAGTCACTGCAGGAGTCCAGCAACCTGGTGGTGACCCTGGAGGGGGAGCTGAAGGTTCTGGAAGCCCACAAGGCCTCCATTCTGGAGCGTATGGGCCGCAGTGCCGAAGTGGAGCAGCAGTTGGCTGAGCTCGAGCGCCTGGCCGAGGGCAAACGATCTCTCTACAGCGAGCTGTTGGAGCGATACGAGAAAGCCCGTGTCACAGGCCAGCTGGGACGTTTTGAGGCTCCAGAGAAGGTCAGGGTCATCGACAGGCCAAATTTGCCTTCAGGCGCCATTGGGGCGCCCTGGTGGCTGATGGGTGTGCTGGGCCTCTTCGGCGGAGCCGGCCTGGGCGTCGCCCTGGCGGTGCTGGGGCTGTTGCTGGACAGAAAAATCTATCGTCAGGAGCAAATCGAACGCCTGAGCGGCGCACCGGTGCTCGCCGAATACACTATCGAGGGAGAAGGCTGATGAAACCCGTATTGGTACAACTGGTGCAAAGAATGTCCGTCGGTGGCCTGGAGACCATGGCCCTGACCCTGGGGGCCCGCCTGGAGGCGCAATTTGAGGTGCATTACCTCTCGCTTGAGGGAGAGACCGGCGCTCTGATAGACGCCTGGCCCAGGTTGGCCAATCTGGGTCACTTCAAGGCCCTGAACAAGGGCAGTGGCGTGGACGCTCGGCTGATACAGCGTCTTCGCCGCTACTTCAAACAGCACAAGGTCACTCATCTGCACAGCCACCATATTGGCCCCCTTATCTACGGTGGGGCGGCGGCATTTGGCCTGGGAGTGACCCATGTCCACACCCATCACGACGGCTGGAGTCTCACCCTGGGTCGTCAGAAACAGCTGACCCGTGCCGCGGAAACCCTGTTTCGACCCGCCATGGTGGCCGATGCCGATACGGTGGCCGACGCCTATCAGGGCCAGGGGTGCAGAATTGAAAAGGTGATTCCCAATGGGGTGGCTGCGTCGACCTTTTTGCCCGCGGACCAGCAAGCGGCCCGGCGCCGTTTTGGCCTGCCCGCCAGGGCACTGCTGCTGGGCACCGCCTGTCGCCTCGAACCGGTGAAAGGGGTTGACCGGTTGCTCTCCCTGCTGACGCACCTGCCGGAAGAGGTGCATCTGGTGATTGCCGGGGAGGGGGGAGAGAAGCCGCAACTGCAAGCCATGGCGCAACACCTGAAGGTTGCCCAGCGCTGCCATTTTCTTGGTCAGGTTGAGCGGATGGAGCAGTGGTACCCCGCCCTGGATCTTTTTTGTCTGGCCAGCCACAGCGAAGGGGCCCCCATGTCTTTGCTGGAGGCGCAGGCCTGCGAAGTCCCGGTGATGGTGCCGGATGTCGGTAACTGTCGCAATATGGTGTGTACCGAAATGGGCCATGTGCTCGACGTGGCGGAGGTGGAGTCCTGGGTCAGACCGGTTCGCCGCCTGATGGCTCTGAGCCGCCAGAGGCGAGGGGCACTGCGACGTTTCGTGCTCAGTAGCGGCAGCGATGACGCCATGGCCCAACAGTACCTGTCACTGATGGAGGAGAGATCATGATGGTGTTTATCGTCTGGAGTTTGATCACCACACTGCTGATCATCAACCTGATTGTGTACCCGAGGTGGATGGGGTGGCTGGGAACGCGTCAGCGAAACGCTCCGACCCCTTTGCAGCAACAGAGAGTGGATAAAATCACCCTGGTGATCCCCTGCTACAACGAAGGGCGGGAGCTGAATTTCAAGTTGAACAACCTGCTCAGGTTGACCCGACCCCTGTGCCCGGTGACGGTTGAAGTCCTGCTCGATGGCTGTCGGGATGACAGCGCCGACGTGGTCCGGCGCTGGCAATCCAGGTTTGAGGCCAGGGGTATGGCGCTGCAGGCGCGCGAATTTGGCGACAACCGGGGCAAAGTACACCGCCTGAATCAGGCGTTGGGTCGGCTCAAGGGCCGT
Source organism: Ferrimonas sp. YFM (assembly GCF_030296015.1). Taxonomy (NCBI): domain Bacteria; kingdom Pseudomonadati; phylum Pseudomonadota; class Gammaproteobacteria; order Alteromonadales; family Ferrimonadaceae; genus Ferrimonas; species Ferrimonas sp. YFM. The sequence continues at coordinate 2,194,099 of NZ_AP027368.1, forward strand.
GTGGGTGAATTGGTTCTGCTCAGTGACTGCAGTGCCCTGTTGGGGCGGGATACCCTGACCCTGGCGGAGCAGAGGTTCAGTGACCCCCATCTTGGGGCGCTGGCGGGCAGATACACCCACGGCACAGACAGTCGCCTTGCCCGTCACTGGGCCGGGCTCAGCCGCTGCCGCGCCGGCGAGGCCAGCCTAGGGGCCGTCATGGGCGGGCCGGGGGCGTTGTTGCTGCTGCGCAGTGAGTGCATCACCGAACTGGCCCCGGACTGCATCAACGATGATTTCGAGCTGGTGATGGCGGTGCTGAGGCAGGGTTATCGGACCGGCTATGAAGCCAAGATGCGGGCGGTGGATGTGGCGCCCCGCTCATCGGAGCGTTTGTTTGGCCAAAGGATGCGAATCGCGGCCGGCAATCTCCAGCAGCTGTCCTCGCTGGGCCGGACTCTGGCTATTCTGTCATGGCCTGCGCGGATTGCCGCTTTGCTGGGTAAGGGGCTTCGCGCCCTGGTTCCCATGCTGCTGCCCGCCTGGGCCGGGCTGACCCTGATGCTGCCGGCGCAGCACCCTGTGACCCAGCCCCTGGTGCTGCCTCTGATTGGAGCGGTGTGCGCCTTGGTGCTCTATGCCCTGGTCAGGCCCAAGAGCAAGGTGGGCATCATACTGACGGCGCTATGTGGGGCCTTGCTGGGGTGTTGGTGCCGCCTGACCGGCACCCGGGTGGGTTGGTCCAGGCTTGAAGGAGGGTTTCAGCCCCTGCTTGTTCGGGTGTTCAAGCGGGGTGTCGATCTTCTGGTGGGGGGATCCCTGTTGTTGCTGACTCTGCCTCTGTTTCCCCTGGTGGCGCTGATGATCAAACTGGACTCCCCGGGCCCGGTTTTCTATCGCCAACTCAGGATAGGGGCCCGATACGACGACAGGACCGAGCTTTGCTACGTCACCAAGTTTCGTTCCATGGTGCAGGATGCGGAGAAAGCCGGCGCCAGGTGGGCAACCAAGGGCGACAGCAGGGTGACCCGGGTAGGGCGGTTTGTCCGCGCCACCAGGCTGGATGAGTTACCCCAGTTGTTTCAGGTGATCAGCGGTGAGTTGTCTTTGGTTGGCCCCAGGCCTGAGCGTCCGCAGATTTGTGGCGAACTGGAAGCCCAATTGCCCTTCTACCTGGAACGCACCTTTGAGCTTCAGCCGGGGATCACTGGATTGGCTCAGGTGCATCAGGCGGGGGACACCAGTCTGGAGGATGTAAAGCAGAAGCTGTTGTATGACCATGCCTATGGTGCCGCGTTGTCGACGCCAGCCACCTATTTTGCCATGGAGTGGCAGGTTTTGAGGAAAACCATCATGGTGGTCCTGGGGGCAAAGGGCCACTAGCACCCGGCCGGTATCGGGCATCAACAGTCCCGGTACCGGCCAAAAATCCCAGGCTTAGGCGCGTCTGCGCTTCCTTCCATTTTGCAAATCGACCATTGCAAAACGCATTCTCTCTCTGACAAGTGCCATTAAGTTATTGTATTTATTGGGTTTGTTTTGTTGGCACTCTCTTTGCTCAAGGTTAAGGGTCGGAACTGTTCCGGCCCTTTACGAATATTGGGAGAGTGATCATGGCTATTCAACTGGATCAGACATTGGCACCCACCAAGGTGGCTGCACCCCAGCAGTTCGATATCGACCACATAGGCCCCATCAAGGAGAGTTTTGAAGACCTGCTGATGGACAGCGGCCAGTTGGTGGTGGTTGATCTGTCCCAGACCGATTTCATCGACTCCTCCGGCATCGGCGCCATCATCTATCTGTTCAAGCGCCTCAAGAGTCAACAACGTGTCCTTCAGCTTCAGGGCGTCCATGGCCAGCCCAAGCGCATCCTGACCATGCTCCGGGTCGACAGGGCCATCCCCTTTGTTGGCGGAGAGGTGGCGGCATGAGAGCATTGTTAGCCGTTGTCATGCTCAGTGGTTGTGCCCAGTGGCCCGAAGAGGGCCAGGGGGGCATGGCGGATGAGAAGACCCCCTGGGAAAGTTACTTGAATACACCGGCTTTCCAGCAAGAGCAGCAACAGTTGCGTCAGCGCACAGTGGAGGCGCAGATGGGGCTGGATCTGTTGCGATTGCGCGGCTCTATGGCTTGCCTGCCCGCCCGCCAGATGCAAGCCGAGCTGTTATTGGCCCGGGTCCGGGGGGAACTGGCGGAAGGGCTGTTTGCCGATGCGTCGGAAAACATGCTGATCCTAGAGGACCAGGTTCACCGCCTGGGTGTTCGCCTTAACTATGTCACCGCCAAGCTGGGGTGCAGCGCGACTTATCGCACGTCGGGCTCCGACACTGCTGGCGGCCAGGGTGATGCGGACAAGGTGATGGGTTTGCTCCATTCCGAGCAGTTTGCCGACGACCGCTCGGAACTGCTGCCGGAGTTTCGTCAGAGGTTGGCACGTCTGGCCACCGAGATGAAGGCCCATCCTCACTGGCACCTGAAGATTGCGGGTCATGCGGACCAGAGGGGCAGTGAGCAGTACAACCTGGCACTGGCCGGCCGGCGTGCTCAGTCTGTAGCCACCTATCTGCAAGAGCATGGCGTCAGCCCAACCCAGATCTCCGTTGAGGCCAAAGGCGAATCGCAGCCTGTGGGTGATAACAGCACCCGCACCGGTCGCCTGGCAAACCGGCGGGTCACCCTGCAACTGCTGCAAGGGGAATCGCAGTCCTCACAGGTGGCGCTGCGCCACTGGGATGATGAGTCGAGGAGAGAGTGATGAGATACCTCTGTCTGCTTGTGATGATGCTGGTGTTCTTTCCTGTTCAGGCCGAAGAGGAGCGGCGCCTGAAGCCCGGCGACAGCCTGATGGTCCTGCTGCCTGGTGAGCCTGACTTCGACCAGCCGTTTCAGCTGGACAACCAGGGAAAGATCCGGCTGCCGGAAGCGGGCAGGGTGGCGCTGCGCGGCAAAACCCTGGAGCAGGCAAAGGTGACCATCAAACTGGCCCTGTCCAGTGTCTACCTCAACCTGGACCAGTTTGATCTTGAGCTCGAAGCCCCTCAACTGCTGATTCGGGTGCTGGGTTATGTGGATGCACCGGGGGAGGTGCTGCTGCCCGCCGACGGCAATGTGCAGATGGCCATCGAAGCCGCCGGGGGCCTGCGTCCCGGTGCCCAGCTGGACCGCCTCCAGGTTCAGCGAGGTGACGAGATCATCCCCTTCGATTACAAGGCGTACCTGGACAGCGGTAACGACCGTCTGCTGCCCCCACTGAAAAGTGAGGATCGTCTGTTTGTGCCGGCCTCTCCGTTGACTGGAAACGTTGAAGTGAATTTTGATGCCCGGTCATTGATCGCCGGTGGGGATGGGGCGGGTAAGCGCGAGGCCATTACCCTGTTTGGCGAGGTGCGTAATCCCGGCACCTTCTCCATCAAGGGGGAGATGACCCTGGTGGATGCGCTGATGCGGGCGGAAGGGGTGACCCGCTATGGCGACGTCAGCCACATCCGGGTGATCACCGAAAACGTTCCCTACCTGTTCGATCTGAAAAGTTATCTGGACGAAGGGGAGTCCAAAACCCTGCCGCCGGTGGGGCCTGGTACCCTGGTGTATGTGCCCATTCAGGTGGACGTGGTGTCCAACACCCAGAGGACGGTGTATGTGATGGGTGAGGTTCAGCAGCCGGGCGCCTATGAGACCGGCGATCAGGTGACCTTCCTGGATCTGCTGGCCAATGCCGGGGGCCCGACCCGCTTCGCCGAAACCCGTAACATCCGCCTGCTGCGCCAGAACCAGAGTGTGGTGGAGGTGGATCTGCTCTCTTACACCGAAAGCCGTCAGAGTGCGCCTCTGCCCGCCATCGAGCCCGGTGACGTCATCTTCGTGCCAGAGAAAACCGACGTTAACGAAAAATCCTGGCTGAAGATCCCCTCGGATCGGGCGATCAAGATCGTCGGCGCCATGAACAAACCCGGCCGCTATGAGTGGGACGACGCCATGTCCTTCCTGGACCTGTTTGCCCATGCGGAGGGGCCCAAACAACACGCCAACCTGGCGGAGATTGAAATCCTCAAGGAGAGTGGCGACAAGTACGTGTTCGACCTGGACAAGTTCATCAAGCAGGGGGGCAGCTATGCCGCGCTGCCGGACCTGGAAGCGGGGGACACCGTCATCGTCAACGAACTGCCTTGGGATCCCACGGACAACAAGTCTTCCTGGATTCGACAAGGGCCGGAAAGTTCCATCTATGTGTTCGGTCAGGTGGAGTCCCCCGGTCGTTACGCCTTTACCTCGCAGCTGAGCTTCCTGGACATCCTGGCCGCGGCGGATGGCCCCACAGATGAGGCGGATCTGGGGCAGATACGCATCACCCACAGAGATGGCAGCCAGGCCAGGGTGACTCAGCTGAATCTCGCCCGCTATTTCGAAACCGGTGATGAGAGTGTGCTGCCCAAGGTGTTGCCTGGGGACACCATCTTCCTGCCCCAGAGAGACAGGCAGTGGCTGGAGAAACCCGCAGAGCAGGTGGTGCGCCTGATGGGGGCGGTGAACAAACCGGGCCGCTACAGTTTCGACGACACCATGAACCTGCTGGATCTGCTGGCTGAAGCCGGTGGCCCTAAGGAGAACGCCTACATCGAAAAGATCATCGTGGTTCAGCACAGCTGTTGTGAGCCTCAGGCCAGGGTGTTTGATCTCAAGGAGTTTGTCCTTCGGCCTAACTATGCGCAGATCCCTGTGCTGCGCCCCGGAGATACCGTGTACGTTCCGGATGAGGAGCAGTCCAACTGGCACGTCTTTATCAATGGCGTTCGTGATGCCCTGAGCATCGTTGCCCTGGTTGCCCTGGGAGGTGCCATATGACCCTGAGACAGGATCCCTTCAGCGGCCTGACCACCCTGGTTCAGAGCAAGGGGGTGGCCAGTCTGGCCATCGCCGATCTTGGCGGAGGCAGTGCTGCCTGGGTCAGTCAGGCCCTGGCCCAGAGGCTTCAATCCCTCGGCGATGCCACCCTGATGCTGGAGTTGGCGGAACAATCGCATGCAAGCTGGAGTCTGGACGACATCAGCGCTCATACGGCCATCAGCAATCAGGGTGGCCTGGCCTACCTGGGGGCGCCTGAGCAGCATAGGCCCCTTCAGTTGAACAGCCTGGTGCAGGCTTTGCTCAGGTGGCAACAGGAGTTTTGCACCGTAGTGGTCCATGCCGGATCGGCACTTGAGGAGAGGGGCATCTTGGCCATCTCTGGCTGTCAGGGTGTATTGCTGGTGGTGGATGGCGGGCGCGACGATGAAGAGAAGCTTGAACGCCTCAAGGTTCGCCTGAAGCATCAGGGGGTAATGCTGATGGGGGTGGTACACAATCGCAGCGCACTGCCGACTCTGGGCCGGGAACTGGCCGCATCCCTGACACGACGTCTTGGCTGGTTGTCCCGCCACAACTGGTTTGAACGCCTGCAGGGCTGGCTGCAGCAGAACCGTTTTCTCAATGGCCATTGGAGCTAAGCCACTGTCCAGGGTGGTTTATATAAATTAATCAACTTTTTTAGTCACTTCCTAGCAATTGCGCCCGCTAGTCACCTACAATTTTATCTGTAGAGGCATAGAGGGAGCTTTGCCATGGCGCAGTCGCAACATCGCGTACTACTGATTGAAGACACCGAGTCGCTAGCTCGGGTGTATCAAGCCTATCTGAAAGAGAGCAGTGTCTCGGTGGAACATGTGACCACCTTTGCCCAGGCCAAAGAGAGCCTGGTCAGGCAACTGCCCTCCTTGGTTCTTCTGGACCTTCACCTTCCGGATCAGGATGGCATCGAGCTGCTGAGGATGCTGCACAACAGCGGCTGCACCGTGCCGGTTATTGTGATCACCGCCAACAGCTCTGTGGAAACCGCCGTGGAGGCGATGCGCCTCGGCGCCTACGATTTCGTCACCAAACCGGTGGAGGCCAGGCGCCTTCAGGTCACGGTTCACAACGCCCTGAACTACTACGCGCTCAACCGCCTCGTTGATCAGCTCGAAAACCGTCAGGCCAGAGCCAGTTTCCATCAGTTTGTCGGGGCCAGCACTTCGATGCAGGCGGTCTACCAGATGATTGAGCGCAGTGCCCGTAGCCGGGCGACGGTCTTTGTCCTGGGAGAAAGTGGCACGGGTAAGGAGTTGTGCGCCGAGGCGCTGCATCAGGAGTCGGCCCGCAAGGAGAACCCCTTTATTCCGCTGAATTGTGCGGCCATCCCCAAGGAGCTGGTGGAGAGTGAACTCTTTGGCCATGTGAAGGGGGCCTTTACCGGTGCTCAGAAGGAGCGGCAGGGGGCGGTGATGGCCGCCAACGGTGGTACCCTTTTCCTGGATGAGATCTGCGAGATGGAGCTGGATCTGCAGGCCAAGCTGCTGCGCTTCCTGCAAACCTCAACCATTCAGCCCGTTGGCAGTGACGAGCGAATCAAAGTGGACGTTCGCATCGTCTGCGCCAGCAACCGCGATCCCTGGAAAGAGGTAGAGGAGGGGCGTTTCCGTGAAGATCTCTATTACCGCTTGCATGTCCTGCCCATCCATCTGCCTCCCCTGAGGCAGAGGGGAGACGACATCCTTCTGTTGGCAAAGCGCTTTTTACAGGCCTATGGCGCCGAGGAGGGCAAACGCTTCGTCGGATTCAGCCGCCAGGCCGAGTGGATCATGAGCAAGTTTGGCTGGCCAGGGAATGTTCGTCAGCTGCAGAACCTGATGCGTCAACTGGCGGTGATTCACCCCGGGGGCAAGGTGGCCAGTGAAGATCTTCCGCCGCCGCTGAACAAGGTGGCCTGTGACGAGGGCTCAGAAGGCGCCGCCCAGTTTCAGTGGGCCCGCCCGCCACAGCAGGCGGCCGTTAAGGAGAGGGCAGAGGCGACCGTGGCGGTGCCCGAGCCTCAGTCTTTGGCCGACATCGAAAGGCAGGCCATTGAGGAGGCCATCGAACGGTGCAATGGCAATATCACCCAGGCGGCCAACCTGTTGGAGGTGAGCCCCTCCACCATCTATCGCAAGATGCAGGTGTGGCAACAGGCTTAGGGTTAACCCTGCAGGTCTGCCCTGGCCTCCCTGTCAGGGTCGTCTGCATCTCGAGAACACTGACCGTAGAGTGACAGGCACAGGGCGAGGCTGTCGTCGCCACTCCAGTGGTGAATGATGCGCTCTTTGGCCTTGGCACTCAATTCGGCTAACCGATGAGCAGGATGGCTTGCCATCTGAATCACTGCCTGTGTCATGGCGTCCATGTTACCGGACTCGACCAGAGTACCTACCTGGTTATCCACCAATTGCGACAGGTCACCCACGTCGAAGGCGATAACAGGAACGCCACAGGCCATGGCCTCCAGCGCCACCATGGGCAGGCCTTCGTATCTGGATGTCAGGATGAGGGCGTCCAGTTCCGGCAGGCGGCGGGGCATATCAGCGACCTGACCATGATGCACTATGGCGCTGCCTTTGATGAGACTGACCATCTCGCCATCTCCGAAACTGTGCCAACGGTACTGAGGCAGTGCTCGGGAAAGCGCGACAAAACGGTCGAAGCCCTTGTCCGCGCACAGGCGACCGACGAAACCCAGGGTAAAGGGGCGCCCGAAACGGCTTTTGCAAACCGTTGGCCGGCTGACCCAGTTACGAATCAACCGGCAATCGCCGCCGACTCTGTGCTGAATGGCCCGGGACACGGCCAGATTCAGGCTCAGGGAGGAGCTTTGCAGGTCGGCCCAAAGGTACAGGGCCAGTTTACCCTTACCGGGGTCACCGTTATGAAAGGTGGTGACACAAGGGCGGCCGCTGCCCAGGGTGGCCATGCGGCACAATATGGATGCCTTGTAGCCGTGTGCGTGCAATACCCCTTGCTGATGGTGCCGTTTCAATTGGGACAGCTTATGGTGCCAGCGACCATTTAATTCAATAAAAGCAACTTTTTGCATCTTGAGTTGCAAAATGAAACTAGACTCTGGGTAAGATGAGATAAGGACCACTTCAACCTTACGACCCGACAGCTTCAACCTGTGGTAGAGCTGACAGACATGCGCCTCGATACCGCCGTAGTGACGGCCATCCAGGACCAGTTTGATGGTGGGAAGCATAGGCCATTGTCCTGCAGGAGAGGGATTGTGATTACAACTCTTGCATCGATAGTGCCAGATTGCGTATTTGGAGCAGAATTTGCCTATACAAGGAGAGATGATGGCAGTGATTCTCAATGAAAACTCCATAAGGAACCTGGCCAGTGACGCCGGCGAGGATCTGCTTGGGGAGCTGATTACGGTGTTCATTGATGAGATGGGCTACAGAAAGACTCAGGTGGAAGAGGCTTGTTTGCTTTACCAGTATCAGGAGCTGGCCCACAGTATCAAAGGCTCCGCCCTGACCTTCGGCGCAGAAGCCCTGGCTGAGCTGGCCTCGGTGATCGAACGCCGCGCTAAAGGGGGGGACGATCTGGTGAAGGAGCAACTGCCCGAACTGGTCGACTGCCTGGTTGAGACTCGTGACCGGTATCAGGGCTACCTGGACGGGTTGGAGTCAGCCTGAATGATCTCATGCAGTGCCTGGCCGAGAAGCACAGGGCTGTGATAAGGGGAGTCCAGTGGCGCCAGGGGGCGATACTGGGTGTGACTGTCCTGATCATCTGATTCTCCGTTGCACAGCAACAGATCCACCTTGATGCCCGTCAGAGTATGCAGAAGCTCTCTCTGCTGCTCCGGGGCACACTCACCGACGGCGCCGTGTTCGGGCGCCAGATTCGCGATCATCACCAGGGGAACCTGCCTCTGCAGCAATGCCTGGCGTATCTCCGGCACCAGCAGTGGCGGTGCCAGGCTGGTGATGATGCTGCCGGGGCCAATCACCACCATGTCGGCGCGCTTGAGTTGCTCCAGGGCTTCGTCACAGGCCGGTACCCTGGGATAGAGGCTGAGTTCATTTGGCAGCATGGCGGCGCCATCGATCTCCACTTCGCCCACTCTGATGCTGCCGTCCTGATAGCCGGCTTTCAGCTGGGTTGGCAGTTCAGCCATGGGGATAAGGGCGTGGGGTACTTCCAGAAGGCGGCACAGAAGTTCAACCGCATCGCTGGGGCGCACGCAAAGGCTGTCCAGGGCTTGCAACATAAGGTTGCCCAGGTTGTGACCGTTGAGCTCGGATTGTTCATCGAATCTGAAGTCCAGAAGCAGTCTGCCGAGATGATCCGCGCTCACCAGGCTGCTCAGGCAGTTCCTGATGTCTCCGAAGGCGATGCCGCCAAAGTTTTCCCTCAGGCGCCCGGTTGAGCCGCCGTTGTCTGTGGTGGCGATAATGGCGGACAGATTCATAGGGTAGGGGGAGAGGGCCTGTAAAACCCGGCTGAGACCGTGGCCTCCGCCCATGGCTACAACGTTCATAATGTTGACCGCAGACTAGTCATATATAGTTGAATAATGACGCATATCTGCATGACTTCAAATTAATTACCCTAAAATTTCTTAATTGCCTTGAACCTGGGGTCCGGTTCTGATGTAATGCGCTGCGTTCGACGACAGGTCGAATCTGGCGCGTTGGCAGAGTGGCTATGCAGCGGATTGCAAATCCGTGGACCTCGGTTCGACTCCGGGACGCGCCTCCATATTGAACGAGAAAGCGGTAACCTCAGGGTTGCCGCTTTTTTCGTATTGAGTGCGTTATGGCAACGTGGATTGCAAATCCGTGGACCGTCATTCTGTCAACCCCTCTCGACTCCGGGACGCGCCTCCATATTGAACGAGAAAGCGGTAACCTTCGGGTTGCCGCTTTTTTCGTATTGGCGGGTCGTGATGCAGAGGATTGCAAATCCGTGGACCGTAACTCTGCCAACCCCCCTCGACTCCGGGATGCGCCTCCACTTTCAAACAGAAAAAGCTACCCTCGGGTGGCTTTTTTTGTATCTGGGGCCACGCGTCAGTGAGGATTGCAAATCCGTGGACCGTAATTCTGCCCCCCCCTTCAACTCCGAACACTCCTCTGGTTTCACGCAGACACGCCCAAGTTTGGATTGAGGTGGGTAAACTTCCGCCGCGGACGCCTCCACTGGGACAAACCCTTTGAACAGAATCAACAACGGCCACTAAACAGTGGCCGTTTGGGATGAGGCTGTCGCGAGCGACTTGCACTTTTAGACTTTGGTCTATACTTATGGGCCGGCCTGAGACACGGCCCTCATCATTGTTCAAGCAAGGAGGCTCACGATGAACGCACTGCAGTTTTTCCGCCTGTACCTTTTCTCGTTCGCTTTGATGCTGTTGTTTATTCTTCTTATTCCTACCTTAAAGTAGCTCAGTCAACGATCCGACATCCGCACACGGCGTTAGAGGGTTGAAAGAAGACTGCGGCGTAGCCCTCGTCGTCGTGCCGCTCCAGCAACCTCAGGGTCAGGTTGTGGGCGCCAACATTGGCCAGATTACTCTTGGCGAAGGAGTTCAGGTACTGCATGTGGGGCACCGGCTCGGCGTCCGGCTGATAGTACTCGGTTTGCACCTCGTCGATGGCCATCTCGAAGATGTTGTCCTTCACCGAACCATCGATGATGCGGCCACTCATGGAGATCAGTGAGTTGGCATCACCATCTCGGTCAAAATAGCGGTAGCTGATGCTCGCCTGATCATCCTTAAGAACAAAGTCCGCAATCAGATAGTGTTTGGCGTCTTCGTTGGCGGTGCGGTCATAGAGCTCATTTCGGCAGTTCAGAGTCAAATCGGCACTCATTCCTGCGCCCAGTTTATTGGATACCAGCACCGCAACCAGCAGCAACAGCACGAACAGATTGATCAGTCTGAAATGGGATTTATTCACAAATCGATACCTGCTTTAGCCAACTGGGATTAATGAACTCTGGGGTGGCCCTGAAGTCGCTGATCTTCATGTTTCGAATATCATGGCTCTTGCCCGCGCCAAACATGGTGATGTTGAGCATCTGCTGATCGTGGGACAGCGCCAGCTTTACCTTCTTCCAGGGGGAGTAGACACAACTGGAAAAGTGGTTGGTAAGGAAGTCAGCGTACTTCTGCATCGCCTTGATGTTGGACTGAGAGCTGGTGACGATCTCTACCTCGATCATCTGGCCAAAATCGTTGTGAACCTCCTGAATGGAGGTGGACAGCGGTGGCGTCTGATAATGATGGCTCAGAGTCTGGTAGAGCAGGGGAATGGAGACCACCAGTACGGCGACCACGCTCAGAATCTGCATGCTACGGACAAATTTCGGAGTCAGGCGCTTGCCCTCTCCTTTAACCGGGGCACTCTCGCTCTGCCCCAGGGGCACGAACTGGTAGCCCTCTTTGGGAACGGTGTGGATGCAGCTGGCGGCGGGCTCACCCAGGGTATGCCTGATGGTGAAGATCGCTTTGACCACCGCCGATTCACTGATCAACGGGGCGTCGCTGTCGCCACAGCTGAGCTCATGCTTACTGAGGGTAATACCCGGATTTTCAATCAACTGGGTTAACACCAACAGCTCGCTGCGAGTCAGCAGCTTATTTTCGCCAGACTCCATATGCTGCAGGCAACCCTGCTCCGGAATGAATCTGTACTGTCCTAAATCCATAGGGGATATCTATATCTGTTTAAACAAATGCTTAAGTCATTGTAGGTACCAAGTTTAACAAGGACCGTGATCAGACTCCCTTTCTGTTCCGCTCACTGCTGACTTAGTTCCAAACTGTTAGCGAGCTCAACCTAGTCAACCATAACCAGCTGTGATCAATGTCACATCCATTACTCTTATTCTCCGGGAGGTAATCGCCAATTACCGCTAATAAGTAGTGTATTAATTTGTCATTTGTGGCAATGCCAGTGATTTGCTGTTCTTTAGCGGGTGCTAAAGTTTTGGGAGCCGAAATATTAGTTTGTTCTTAAGTGCCTAGATTACCGGGACCGGGCTCACATTATCAAGGGGCAGGGATTTCTAAAGTTGATACCGAGGCCACTGAAGAGGGCCACACAACTGAAACCTACCAAGAGGTAATGATGATGAGTATGGACCGTAGAAACGCACTGAAAAACATTATTGGTATCACCACCTGCGCCGCTGGTGCGACTCTGGTACCTTCCTTCGCCAACGCTGCTGAAGAAGCATGGAGCCTGACCCCAGCCGATCTGGGCACCCTGGCTTACGCGCCCATCGACCCTATGAAGGTTGCTAAGCTTGCCTACAACCAAGACGTACGTAATAAGGGTTGTATGTATCAGGTGTTCCACGCACTGATCACCGCACTGGCTGAATCTGAAAGCCCTGATGCTGCTAAGTTCGCCGCAATTCCTACCGCCATGTCTGTATATGGCTCCGGTGGTATCTTCGGCCAGGGCACTATCTGTGGTAACAACAATGCCGCTGGTATGTTCTTCAAGCTGATCAATATCAAGGGTGAGTCTGCTTCCGCCCATCTGGCCAGCGTTTCAGCATACTACGAGCAAACTGCTCTGCCTTTGAACAGCGCTGAGTTCCTTGCTGGTGTGAAAGATGACCGTGATACTGACCTTACTCCTGAAGTGTTTGCTACAAAAGTTGGTGAGCCTACTATCGCCAAGAGCCTGCTGTGTCACGCGTCTCTGACCCGTTGGGCTGACGCCAATGACATGGCCATTAAGGACAAGGGTATGCGTTGTCAGCTGCTGTCTGCTTCCATGGCCTATAAGATCGCCGAGATCTTGAACACTGCTTATGAAGCCGGTGATATGTCTGTATTCCCAGGCAAGACTCCAGCGACTACCGGCTGCTCTAGCTGCCACAACACCGCTTCTACCACTGTTCCTTCCGTGATGGCCGGCATGGAGTGCGATACCTGCCACGGTAACGACTAATTGAAGCGATAGGAGAATTATCATGAAACGTACACTCATCGCTTTAATGCTGGCAAATGTAGCCCTTGTGGGTTGTGGTAGTGACGACAACAACAATAATGTAGTCGAACCGCCGGTTGACCCCGAGCCACCAGTAGTAGAGACCGTAGCTATCGCTGATGCTGAAACCATGGCCGTTGCTGACCTTGCTTTCAATGCCGAGTCTGGTGTGGTGACTTTTGCTCTTGCAACCGACGATGGAAAAGCCATCACTGGCCTGCAGGATGAAGCTAACCTGACTGCTTTTAACTTGGCATACGTTGGTCTGCCTGAGCCTAAGAAGCGCAATCACATGACTGAAGGTGATGGTCCTGGCGCGATTAAGGTTACTCTGCCTGCCCACCAGCAGCAGCAGTTCCCTTGCACTGCAGATGATTGCCAAGTTGAGATTACTGAGAGCGAAGCAACTCCTGGTAGTTACACCGTAACTCCGGTTAACTTCAAGTGGGACAGTGTCCCGGTAACCGTGAAAGCAGCACTGACTTTCGCAACTGAAAAGGTGACGATCGCTCCTGAATGGACTGATATCACCCAATAATAATCATCATTGCTGAAAACCTTAGCCGGCCTTCGGGTCGGCTTTTTTGTGAGCAATTGATAACGCCGTAACTCCCACTTTCTGCTCTTTCCCCTTGAATCTGCCTCCGTCAGCGATAAAGATCCTTCACAGGATTATTACATTGGACCCGCAAATGAATCAGACAGGACAACGCATTCTGGTGGTGGAGGATGACCCGGTCACGCAGATGCGCCATGCCGGTTACTTTCAGCAGGCGGGTTACCTGGTGGATACCGCAGACAGTGCGGCGCAGATGCGGGAGCGCATGGCCGCCAACCAGTATGAGTTGCTGCTGCTTGATGTGAATCTGCCCGATGAAGACGGCATGATGCTGACCCGAATCCTACGCTCCGAGTCCAATGTTGGCATCATCCTGGTGACCGGCCGCTCTGATTCGGTGGATAAAATTGTTGGTCTCGAGATGGGCGCCGACGACTATGTCACCAAGCCGGTGGAGATGCGAGAGCTGCTGGTGAGGGTAAAGAACCTGTTGTGGCGCATGAGCCTGGTAAAACAGGATGCGCCCCAACTGGGTGACAACAGCGAATGCCAGTTCGCCGGCTGGCGCTTTTCAACCGCGAGCCGTCAGTTGTGGCGCGGTGAAGAGCAGGTCAAGCTGACCAAGGCGGAGTTTGAGTTGTTGCACGCCTTCGTGTCCCACCCCCAACAGGTGCTGCCCAGAGAACGCCTGCTCAACCTTATCTCCCACCGCGTCGACGCTCCTAACGATCGCACCGTAGATGTGCTGGTGCGAAGACTGCGAGCTAAGATGGAGCAGGGGGAGGGCTATCCAACTTTGTTTGTCACCGTCCACGGTGAAGGTTATCTGTTCGGCTCGGCGGTGACTTCGTAAATCGGCATGAAGCCGGGGCTGGAGAGGCTGTCGTCCACCAGATCAAGATGGTACCCCGGGGTCAGACTGATGATGCTGGGCCCCATCACCTTGGGCAGGATTTCTCCCTGTTGCCAGCGGTGCGCCGCATCGATGGACATCTTGCCCTGCAGCCGCATCTGATCGGAATTTGCCATCAGAATCTTACCCCTGAGCAGGGCCCGGTAGACCCCGTGGGTCAGGTAACTGCTTAATATCCTGGTTTTACCCTCGGCAAGGGGCTGACGAAGTTCATTTACAGCCACCTCCGTCGATACTGCGCCGCCGATGATAAGTTCCGGAACCGGATTGTCCGCCAGGTAGTCTTTGAGCAACTGCCGCTGAACGGCGGCACTGTTGCTTCCATAAAGCTCACCAACCACTTCAAGCCTGTCTGGCTCGACGGCGTCACTCACCCCTTTATTAATAAACTGATTGCCTCCGCGTCCCCGGGGACCATACATGATCAGGGTCTTTACCCGGCTGTTTGGTTTAAAGCGGCTATTGATAAATAAGCCCAGGTTTTTACCCATCTCATACCAGGACACGCCTACGGTGGCTATTACAGAGTCCGGCTCTACCTGGTTGATGACGGCCAGAGTGGGGGTCTTATTGAACTGACTCTTGATTCTTGGATCAATCTGATAGCTGACACTGCCCAGCAGAACCAGATCGGCGCCCCAGGCTTGGCATTTGTAGAACTGCTCAACCTGAGTATCCTGATTGGCGTACCCACCGGCTTCCATCACCTTCAGTGCCATCCCATATTCTTTGGCGCGCTCGGCCATGCCCTGGTTAACGCTTATCCAGTAACTGTCTTTCAGGTGTGGATAGAGGGCACATACCTTAAAGGGAGCTGCATATAGCGGTTTGGAGGCAAGAAACAGAGTGGCAAATAGTGCGGCACGGGATGGGGTTAACACAGGCAATTACCTGATTTGGGGTACACTATAGTTAGTGTATCAGAGATGCTGCTGTCACCTTGAAACTCAATCGATTTTTGCCTAGTCGCTCACTCACTGCCAAGTTGTTGCTGGCCTTTCTGGCGCTGGCTTCTTTGTCCGTGCTCTCCTCCCTCGTAGGCTGGCTTTCCCTGTCGGAGCTGAAAACCGGTCATGATGCCCTGGCCCAGCGTGCGGTTCCTCTGTTTAACCAGAGCCGGACCCTGGCGGAACTGGGGGGACGGATTGTGCTTACCGGCCAGTTCCTGACCCAGGTGGACGATCCCGCCGAACTGATTCGAACCGAGCAGCGCCTGAAAAGTGATATGGCTGCCCTGAATCGCCACATGGCTGAGTTTGGCCAGATTGGCCCAAACAGCCAGGTGAGTGCGCCGCTGCTGGCCACCAGCGAGCGGGTCGAGGCTCTGCTCTCGGAGCAGGTACAACTTGTGGGTGAAAGGCTGGCTCAGGAGCACAATTTTAACCAGGGGTTAGATCGCATCAATCAGGTTGCCCTGGATATGGCCAACCTGGTCGACTCTCAATTGGCCAACGCCGAGACCGCCATTGTGGCCCGCAGTATCGGCCTGTATGACACCGGGGAGGAGAGGGAGCGTCATGCTGACGATCTCATTGAGGTGGATTTGCTTCAACTCAGGCGCATGAGTGAACTCAAATACAACCTGGTGCGTCTTCGTCAGCAGTTGGTGTTGCTGCCTCAGGCTATGGAACAGCAGTCAGTAAACGCCCTGGGCCAGAAGTTTGAGAGCCTGAGTGGTTACCTGCCTCTGATGATTCAGGAGGTGAGGGACCCTGAGCGCCGAAAGGCCATGGAGTCGATGATGACCCGGTTGGCTGAAGGGAGAGAGCTTTATCAACTCAGAAGCCAGCAACTGACCTTTGCGCCCAGGCTGGTGTCGTTGAGCAGCCAGGTGGAGCAGGAGTTTGCCCGGTTGAACAGCCGTATGGATGACTTGTTGCTTCGGGCCAATAACGCCATCAGCGATGCGGGCAAGCAGGCTGATGAAGCGTTTCGCTGGTCTCAAATCACCCTGGTGGTTCTCGGTCTTCTGGCTCTGGGCATCGGCTTACTGCTGGTCTGGCAGGTGGTGCTCAAGGACGTGGTGGTCCGAATCAACTACTACACCAGTGCGTTGCTCTCCCTGTCCGAGGGCGAGGTGAATGTTGAGGTGACCCCCAAGGGAGAAGATGAATTGAGTCGCCTGGCTGGCGCAATTCGCACCTTCAAGGAAAACGTCATCGCCAGGCGCAAGGCGGAAGCCGAACTCAGGCACCAGCATAAGGTGCTTGAGCAGACAGTCTCCGAGCGAACCGTTGAGTTGTCTCTGGTAAACCGCAAGCTGGCGGAGCAACTTAAAGTCTCAGCCAAGGCCACTGAGGAAGCCGAGGACGCCAGCCGGGCCAAGAGCAGCTTCCTGGCCACCATCAGCCATGAGATTCGCACCCCGATGAACGGCATCCTCGGCATGGCCCAGTTGATGGAGTCGGATAATCTGACCTCGAAGCAGAAGGGGCAGTTGGCGGTGATTCAGCGCTCCGGTGAATCTCTGCTGGAGGTGATCAACGATGTGCTGGATTACTCCAAGATTGAAGCCGGAGAACTGGAGTTGGTCGCCGCACCCTGCGATCTGGCCGGTTTGGCCAGGGAGGTGGTGGATACTCTGGGCTCCGTAGCTTCAGGTAAGGGCCTGACGCTTGAGCTGAGCATCGAGAAGGGAGTGGCTGCCGCTTATCTGTGCGATCGCGCCAAGGTCCGCCAGATCATGATGAACCTGGCGTCTAATGGAGTGAAGTTTACCTCCCATGGGCGGGTCGATCTGGCCCTGGGCGTGAGGGGCAATCAGCTGTGCTTTAGTGTCTCGGATACCGGGCCAGGTATTGAGTCCGACCGCCAGGATGCGATTTTTGAACCTTTCCGCCAGGCCGATGCACACCATACCCCGGGGGGGACCGGCCTGGGGCTCTCTATCAGTCGCAGACTGGCTGAGGCCATGGGGGGCACACTGTCCGTTGATAGTCAGCCGGGGCAGGGGGCCACCTTTACCCTGATGGTGGATGTGCCGCCTTGTGATGCTCCGGAGGTGGGGGTGAATCAGATAGAGATGCCGCCGCCAGGCTACTTGCTGGTGGTGGAAGACAACCCCACCAACCAGCTGGTGATAGCGGGATTCCTGGAGAAGTTGGGGCAGCGCTATCTGTTGGCGTCTGACGGCAGAGAGGCCCTGGATGCTCTGGAGCAGGGGCCTTTCGATCTGGCCCTGGTGGACATCAACCTGCCCGATATCAGCGGTGAACTGCTTCGGCCCCAGTTGGTGGAAAATCACCGCCTCGAGTTTGAGCGGCCCCTGCCGTGTCTGGCGATGACCGCCCATGCCTTCACCGAGCAGGTCGAGGCATTTATCGCCAGTGGGTTCGATGGCTTTATCGCCAAACCCCTGAAGCTGGAGGAGCTGGCCCTGGTACTCTGTGGTCAATCCAAAGTCAGCCTGGCCAGGGAGGATCGGGGTAATCATGAGTTGCTGAACCGGCAACAGCTGGAACAGGATCTGTCTGTGCTCGGAGCCGAGACTCTGGCAACCATGTGTCACCGTTTTCAAGCGGACGCTGAGCAGTTGCTCGCCTGTGAAGATGAGCAGTGGAAAGGGGCGATACACCGCCTTAAGGGCGGAGCAGGAGCCGTGGGCATGAGTGCTCTGGCCCAGGCTTGCGCCGAGCTGGAGCTATCCGGTAACTGGGGGGAAACGGCTCGGGAGAAACTGACTTTGCTGAGTGAAGCCAGTGTTGTGGCATTCGATCTATGGCTGAAGCAAAAAGGCTGACCGGGAAACGCACGACCCGGTCAGCAACGACGCACTCTATTGGAAGAGCTGCAGGGAAAGGGGGGAGACATCCAGCTCCTGCTTCAAACCATCAAGCAGGCTAGAGACCAGCAGGGCAATACCCTGGTAATAAGGGGTTTGCGCACCGTCAACCATCAATTCACAGAATCGGCCGCTCCAGGGCAACAGGTGTTCGCGCAGCAGGTCTTCGGCGACCTTTACCGGTACGCCATTCTCCTGTTTGATCTCCTCAGCCAACAGACTGCCCAGGACGGAGAGCATCAAACCAATATGGTCGATGGGCTCTTTGCTTTGGGTCGAGACCTCAATGCCATGGTGTTGGCAAAATGCCGCAAATGCTTCAGTAGAGGGGCCGCACAGCAATCGTTTTTCATGGAGGTAGGGAGAGCCCCAGGGAATGGCGCTCAGTTCACCCGGGCCCAGAAAAAGCTGCGTATAGTCTATTTTAAGCTTTGGCAGCAGGACGTCGTCAGACTCTGTCAGTGCCTGCTCCAACAACGCCAACCCCCGGCTTCGACAGGAATGCTCTCCGGTTTCCGGCCAGCTCTTCGCAACATCATTCTCTCTGAACTGTCCCAAAAGGAACTCGCTGGGTTCAAAATAGAGCGCGTGGTAGAGGACGTTGGCCTGTGCCTGATAGCAGCTCAGTTGTTCCTGATTCAGCATCGCCTTATCTCACTTTGTTTGTAAGGAAAAAAGGGGGAGCCTGAGCTCCCCCTCCTTGGGGTGTAACGTCTTACACTTCCGCTGAATTTAGTACCTCACCCTCACTGCTGCCACTGGGGCGGGTGAGACGGTTAGGCGTGATCAGTAGGTTGGGTGCAGTAACGTCGGCGGACGGCATGGGCGCAAAGTTCGGAGCCAGTGCCCCAGGGTACTTGGCTTTGAGCTCGTCCATTGGGCCGAAGTCCAGGGCACGCATGGGGCAGGACTCCACACAGCTGGGCTGTTTTCCGGCCTTGATGCGGTCGGCACAGCCATCGCACTTGGTCATTACGCCCTTGGCGCTGTCCATCTGCGGGGCGTCGTAAGGGCATGCGCGGGCACAGCTTTCACAACCGATGCAGACGGTGGCGTCCACCATCACCAGACCATCTTCACGGCGCTTATGCATGGCACCGGTTGGGCAGGCTTTAGTACACACCGGCTCGGAGCAGTGGTTACAGCCCAGAGAGGTGTAGTAGGCGAACACATTCTGGCTGACGGTACCGTCAGCGGACTCACTCCAGGTACCACCGCCATATTCATATACCCGGCGCCAGTTCACGCCTACCGGCAGGTCAGAACGGTCTTTACAGGCGATTTGACAGGTTTTGCAACCGGTGCACTTGCTGGTGTCGACGTGAAAGCCGTATTGAACATTAGTACTCATTGTAAACTCCTATCAAGCCTTACGGATTTCAACCAGGTTGGTGTGCTGGGGGTTACCCTTGGTAATTGCGGTAGTACGGTGGGTGGTCAGTACGTTGACACAGCCGCCTTTATCCACGTTTCCGCCCTGGAACCAGGCACCCTGGCCCACAGCTGCCACGCCGACCATGATGCGGGGGGTCACCTTCACCTCTACCTCGATGGTGCCGCGGTCGTTGAATACGTGAACCTTATCGCCGGTTTGCAGCCCCCGCTTATTAGCGTCAATGGGGTTCATCCATACGGCGTCCTGTACCGCTTCGCGCAGCCAGGGTACGTTGTGATAGCTGGAGTGCGCTCGGCCCTTGGTGTGGTAACCGAACAACTGCAGCGGGTAGGTCTTCTTGGTTTCGCTATCCTCATAGCCTTCCCAGGTAGGGACATACTTGGGCAGGGCGGAGATAACGTCTCCCTCTTTGAGCTGCCAGGTCTTGGCTTTTTCGGCCAGACGAGAGGAGTAGATCTCAATCTTGCCGGACGGGGTGCCCAGAGGGTTGGCATCGGGATCCTTACGGAAATCTTCCAGGACAATGTAACTGCCGTTGGGCAGGTACTTACGGTGGATGCCCTGTGTCAGCATCACCTCTTTCTCAGGCAGGTCCGGAGTGGCGGCCTTGGCTTCGGCATAGAACTGGTTCAGCCAGTCTTCCCGTGATTTGCCTTCGGTGAATTCCGCTTCTACGCCCATGCGCTTGGCCAGATCAACACAGACTTCATAGATGGGGCGGGCTTCGAACATGGGGCCAACACTGGAGCTCATCTGTACCAGGGTAGCGGTGTCGCCGGCGGAGTAGCTCTGGTAGATCAGGTCTTCGGACTCCAGCCAGGAAACGTCGGGCAGCAGGATGTCGGCGAACTTGGCGCTCGGGGTCATCCAGTTGTCTACCACCAGGATGAATTCGCACTTGCTCTCATCGGCGATGATCTTGGTGGTCTTGTTGACGTCGGAGTGCTGGTTGATCAGGGCGTTACCGCCGTAGTTGATGATCGCCTTGATGCTGTTGCCCAGCTTGCCATCGCCGTTCTCGTCCAGATCCACACCTTGAACACCGTCGGCCAGTACGGTCATGTTCTCACCGTCTTCGATGGCCTGGGTGAAGGTGAAGAAGGAGATCGCCTTCTTCACAGGGTTGGAGCCGGTGGGCATGAAGGGCGCGGTCAGGTAGGAACCCTTACACAGACCACCACAGTTGGTGCCTGGCAGACCCAGTTGACCCAACAGGATGGGCAGCATGTAGCCGGCACGGGTGTTGTTTTCACCGGCCGCCTGACGGTTCAGAGAGGCAGCAATCTGGATGAAGGGCGCTTTGGCGTCGGCCAGTTCACGGGCCAGTTCCACGATGATGTGCTCTTCGATGCCGGTGATGGCAGAGGCCCAGGCTGGGGTCTTGGCATTGGCACCCGGAGTCAGGTCACCAATGGTGGTGTTGTCCAGGATGTAGGCTTTGTAGCTCTCTTCATAGCCTACGCCTGTGGGCATGGTTTTCTCATCATAGCCGACACAGTACTTGTCCAGGAACGCCTGGTCTACGCGGTTGTTGGTGATCCACTCGAAGGCCAGGGCCTCAAACAGGGCAGCATCAGTACCAGGACGGATGGCGATCCACTGATCTTCTTTACCCACGGCGGAATCGGTGTAGCGCGGGTCGATGATGATGGTCTTGAACTGCTTCTGACGCTTCTGCATCAGGAAGTCGTAGGCCTCACCGGAGCCGCTCATGCGGATCTCGGAGGGGTTGTAGCCCACCATCAGCACCAGATCGGAGTTCTGCATCTCAGAGACGCTGCTGCCTTGCCAGCCAGGACCGGCGGAGCCGTATGTCTGGCCCGCGGCTTCATAAATCTGAGACCAGCTGTAATCGCCATAGGCATTCAGGTAACCGCCTTTGAGGTTCATCAGGCGGTACAGGCATTGCTTACCTGAGAAGTGATAACGGGCACCGGAGTTGTAGGTGAAGTGGATGGACTCGTTGCCATAGTTGTCGATGGTGGCCTGCAGTTTTTCCGCGACCAGATCCAGGGCTTCATCCCAGCTGATGCGTTCGAACTGACCGCTGCCACGGGGGCCGACACGCTTCATGGGGTACTTGAGACGATCCGGAGCATAAACCCGTTTACGCAGGGAACGGCCACGCAGGCAGGCACGGACGTCGTGGTTACCGTACTCGTCTGTGGTGGTGAACTCAGACTCGATGCGGGTGATGATGCCGTCGCGGCTGTATACCTTCACCGGACAGTTGGAGCCACAGTTCACCAGGCAGGCGCTCCAGTTGAGCTTCTCTTCAACGGGCAGTACTGGCGGTGGTGTGGTTTTGGCGGACTCGGAGCTACAGCCGGTAACGGCGGCTGCGGCACTCATTGCGGCGCTCATTTTTAGAAAATTGCGGCGTTCCATAAGTTACCTCTTTTCTTTATCTGGGGGAGGGGAGCGGTCTCCCCTCCCTCCGGTTCGTTCACAAGGAGATGGAGTAGCTCAGCATCAGCTGATGGGCGTTGTAGTTGTGGTCCAGGTCACCCAGGGTGACCAGGCCATCTACCGCGTCCACGGCAACGCTGGCGTAATCTGTGTCGTAATAACGCTCGTAGCGGTAGTCCAGGCGCAGGTGGCTGCGCTCGCTCAGGCGGTACTTGGCAAACAGCCCTACAGAGTGGCTGTACTGGTAGTAGTCGTCGAACTGGCTGTTGGCTGCGCCACTGTTGCTGGAGCTGCTGTCGCTATTGGCAAACAGGTAATCGCCGCCGACGGTCAGCTTGTCCTGAAGCAGGCCGGCATATTCGAAGCCGCCGCCCAGGGAGACAAACTCGTCGTTGATCTCTGCGCTCCAGCCGTCGCCGTTCTGATCCGCATCGATCCACTGCTGGCCGGCAAAGCCGTACAGGGACAGCTGCTTATTGACCAGGTAGCTGATGGCCAGCTGGTAGCCGTAGTCGGTGGCACCGGTCAGGCCCAGCTCGGTGTCGGTGTAATCGTCATCGGCAAACTGCAGGTTCAGGTCCACGGACAGCGATGCCATGGGCTGATGGCGCAGCTTCACCTCGGCTTCGACGCGATCGCGATCCGCCAGGTGGTACTTGCGCAGCAAGGGGTTCTCTTCGCTGGAGCTGAGGTCGTTGGCCTGGTAGCGACTGCCGTCGCGTTGGCTGATGCCGCCTTTGAGTTCCACTTTCCACAGAGCCAGGTCGGTCAACTTCATTCCGGCCCACAGCTGGTGCTCGTCGGTGGTTTCTCGGGCACTGTGGCTGCGCTCTTTGCGGTCGAACTGATAGCCGGCATCCAGGCGGTAGCCCTTGGCCAGGCGGTACTGAACCTTGGCGCTGCCCCGGGTGTCCTCGCGATCCAAGAGCACGTTCTCTGACACCAGGCCGGTGGTGGCATTGAAGTCGTACTGGGGAAACTCGAAGCTGGAGCTTTGGTTATCCCGCTCGCTGTAGCGTCCGGCCAGTTGAACCCGCAGACGGGAGCTGGCCATCAGGGTATAGCGGGCGTCCATGTCCAGGGTGTCCACCTGACCATCCCAGCTTTGAATCGGGCTGGTCTGGGCATTGACCAGGGCGCTGTCCTGAATCATCCGGCCCAGGGACACGCGACCATCAAACACGCCGCCCTGTCCCCGAAGGTTGCCGGACAGGGTGACCTGATGGGCTTCGTTATCAGGCTCAGGCGCCAACAGGCTGCCGTAGGTGTTGTGATACACCTCCTGGGTGTCGTTGTCGTAGGTGCTGCCCAGGTAGGAGAGGGCGGCCAGCCAGTTATCGCCGGCCACACTGGTGGTGGCGGTCAGCTCGTCGGTGCGGCTGTCCACCGGCTTGGCCAGAGTCACCGGGCTGGGGGTGGCCACGGAGACCACCTTGTGCCCCTGCTTCTCCTCGGTGCGGTAACCCAGGTCGCCATCGACGTCGAAGCCGGCCAGTTGGGTGGTGGCACTGATGCCCATTGAGACGCGGTTACGCTCGGTGCCCAGTACCGGCGAGTAGGGCTGGCCGCTGACCAGCTGATCGCCGCTGAAATAGTAGGGGGTGGACGCCTTATCACTGCCCAGCTTGTTGAGCTGGCGGTAGTCGGCGTACAGCTTGACGCTGCCGTTGCCCGTGGAGAGCCCGGCATCACCGTTGTCCATACCCAGGTTATGGGCGGTGGCGGTGGTGCGCCAGCCATTGTCGCTGTTAGCGCTAACCCGGCCATTGAGGGCGCCGAAGGCACCATCCTCTTCCTGGCCCAGGGCGTTACCGGCGTGGACATCATCCAGTTCGGTGTAGCCCGCACCGATGGCGATGGTGCCACTGACGCTGGGTGGTGCGACGCAGCGCTTGCACTGCCACTTTTCGGCGCTGATCTTGTCGGTGTTGACCTTGGACAGGCTAAAGTCGGCGGCCAGTGCCGGCGTGGCGGCGGTCAGTATCGCCAGGGTGATGAGATTGAGTTTCATGAGTCTCTCCCCTTAGCGCTGAAGCGCTTTGCCTTGTGGATGGTTGGAGCCGTGCACCTGGGTGTGGCAGTTCAGGCAACTGCCGCCGGCGGTAAAGGCAGAGTCGCCTTCGGCGCCATAGGGACGGCTGGCGTGAACATTGCCGCTGTGGCACTGCTGACACAGAAGAGGGGCACGGGTCTTGAGCAGGCTGTCGTTCATGCTGCCGTGAGGGGTATGACAGTTGCTGCAGTCATCGATGACCGGCTCGTGTTCCCACAGCTTGGGGCCCCGCTTTTCGGCGTGACAGCTGTAGCAGGTGTCATTGAGGCTGATGCGATTGAGGTCGGCATCGGTCTGGCTGCCATGAGGGTTGTGACAGTCGCTGCACTGCATCTCATCCCACTTCATGGGGTGACTGGAGCGCTGATGCATCTGCATCTTCTGTTCGGTGTGGCACTGGGTACACACGCCGTTCTGAGCGGTCTGCTCCAGGATCGGGTCGGCGGCCACGTGCACCTGGTGACAGCTGGCGCAGGCCACCTCTTCCAGGTTGTGGGTGGAGCCATGCCAGCTTTGGCGCTCGGCGTCTTCATGACAGCTGAGACAGACGCTGTTCTGAGCCTCGGCGGTGGCCATGGCATCGGAGCCGAAATCGATCATCGGTTCCTTGCCCCCACGGTTGTGCTTGCCCTGGGGGCCGTGGCAGGCCTCACACTGGAGCCCGGCCATGGGGCTGTTCCCTGACATGGCGCCATGGACACCATCGAACAGGGCCATCACCTTGTCGTTTTTCTTGTGGCACATGAGGCAACTGTCTGCACCCTTGGTGGAGTAGTTGCCCTGATTGAACTTATCAATCAGTGTCTCCATCACCGCATCCTGGCCCTGGTCGCTCCAGGGAGCGGCGCTGGTACCGAAAGCGGCGGAGACCAACAGTGCGACTAGCAGAGGACGTTTCATCAGTATCACTCTCTTGTCTGCTTGGGGTTGCGGGTGGTCACCTGGGTGCCACCCATCGGTTTTTGATGGCTCCAGAATAGGGAGGCGGTGTGAATAAGTTGGGCAGGGATATGAAAAATGAAGAACGGAATGTGAAAAGATATGAACAGATGCCGGGATAGTGTGAGTTAAGCCAAAGTTTTGACGCCGTGGCTGTTTTTTCCGGGCCGGACAATGTTCAGAAGCGTGAACTACCTCAATAGGAGTATCTGAAGTTTTTCCCAGGAGATGGGACGGATTGTGCTTGAGTGAGAGGCGTTCTCAGTCAGGTGACGGTTGTCATAAATAATATTAAATCAGTGAGTTAAACCGTGGTTGTTCGCGGTAGCCTGCCGGTGGGGTATGATGTCGCTTTTCCAGAGGTACTGAGGTGACTAGGTGAGCATGACTGAGTTGGAGAAGATGCGCGCGGGAGAGGTGTATTCTATGTTTGATGACGAACTGGACCTGCTCAGGGCCAAGGCCGAACGCCTTATCTTCCAGTTCAATCATGAGCCGGACCGGCAAACCCGCCGCCGTCATCTCGAGGAGCTGGGCATTAAGATGCACCCCAGTGCTCATATCCAGCAGCCCTTCACCACCTGTTATGGCTGCCACATCACACTGGGGGCCAACAGCTTCATCAATTGGGATGCGGTGATCCTGGACCACGGCGGTGTCACCATAGGTGATCAGGTGCTCATTGGCCCCAAGGTTCAGATCTACACAGTAAACCACGCCCTGGATGCCGCCGCCCGTGCCGCAGGTGAAGAGCGGGCCCAACCTGTGGTGATCGGCGATCGCGCCTGGATCGGCGGCGGCGTGATCATCCTGCCCGGTGTCACCATTGGGGAGGAGGCCATAGTGGCCGCCGGTGCCGTGGTGACCCGGGACGTGGCCCCAGGCGATCGTGTCGGCGGCAACCCGGCAAAATCATTGGTAAGAAAATAGGAAATGTACAAGCCCGGCGGGGACGGTCGTGCTGAAATGGGCCGACCAATGACGAGCAAGGGGACAAAGTGAATCGGGTTTGTATCAGTCAGAGCAGTATCGAAGGGGTCGGCCTCATCGATGCCAGCTATGGCAATTTTGCCTTTCGTCGCCATTATCATCTGGAGTTCCACATCGGCCTTATCGTCGGCGGGGCTCAGCGCTACCATTGCCGAGGCGCCAGCCATCGAGCGGCGCCGGGCCAGTTGGTGATGATGCCACCGGACCAGCTTCATGATGGTCAGGCTCAGGATGAGGGGGGCTATCGTACCCGGGTCTTTACCCTGGGCACGTCCTGGCTGTCGCGCTCCCTGGGGGAGATGACCGGTGAGAGGGAACTGGCGTTCTCTGAGCATCAGGTGGATGACCCTGCGCTGTATCGGGGACTGGTGATGGCGCACCGGGTGCTGGGTGACAATCAAAACCCCAGTCTGGCGCGAGACTGCCTGCCTCTGGAGATGCTGGAACAATTGCTGAGCCGCCATGGCTCAATGAGGCTGCGCCGAACACCTAAGTTGGGCAGCCGGGATCTGGACGAGATACGTGATTATATGATGGACAACCTGGATCAGCCCATTCGGCTGGCGGACCTGGCCAAGCTGTGCGGCCTGACCGAAGCGGGACTGACACGGGCCTTCAAGTCGACTACCGGCTTGCCTCCTTACGCCTGGCTGTCGCGCTTCCGCCTGGAAAAGGCGATGGCCTGGCTTAAAGGGGGACGCAGTGTCACCGCAGTAGCTCAAGCTGTAGGCTTCTATGACCAGGCCCATTTTTCCAAGGTGTTCAAGCAACAATATGGCCTGACCCCTGGTCAGGTACGAGGCTGGGGAGGCGAGCCATGATCGCATCCGAGTCCAGTTTGCTGCTCACCCTGGCAACGGTGCACGCCATCGCCCTGGCCAGTCCGGGCCCGGATGTGGCTCTGGTGGTGCAAAGTGCCACCCGCTACGGACGACGCACCGGATTTCTGATTGCCCTGGGATTGTCCATGGGGATCCTGCTTCACTCCATCTTCAGCCTTACCGGGGTCAGCCTGCTGATTCAGCAGCACCCGTTGTGGTTTGTGATCATCAAGCTTGCCGGAGGCAGCTACCTGCTGTGGCTGGGCACGGGCGCCCTGGGGTATGTACTCAGGCACAGGGGAGAGGGGCGTAGCCTGGCCAAGGTCGAGGTCGAGCGGGGGCTGGATGCGCCTGTTAAGGCGTTTACCCGTGGTTTTATGACCAATCTGCTGAACCCCAAGGCGCTGGTGTTCTTTGTGTCGCTGTTCTCCACCCTGGTGCCGGCGGATCTTTCTCTTGAAGGCAAGTTGAGTGCGCTGGCGATACTCTGGTCCCTCTCCCTGTTCTGGTTTGCCCTGCTGGCGCAGTTGCTCACCTCCAAGGCACTGCAGGCCAGATTGCAACGGGCGGCGCTGACCCTGGATGGCATCTGCGGTGCGGTGTTTGTGCTGGTGGGCGGCGGCATCCTCTGGAGCACATTGACCTCCTTATAAAAAACGCTCCCTCGGGAGCGTTTTGTTTGTCAGAGCACCAGTTGGGGCGAGACTTCAAGCAAAGGGGCCATCCTGCTCTGGTCCGTCAGGGTAAGGGTGGCCAGCCTGTAAGGGGGCGTCAGCCCTTGTTTGGCCAGCAAATCCGGGACCAGGGGCAGCTGCCAGGCGTGCTGCCCCGGCTCCAGCCACCGCGCAGCCTGAAGCTGATACGCCGGCGCCCAGTTGCCTGAGCTGTCGGTGCCTTCCAGCCACAAAGTGATCTGATAACGGCCCTGGGCCGATGCCTGTACCTTCAGCTCGAGTGACTCCAGTGTGTGCCTCCCCCAGTGGGAGGTGATCTGGGGAGCCAAACTGAGGGTTCGGCTGACCCGTTTGACGGCGGTTTTGACCGTACGCTTGACCTCCTGCCCGTCCACCCTTCGCAGGGAGGTGACCACCAGCTCATCCGGCGCCACTCCCGGCAGGGGCAGCGTCTGTCCGGACACGGCCAGGGTGGGTTGACCCTCAGAGCCGGAAAAGGCGAGCTCGATGTTCTCTCCTGTGCTTAATCTGAGGCTGGCGGTGCGCTCAACGATCTCCGCGTCGTCGCTGCCGGACAGCGTCAGTTCGACGGGAAGACTGGTCTGCTCAGCCGCGACACGAGCCGGGCTTGCCAGGCTCAGTGTCCAGGGGGAGTGCTTCTCCTTGACGTGCACCAGGTACTTGGCATCTGCCATCAGGGACTGGTTGACCTTGAGACGATAGGCGCCGGGTTTAAGGGACGCGGACAGCACCAGGGCACTGGAGCCATCATCAATTCCCGCGGTGGCCAGGGCGTCGGCATCGGCCATGGACTCGACCAGGTTGGGTTGCGCCTGCTTGTCGCCAACAGGGCGCAGTTCAATGGAGGAGGGAACGACGCTTTCCCCTTTAATCGGAGTGCCTGTGTCCAGGTTCCAGCGAGGCGCAACCCGTATCAGGCTGCCGCCCTGGCTCAAAGGCAGGGCAACGCCGCGATTGAGCTCGGCGCCGCTGACCTCTGTCCAATACTCATCTGAGACCTGTTGTTGCACAGTTTGTGTGACAGGGCTGATGCCATCCCACAATTGTGCATAGCTGACGGCGTCCCGGCTCACCGGCAGTGGCTCGGCGGCGCTGTCGCTGAGGCTTTGTTCCGGCAGCTGCAGAGTCGCCGTGGTGCTAGAGTTGTCCTCAGAGCCACAGCCGCTGACGACTAAGGCAATGACGGGGACCAGTATCCAGTGCTTCATAGCAGCTCCTCCACTCGGTTGCGCAACAGGGTGTCCAGATTGAAGCAGGCTCTGCGACTTTGATGGTGACTCAAGGGTTCACTGCCTCGGGTCTTGTCGGTGTCGGTGAACCAGGGGGTGCCGGCCGCCGATTGCGAGCGGCACTCGAGAAAGCCATCGGAGCAATCGTCCAGCCAGTTCTGAGTGACCTCAAGGGCAACCTGATACTGATAGCCGCCGCAATAGCTGTCACTGTCCCAGACGGCGGAGTCCACATCGGAGCCGATGACCGGGTGAAAGGCCGTGGGCAGGGTGGGCCTGCCTGATGTGCCATAAAGCCAGTTCTGGTTGTAATGGCTCATCCAGCTCACTTGTTGCATCTTGACCGCATCGCTGTCGTAGCCGAGGATCCAGCCCAGTGTCGATTCAAATACGGTGCCGTTGTGGACCGCATCTGCCAGCGGAGTGCCGCCACTGGAGGGGGCCAGGGCGATCACCTGGTGGGTGGCATTGATGATGGACGGATAGCGTCCGTCCCAGGTCGGGTTGGAGAGGATCCAACGCACCACGTTGCCGCCGTTGGAGTGGGTCACCAGTATCAGCGAATCATTGCCCTGATTGATAAAACCGGTCAACTGGCTGGCCAGGCAACCCGCTGCCTGGTCATCCCACATGTACTGATCAAAGTCGCAGTTGACCACCAGGTAACGGCTCGGATCGGGCAGCCCCTGGCGGACTGAGTCGACGAACTCCCGGGTCCAGTAATCATCCAGTGCATTGGTCTGTTTTCCGGTTCCGTGAATAAACACCAGGCCGGGGTCGGCCATGGCCAATGGCGCCCAAAGCAACGCCAGCATCAAACTCCTCATTGTCACCTCCTTGTATTGTGTGGGAGGCCCCAACAGCTCGGACCTGTTTGCAACCTAGGGGGTGACGTCGCCCGGCGCAATCCCCCAAAAGGGACAATCACCCAGGCTAAGCCTCTGAATCATCGCCCAAATTTGGTTCGGGCTTGATATGACGCGAGGGCAAGGTCGTCAGGCCGCCACAGAATCAGCCTTGGCTTACAGCGAAAGCAGAAGGAGCAGCCTCCCTTTGGGGCGATTGTCTCCCCCGCTGTGCCAAGCCGTGGTCAGCTTGAACTAACCTCGTCGGGCGCCCTGGAGGTGGGGAGCCATACAGCTGGCAAAAATGTCTAGGCTCCGGTCATACAGGCTGGTGCCGACGGACATCAGCCCCAACACCGAGTGAAACAGGTTGTCGTGAGAAAAGCTGCCATGTCGGGCCAGGCGTTTCAGACACTGATTGTCTAACCCCTTGCTGGCCGCAAAGCTCTGGTTGCTCCAGAACAGCATGGGCACCTGGGTCTGCTCTTTTGGAGCCAATGAATAGGGAAAGCCGTGCAGATAAAGCCCATTTTCGCCCAAAGACTCACCATGGTCAGACAGGTAGAGCAGGGCGGTGTTGTGGCTGCTACCGAACTCGGAGAGGGCATCGATCACCTGACTCAGCACATAATCGGTGTAGTAGAGGGTATTGTCGTATACATTGACCAGCTCCTCTTCGGAGCAGTTTTCGATGCTCGCCTGTTCACAGGCCGGAGTGAAAGGCCCCATCTCTTTGGGGTAGCGTTTGAAATAGGTGGGACCGTGGCTGCCAATCAGGTGCAGTACGATGACGCCATCCTTTTTGGAGTGGCGAAGTTGCCGTTTTAGCGGAGAGAGCATTACCTGGTCGACGCAGACACTGCCGTCACACCACTTAGGATGTTCGGATGGGTCCATCATCAGCATTGGGATGCGGTCGGCCACGCCCTTGCTGCCGCCATCGTTTTCCAACCACAGGGTCTCCAGGCCAGCATAGTCGAGCAGATCCATCAGGTTGGATTGGTTGCGCGCCTGAGTGGCGTCGTAGTTGTCCCGGGTAAAAGGGGAGAACATGCAGGGAACCGATACCGAGGTAGCGGTTCCGCAGGAACTGACATCTTGGAAGGGGATCACCCCTCGCGCTCGGGTAAAGGGGTTGGTGTCTCGCTGATAACCATAGTGGGCCAGGTTCTGAGCCCGGGCGGTTTCGCCCACCACCAGCACCAGCAGATCGGGTTTCTCCTCGTCAGCTGGGGTTGTCCGGTGGGCATCCTGGCCGATCACCTTGAAAGGCTGGGGTGGGGCGAGGTAAGTGTGAGACAGGTACTTGGCGCCGCTGTAGAGAGCGTGAGTAGGGATGATCATGCTCTTGAGATAGTTGTTGTTGCGGCCTACGGAGGCATAGTCCTGGTAGTAGACAAGGGCAATGCTGACTACCGAGGCCAGACAGGCCAATACGACTGCCAGCGAAGCCAATGTCGACCTGATACGACCGGGCGCACTCTGAGGTGCTCGCCAGATCAACACCGAAGGCAGCAGTGCCGTAACCAGAAACCACAGCAGCGCCTGCGGGGTCAGGTAGGCCAGAGCCTCGCCGCTGTGGGTTTCCGCGATGTTCTCTATCATGCCGTAATCGAAGACGACGCCGTAGGTCAGTGATCCGTAGCTGGCCAGGGAGGAGAGGACCACCAGGGTGCAGAGAAGGGGCTTTTTCTGCGGGCCCCAGCACAGCAAGGTAAACAGCAGCGTCAGAACGGAGCAGACAAACAGTGGGATGGACAGCACAAAGCCGGGGTCTACCCGACCCAGCCCGGCGAAGATCTCAGCCAGCTTGCGGTAGAAGGGGTAGTTGAGAAACAGGCCGATGTAGAGGGCGACCAGCAGGGGCAGGTGCCAGGGACGAAAGCGGATGGGTTTGGTAGTGGCTGGGTTGGTCAAAGACTCTCTCCTTACAGGGGCATTGGCGGGGGAGAGCAATTATCCAAAAGGCGTGAGGGAAACGGCGTAAGCACATTGCAGCCTAGGCCGGGCTCAGGGTAAGGGCGGGGTAAGCTAAGGTAACCGGGTGATGGGGATCACCCGGCCACAAATAAAAACCGGGCGGCCGCAGATACTGGTTGGGCGAGGCAAGCGGCCGCCCGAAGAAATCAGAGGGAAAACTGTCGCGTCTGCTGCTCTAGCTGACCGGAGAGCTGAGACAGTTCACCGCTGGAGTCCGCAATGGTGCGGGTGGCCTCCTCGGTTTCGCGGATCCCGGTATCGATCACCTCAATGTTGCGGGCAATCTCCTCGATGGTGGAGGCCTGCTCTTCGGCTGCGGTGGCGATCTGGGTGACCATGTCGTTGATCCCCTTCACCTCGGCGGACACCTGCTCATTGATCTCTGTGGCCATCTGAGCGATCTCCTGCACCTCTGTAGCCTGGCCGACATTGGCATGCATCATCTCGGCGGCGGAGTTGGTGCTGGAGACAATGGACTCGATGATCCCTTCGATCTCTGTGGTCGACTCCTGGGTGGATTGAGCGAGCTTACGCACTTCATCGGCCACCACGGCGAAGCCGCGGCCGTGTTCACCGGCCCGGGCCGCTTCGATGGCCGCATTCAGGGCCAGCAGGTTAATCTGCTCAGATATCTGTTTGATCACCCCGAGGACGTTGACGATCTTGTCGCTGTTCTGTCTCAGCTGCACCATCTCCTCGGCGGTGGAGCGGGTGGTGTCCCCCAGAGAAACCAGGGACTGGTAAGTGTGCTGGATGTGACTGGTGCCCTCCTGGGACTTTTTCATCACTTCGTCACAGACGGAGGAGGCCTGGGCAGTGGTGGCCGCCACTTCGCTGATGGTCGCGGTCATCTGGGTGGTGGCGGTAACCGCCTGGGCGGATTGACTCTGTTGCTCCGCCGCAGACGCACTGGTCTGTTCGGTGACGGCAGCCAACTCCTCGGCGGTCGACGCCTGTTGTCCGGCAACCTGAGTCAGTTCCCCAATCACCAGCTTGAGTCGCTGAGTCATCTCCCCAAGGGCGCGTTGAAGCTGGCCCACCTCATCGAAGCGGGTTACCTCGACCTCACCGGTGAGGTCGCCCTGGGATACGGTCTCGGCGGTTTTGGCGGCGGCAATGATGGGGTTGGCCAAGGCCCGGCTGAACATCAGTCCGAACAGGGCAACCACACTGGACACCAGCGCTAGGGTGACAAGGATGATCCAGCCGGTGCGCTCAAGGCTGGCAAAGGCTTCGTCGGCGTTCATCTCGCTGATCACCGCCCAACGGATGTTGCCGATGTCCAGCGCACCATAGGCGCTGAGCACCTCATGGCCGTTGTATCCATCCACCAGCGCGATGCCACTCTCCCCCCGCAGGGCGGCCCTGACTGAAGGGTTATCGACACCGTTGTCCTCGACGGTTCCGGCGAAACTGGCCACCAGGGAGCGATTTTCCGGGTCCAGAAGGGAATCGGAGCGCATGCGGTAATCCGGCCCCACCAGGAAATTCTCCCCTGTGTCGCCCATGCCGCTGCGGATCGCCATGGTGTCGCGAATCTTATCCGATGAAAGCTGCAGGGCCAGCAAGTGTCCGTTGCTCATGGGCTCGGCAATAAAGGCGGCCGGGGCGTCGTTGCTTGGGGCGTAGGGAGCGAAGTCGGTGATGCCAAACTGGCCGGTGGAGGCCACTTGACGCAACAGCTTGCCCAGTCCGGAGCTGGCATAGGTTCCGGTAAACATGTTGGTTTGATAATCCGCCTCGTGGGTCACCGTGAAATAGACGTAACCGGTTTCATCCACCAGAAACAGGTCGTAGTAGCCATAGTCATTGATGTAGTCCGCAAAAAACTGGGCGTAACTCTGCGGGGGAAGGTGAGGCACCGCCTCGGCGAGGATTTTGATGTCCACCTCCCGTTCATGGAAGTAGGCGGTGAGCTCCTTGCGTTTCATCTCGTTGATGGCGGACAGCTGGTTATATACCTTCTGCTCCACGTCGGCCCTGGACTGAAATGTGGCGATCAGTGTGGTGATCAGAGCGGGAACCAGGCCAATGAGCAGAAAGGCCAGGGTCAGTTTGGTTTTCAGGCCCCACTGTCGGTAGAAGGGCGCGTTGGTGGCTTGAGCATCAGCCATGAATCATCTCCCCTTGGTGACTCAGCCTTAGGCCTTGTCCAAGCGGTTCGCTCCCTGAACTGTTATTAGGTCTCCCATTCCGTGAGATGACTCAATTCTTTGTTTTTTTTGTGTTCAGGCCCATGAATGAGCCTCAGGCAGCATAACCCGTATAGGTTGCAGTTTTGTTAACTTGGTTTTTAAGCGGAATTACTGCACCGTTTAACTTGATATTTGCCGCTTAATAACAATGATATACACCCTTATTTATTTAGCTTTTAAGCAAAAGCGTAACCCTGGCAGCGTTCAGGCTCGCGCAATCCGGCCTTTTGTGAAGGGCCAGTATTGCAATTTGGGGGTGTGGACAGGGTGCGGGATGCATCAAATAATTCACAACTTCCTGAGCTAACGCTGATTTTGGTTACATGGATGTAGGCATGTGCTCACTTAAGGATATTCTTAAGTAGAGACGTTATTGGGGATAGCCTTATGTTTATGACCGTCAAGCAGCACCGACTGGCCAAAGAGGCGGTGGAAGCGAAGCTGCAACAGGAGATTCGGCAGAATCAGCAGCAGTTAGTTGATCTGGAAGCGCGCAACCGGCAGCTGGAAGAGGAGGTCGCCAGGCTCTCCCATCAGAGCAATCTGAGCCGCGATCTGATGGCCACTTACCTGAGCAGTGGAGAGATGCTGCAGCAGATCCGAACCGCGCTGGCCGACAATACCGGCAAGCTCAAAGAGGAGGAGGAG
Source organism: Ferrimonas sp. YFM (assembly GCF_030296015.1). Lineage (NCBI taxonomy): Bacteria > Pseudomonadati > Pseudomonadota > Gammaproteobacteria > Alteromonadales > Ferrimonadaceae > Ferrimonas > Ferrimonas sp. YFM. The sequence continues at coordinate 2,228,373 of NZ_AP027368.1, forward strand.
GAGCTGTCCGCCATCGATGCCACTTTCAGTGCCACCCGGGAAGCCATAGGCCGCTTGGACCAGCGCAGTCAGCGAGTGTTACTGGAGTCACAACGCAATGTGGACGCCGTCTCCCAACTAGAGCGCTCCACCTCGGGCATCAATACCCTGGTGTCCACCATTCAGGAGATCGCCGATCAGACCAACTTGCTGGCGTTGAATGCCGCCATCGAAGCCGCCCGGGCCGGTGAGGCGGGAAGGGGGTTTGCCGTGGTCGCCGATGAGGTCAGAAACCTGGCGGCCAAGGCGTCGGACGCCAGCGGCAAGATTGAGGAGCTGTTGCGGGAGGTGCTGGGCCAGAGCCGGCAGCTCAAAGAGAGCGCGGCGGTAAGCCAGGAGTGCATCGAAGAGGTGTCAGCTTCATCGACCCAGATTGGCAGCGTGGTGGATGAGGTGATGAACCAGGCGGCCCATATGAAGCGGGTGATCGGTAATGTCTCTACCACCACCTTCCTGGATACGGTAAAGCTGGATCACGCCGTGTGGAAACATGGCGTCTATGAGCAGGTGGTGAACGACCAGCTGGAGCAAACCCCCTGCAGCCATAAGAACTGCCGATTTGGCCTCTGGTATGCGGATGTGGGTCAGTAAAGCCGGTACCGTAACCTGGCTGCCTTCGACCGGGTGGACCTGCCTCACCAGAGGGTGCACCAAAGCGGTATCGACGCGGTTGAAAAGGCCAGGGCAGGGGATCACCAGGCCTATGTGTCGGCCCTGGCGCAGATGGAGTCGGCCAGCGTTGAAGTGGTCAGCGCCCTGGAGCAGATGGCCGCAGAGCTAACCACCAAAGAAGCATAAAGAAAGAGGACCCAGGGGGTCCTCTTTTCATCTATTTGCGAGACTCTGGTGTCAAGCCTCGTAGAGCTTGGCCAGCTCCATGGCGTCCAGCTCTGGTGCGTCGCCGTCCACGGGCCAATCGCAGCCAACCAGCACATTGTCTTCATTGAGATCGTTGAGCCAGAACTCAAAGAAGTCCTCTAGGGGGATAAAGCTCGCCTGGTACTGGGACCAATCATCCACACAGTGGGCTTTGGCGCCCTCTTCGGTAGACCACAGGGGCAGTACGTCGCTCTCTTCGAACTGGGAAGAGTCGCAGATAACCCACTCATCACCCAGGCTCAGGCCCCAAAATCCGCGATTTTCAAAGGTGGCGGCGACAAAGGCCTTAACGGATTCAGGGGTGGTGTTCATCTTGATCATACTCTCTCCTTAGCCTTCGAAGGGCTCATTGAGCTGACGTTTCAGTACTGGGTTGCGGCGGGCTGCCTTGATGTTCTTCAACATCAGCTTGATGCCGCGGGCCAGCACGCTCTCCAGGTGAGACGCGCGCTGCTCTTCGGAAATGTCGGCGTCCTGGGTCAGGCGCAGAGTCTCTGCGGTGGCACCGAGCAGGTTGTAGGTGACGGAAGCGTGCAGGCGTTCGAAGTTACCCAGGATGCTCTGGGCGCTGGCGGGCAGACGCTCGAAGTCGTGACGAAGGGGTTGCTCAACCGCTTCGTAGATGGAGCGAAGGCCATCGTAGGCTTCGGTTTCCAGGTTGTAGAAATCGGCAATCTGCTGAAGTTCAGGCGCCAGATTTTGGGTATCGGTCATCATCTATTCCTGTATGGGGCAAGCCCCTGAAAAATTTGCCGCTGATGGTACCAGAAAGCGAAATCAAATAGCAGGGTTCAGGCGGAGCCCTGAATCCCCTGAGACAGAATGGCCGCCTCGGCGGACAGTCTGGTGTCGGCGTCGGGATCTCTGAGCCTTTCACTGATGGCACCAGTTTCACCGTCGTAGTGCCACTGACAGTCGAACAGAGTCTGGTAGCGATCGTTGCCGACGATCTCGCCAATCACCACAGCATAGAAGCGATTGCCACGCTCCCTCATGCCGCACATGGCCAGTTCCTGCTCACTGGGAAGGTTGGCCATGACAAAGTCAGACAGGATCACCAGATCCGCCAGTCTGAAGGCCTGCTTCTCCATCAAGTCTAATGCTGAATTCAGGGCGGGCACCACGTCGGTGCCGCCATAGAAAGATTGTCCCAGGAAGCCCAGCAGGGCAGGGAGGGCATCGCCACTGGAGAGGTTCAGGGTAGCCACTTCGGTGGAAAAGTTGATCAGATAGCAGGGTCGCTGGGCCGACTGGGCGGTCAGCGCCAGGTAGAGGCTGACCGCCTTGGCCACCTGTTCTGGCGCGCCTTCCATGGACAGGCTGGTGTCCACGCAAAGGATCATGGGGCCGTTGTTCTCTTCGAAGCGCACCGCATGATGCTCCCACACCTCACAGGTGACGTACTCCCGCTCCCACCCCCGACGGTCGAAACAGGCGAGCTGAGACTCAAGGTAGCGCAGGTTAAACAGGGTATCGGCCATCTCTTCTCCCACCAGAGAGAGCTCGGAGGGCAGGGTCAGAGGGATGTCGCGGCCGCTGCGGATGCCGCTGATGGACTCCGGGGCCGGGGCGTTGTCCATCAGTATTGGCAGCTTACGTTTGACCTTGATGGGCTCCAGCCGCTCGCCGAAGCTGGGCTGACGCATCTTGCCGATGCGGCGACACAGGTCCATCACTTGTGGGTTCTCCCCCAGGTAATCCGCCCAGCGTTTCAATTGCTCAATGTCGGTGTGGCCTTGTTGCACGGCGGAAAAATCCACCAGTCGGCCCGGATCCAGCCCAAGAGGCTCGAAGTGGCGGCTCAGTTCGCTGATCATCTTCAGCCAGGTCTTTAACTGCTCCAGCATATCCTGGCGAAATCCTGAGAGTCGCTGTATCTGCCAGCTGGCTTCCAGCCGCTCCAGTTGCTTGCGCCACTCCATCTGCATCAGCTTGCGGACCAGGGTGATGCCGTCTCGTCTGCCGGCGGCGGAGCTCAGCTGGTTCTGCCAGAAGCGGTGGTTGTCCGGCACGCCCTCCTGATGCAACAGGGCCTGGAACTGCTGCCACTCCTCGAGCATCGCCTGGCGGTTGTCCCCCTGGTGACTGAGGGAGTGAGTCGCCGCATCGAGGTTTGCCCTGTGAATCCGATAGGGGTTTTCCTCTTCGAGGATCCGCTGAGCTCCCAGCTCCAGTTTGTCCAGAGTTTGTTGCAGCCTGGCGTTGAGTGTCGGCGAGGCACTCAAAACGTCGCCGTAGCTTTGATACAGCGACTCGGTCAGCTCGGTTTGCAGGGTCACGCCTGCTCCAGGGCCAGAATCTGGCTGCATTTGAGCGCGTGCAGTTCCATATCCGCGATCTGGGCCAGCCGCCCCTCCATGGCGTTGTTCACTTGTGAAGCCGGGACGAAGGGGAGTCGCAGCAGCCCTGATAGTGCGTCAGCTCCTGCTCGGCGCTGGCGCGGGACTGCTCCAGGCGCTGCAGCGCCTGAGCGACCTTGGCGGTCACCCTGTCCACCTCGGCACGATTGATCTTGTCCCGCCGGTCCCCTCTGTGGTGACGGATGCCCGGTTTGAAGCTGTTGACCACCCAGGCGTTGGAGTCGAAATTGCCGTTGTCGTTGTAACGGATGGACAGGGTGCCGTGCTCGTCAAACTGGCACTGCACCAGCTCCATCTCCTTGCCCAGGGTATCCATGGGGTGGAAGGGGCGGCGGGTATTCATCTGTTCCTGGTGCACGTAGAAGTCCAGATAGACAGGCTCCTTTCGGGACAGGCCATGCTCATAGGTGGCCATTGCCTTAACGTAGAAGAAGCGATTGCGATCCTTCTGACGCCGCTCCTCTTCGCCGCCAAAGAAGTACTGCTGAGGATAAAACTCCACGGTGTCGTAGACAGGCTCCTGATGGAACAACAGGGTCTGCAGCTGCTCATGCCAGAGATCGATGTCCAGATAGAGTGACGCCAGGCCTTCTCCATCGGCGCAGGCCACCTCAAATACCGCTTGCTCCACCAGTTGATACACCTGCTCTCTGTGGTCTGGCTCTGACCACAGACAGTGGCGCAGCAGCAAGGCATCGCTGTGGTTGGTTTCGCTGCGGTCATTGAAGAAGGCGGAGGCTTTAAGCAGCAGAGCGGCGCGTTGCCAACGGCGGTCGGACACATAGAGGTGCAGAGAGTCTGAGCGCTCTTCTATTTGTCGCCTTAGGTGACGGATGACCGCCAAAGTGCCGGGACTCAAGGTGACCAGGGCGAGCTCCTTTTGCCAGCTTTGCCACTGGGACAGGGAGATGCGCCCTTTTACCTCCAGGGGGGCGCTCAGGGGAGGCTGCTGCAACAGGTGCTCAAAGTTATCCCAGCGGCGGGTGGGGCCCACATTCAGGCGGATAAGGAAGCGGTCGTAAAGGGCGTCCAGGCCCTGATCATCCTGAGGGATCTCATTGGACGCCGCCATCAGCGCCATCAGCGGCACAGGCAGAGAGTGTTCGCCATTTCGGAACAGGCGCTCGTTGATCAGGGTCAGCAGGGTATTCAGAATGGCGGGGCTGGATTTCCAAATCTCGTCGAGGAAGGCAAAGCGCGCAGTGGGGAGGTAGCCATCCACCTGGCGCAGATATCTGTCCTCTTTCAGCTCTTTAAGGGACACCGGGCCGAACACCTCGTCCGGGGTGCTGAACCGATTCATCAGACATTCAAAATAGTCCTCACCCTCGAAGGCCTGGGCGATTCGCCTGGCCATCAGGCTCTTGGCGGTGCCAGGGGGGCCGTAAAGGAAGCTGTTTTGTCCGGTCAGTGCGCCCAGCAGGGCCACGGCAAGGGTCTCTTCCCGCTCCTGCAGGCCAACCTGCAACTGATCGATAAGGGCTTGAATCTGGGATTGTCTGGCATTACCCATGGGGCTCTCCGCCTGGTCAACTCTTTTTACCATACTACCTTCCACGGGCTTCGCCACTGAGTGTGGGGGCCCCAAGTTGTGAAAAGGGTCACCCTTAGCCTGACCTGGATTCAATTTTCTCCGAAGATGATGATTCTTTTCTGGACGGCTATGGATTAAGCTTCAGAAAAAGGGAGAGTTTTATGGACTTTGACAAGCTGACCCTATTGGCCGGGGAGCGCAGTGCCACCCGAGGCCTGAACTATTTCAATGAGGGCCGGGTGGGCAGCCTGACCCTAAGCGGTGATCAGGTGGTGGCCCTGGTTGAGGGAAGAGAGCCGTACTCGGTGACCCTGACCATCAATGACACCACCCTCGAGGGAGAGTGCTCCTGCCCGGCGTCGGATCACAGCGAGTTCTGCAAGCATTGCGTCGCCGTCGCCCTGGCGTGGGAGCAGGAGAGGCGTGCCCCCAGTTGGCTGGTCAATCACCTTAAGCGACAGAGGAAAGACCAACTCATTGACCACCTGGTCCGGCAGATCATGGCAGACGAGGTTTTGGCCAACAAATGGCAGCGGCGCGTCGAGTCTGCAAAGCTAAAGAAATAATTACATTCCCTTTTCAGTTTTTATTTAGATCGGTTTTAAATTGTCGCTGAGAGGCGCCTTTAGTAGTGTATGAGCAGAATAATAAGAATGAAGGATGCTCAGTTGCCGAACTCCCACTTTTTTGGGTCGCGCTTCTCCCATGTGATCTCCACAGTCCTCAGTGCTTTGGTTGGTCTGTCCATGCTGAGTGTCTCTCTCTGGGCCGGCGCCGAAGAGGCGGAATCTCTGCAGGCGCAGAAGATGGAAGCGGTGGCCGAGCAGTTGCAACAGCGCATCAACGGCAAGCGCTATCTGCTGGACGCCGTTGGCCAACTGGTCAAATCCAATCCAGAGATTTCCCAACAGCAGTTTGAGCGAACCGCGGCGGACCTGATGGCCAATCACCAGGATGTGATCGCGGTGCAGCTGGCCCGCGCCTCAGTGATCTCCCATGTGTATCCCCTCTACGGCAATGAAGCGACGCTAGGGCACGATCTGCTGGAAGATCCGCAGCGGCGGGGCCCAATTCAACGTGCTCTCAATGCCAATCAGTCCACCCTGGCGGGGCCCTACCTGCTGAGACAGGGGGGCGTGGGGCTGGTTATCCGTTTACCCATCTTCCTGGATCAGGGGCAGACCCAGCTTTGGGGTCTGGCCATTGTGGTGCTGGACTGGAACCTGATTGCGGAGCAGGTGGGGCTGTCCGACGAAGAGGGGGCGATGCATTACGGCCTGCGCAGCCTGCAGAAGGACCCGGCCGCGGTCAGTCTTGGGGACAGCCTGCTGTTCAGTTCGCCTGAGGCGGTGATCAAGGTGCTGCAACTGCCCAACGCCCAGTGGCAACTGGCACTGAAAAAGGAGCAGGCTGGCGAGGTCACCGACGGTCTCACCATTCTCCTGTCGATGTTTGCCGGCTTTGGTCTGCTGTTCAGCTTGCTGGCCATGTTGTGGCGTCACAGACACAGCTGGCATGCGCCCGCCACCCTCTCCGGCGCCTTGATTGCGGTCAGTGTGGCGGCCGTGATTGGCTACCACCAGGTTGAAAATCGCAACAACCGTCTGCAGGCGGTCAGGGCGGCGGATCACGTACGCCAACTCATTTACGAACGGATACAGGACAATCAGAACTACCTGTTTCTGCTCAGCCAGGAGTATCGACGGGGGCAGCTTGACCTGCTGCAGTTCGCGCTCCGCGGCGGCCGTTTCGTTGAGGATCACCCTGAACTGCTGAACCTCAACTGGGTCAGCCGCGATCTGGTGATTCAGGAGGTCACCCCACGAAAAGACAATGCCCAGATCCTGGGGCTGACCATTAGCCTGGATGCGCCTCTGGAGGCCGCTCTCCAGGCCAGGGACAGTCGTAGCCCAGCCCATACCAGGCTGTTTAAGAATATTCAGGGGAAATACTCCTTCGAGACCTGGTACCCGGTCTACAAGGGCAATGAATTCCATGGGCTGATCGCCGCCGTGTACGATGTGGATCGGCTGATTGACGCCGTAGCTCCCGAAGCCCTGACCAGTCGTTACCTCATCGCCATCTCCTACGGTCAGGACAACCCGGTCAATGGCCAAGGGGTAGGGCGTGAACTGGTGGTGCCCGGCCACGGTACCCGGCTCTACCTTCAGCCCAGGGGGAACTCCCTGAGCCGGGAAAGCCTGTTGATGCTGCTCGCCAGCTTCATCCTCGGCGGGGTGCTCTTCTTTGGCATTCGGGTGCTGCAGCGAACCAATCTCAATTTGTCCAAGCGGTTTGATGAGGCAAAAAACGCCCGCGATGCCCTGTTCCGGGAGAAAGAGTATTCCCAGATCACCCTGAGCTCCATTGCCGACGGTGTCATCACCCTGGATCGCAAGGGGCGAATACAGAGTCTCAATGAACCTGCCAGGCGATTGCTGGAGGAGAGCGTCGGCACCGTCGAACAGAAGCCTCTGACCCAGCTGCTGCCCCTTGAGCAGTCGCAACGGGAGCATTCGCTGCAACGCCTGATCACCAAGGTGTTACTGGGTGAACCCGGTGGCCAAATCTATGGCTCCATTCGTCGCCGGGGTGAGAGGCTCTACCTTAACCTCAGTGCCAGCTGCATCCGGGTTAAGGATGAGGTAGAAGGGGCGGTGGTGGTGATTCACGATGTCACCGAACTCAACAGGCTGACGGAAGAGCTGGAGTACCGGGTGTGTCATGACGCCCTGACCGGGCTCATCAACCGCACCGAGTTTGAGAAGCAGTGCCTGGCGGCAACGGGCAATGGCCAGCACTTCCTGATCTACCTGGATCTGGATCAGTTCAAGCTGGTGAACGATACCTGTGGTCACCTGGCCGGCGACAAACTGCTGACTGAGTTGGCGGCGCTGCTGCAAACCGTGATTCACCCCGGGGATACCCTGGCGAGGCTGGGGGGCGATGAGTTTGGGGTGCTGCTGGCCCACTGTGATTCGGCCCAGGCCCAGGCCAGGGCCGAGCGTATCCGGATTACGGTCAAGGAGTTTCGCTTCGTACTTGAGGAGAAGATCTTCGAGCTGGGGTGCAGCATTGGCCTGGCCGAGCTGCACCCGGATCTGGGGGATTATAACGCCACCCTGGCCAAGGCTGACCTGGCCTGTTACATCGCCAAGGATCTGGGGCGTAACCGCATTCACCTGTTCACCAGTGACGATGCCCAGACCACCGCCAGGGAGGGGGAGCTCTCCTGGGCGGCTCAGCTCAATACTGCCCTGGAGCAGGGCCGCTTCCAGCTTTACCATCAGCCTATGGTCGCCATCGGCAGCGAGTCCAATGGTAAGACTAACTTCGAAGTGCTGTTGCGGATGGTGGGCCCAAAAGGGGAGAGTATTCCTCCCGGGGCCTTTATGCCGGCGGCTGAGCGTTTCCATATGGTGACGGCCCTGGACAGGTACGTGGTCGAGCACACCCTGCAGTTCCTCGAGAAGCGGCCCGAGGTGCAACAGGACCTTGGTATCTGCTCCATCAACCTCTCCGGTCAGTCCGTGGGCGACAGCGCCTTCGTGGAGTACCTGTGTCACCGCCTGGCCCACTCACCGATTCAGTCCAGCCACATCTGCTTCGAGATCACCGAGACCGCCGCCATCGCCAACCTGCATAAGGCCAGGGAGTTTATCGAACGCTTGCGATCGAAAGGGGTAAACTTCGCCCTGGACGACTTTGGTTCGGGCATGTCCTCCTTCGGTTACCTCAAGGCGCTGCCGGTGAACTTTTTGAAGATCGATGGCAACTTCGTGCGGGATATCGACCGGGATCCCCAGGACCGGGCGTTTGTGGAAGCGATTCAGAACATCAGTGCCGCCATGGGCATGGCCACGGTTGCCGAGTGCGTAGAGAACCCCCACACCATTGGCCTGCTGGCAGAGATAGGCGTCAATTATGGCCAGGGCTATGGGATTGCCATGCCTCGTCCTCTGTCGGAGCTCAAGCTCAGAAGCGGTGAGACGGTAGCGCCATGACGCGGGTGACCCCCGCCCCATAACTCCAGAAAATGAGATCGCCCTCTCAGAACGGGGGCGGTCTCAGCCTTTACACTTATGGGCCTTTCCGGAATCCGTCGATTCCTGCCAATTGGAACTCCCTGAGTGAAATATCGTCCACACCTCTTCTCCTTGAGATTGGGTCACGCCCTCCGTGCTTCCTGTCTGAATGCCGGCTATGGTCGTCCCCAACTGATGAAGGACATCGCCGCGGGCCTCACCGTCGGCATCATTGCGTTGCCCCTTTCCATGGCACTGGCCATCGCCAGTGGCGTCGCCCCCCAACACGGCCTGTATACGGCGATGATCGCCGGGGTACTGATCGCCCTGACCGGCGGCAGCCGCTTCAGTGTCTCCGGGCCAACGGCGGCGTTTGTGGTGCTGCTGCTGCCCATTGCCCAGCAATACGGCCTGGGAGGGCTGCTGATGGCCACGTTGCTGTCCGGCGTGGTGTTGGTGAGCATGGCGGTGCTCAGACTCGGCCGTCTGGTGCAATATGTGCCCCCGGCGGTGACCCTGGGGTTCACCTCCGGCATCGCCCTGGTGATCGCGGTGATGCAGTTTAAAGATCTGCTGGGCCTGAGTGCCCCAGGTGACCTGCATGGGGCCCTGTCTGAAGCCCTGTGGCTGACCGGTGCCCTGGGCCAGCTTCAGTGGCCGACGGCTCTGCTGGGGTTGGCTACCCTGGGGCTGCTGCTGCTCTGGCCGAGACTGGGCCTGCGTTTTCCACCCCATCTTCCGGTACTGGCTTTGGCGGCGGTAGCGGCCTGGTGGCTGCAGCAGCAGGGGGTGGCGGTCGATACCCTGGGCAGCCGCTTCCACTACCCATTGGCAGAGGGAGGGGTCGGTCATGGGGTGCCCCCCTATCTGCCGAGTTTCGTCTGGCCCTGGCAACAACCTGGCCCGGACGGCACGCCTCTGGGATTGAGCTGGGCTATGCTGGGGGATCTGTTGCCGTCGGCCTTTGCCATCGCCATGCTGGGCGCCATTGAGTCACTGCTGTGTGCCATGGTGGTGGATGGCATGAGTGGCACCCGCCACAGCGCCAACAGCGAGCTGCTGGGGCAGGGGTTGGGCAATCTGGTTGCCCCCTTGTTCGGCGGCATTCCTGCCACTGCCGCCATTGCCCGTTCGGCTGCCAACGTCAAAAGTGGCGCGGTCAGTCCCATTTCGGCGGTAGTGCACTCATTGGTGGTGCTGGCGTCTGTGGTGCTGTTGGCGGATCTGCTGGCCTGGATCCCCATGACCGCCATGGCAGCCCTGCTGCTGACCGTTGCCTGGAACATGAGCGAAGCGCCCAAGGCGGTACGACTGCTCAGGCGCGCGCCCCTGGGCGATCAGTTGGTTCTGCTGCTCTGCCTGGTGATGACCGTCGCCTTTGACATGGTGGTGGCCATCGCTGCAGGCATGGTGATGGCCAGCTTGCTGTTTATGGGGGAGCTGGCGAAGATGACCAGGCTGAAGGATTTGGGAAACCACGCCAGGATATTGCCTGAAGCAGTGCCCCAGGGCTGGCGGGTACTCAAGGTCAACGGCCCGCTGTTTTTTGCCGCCGCGGACCGAATCTTTGCCGAGATTGCGGTGGAAACCGCCGGTGCCCAGGGGGTGATTCTCTATATGAGCAGTGTGCCCGTGCTCGATGCTGGCGGCCTGTCTGCCTTAGAGCGCTGGCTGGAAGTCTGTGAGCAGCTGGGCACCAAGGTGGTGATCAGTGATCTGCAGTTTCAGCCGCTGAAAACCCTGAGTCGGGCTGGCGTCGATCCCATTCCCGGCAGGCTCATCTTTGTGGCCGACCTTACTGCGGCACTTGAGGTTGCGAACAGCGGACGGTGTCACTGACCACCAACAGCTGACTCGCTGGGTCGAAAGCCTGAATCGGCGTGGCGATCTGCAGCCGGCGCAGGTGGTAATCCATCAGGGCCTGACGGCATGTCAGGGTGAGCTGGTCACCATCCATACCGTAGTCGATGGCGATCACCTCTCTCTGGGCATCGCTGAACTGGGGGTTGGGCACCAGTGTCACCTTGACCCATTGATTCCACTGACTGTCCTGTTGTTGACTATGATCGCTGGGGTAGAGCAGTTTGGGCAGCCCCCTGATGCGGCTCAGCACCAGATCCAGATAGCGTTCATGCTGTTCACAATAGCCTCTCAAGTGCCAGCGATAGCCGTCATGCACCAGGGTGTGAGGGACGAATACCCGTTCGCTGATGGCGCCGGTGGCGATGGAGGCATACATCAGCTTTACCCTGGTGGCATTGCGGGCTGCAATCAGCAATTGGCGTACCACCGCCGGGTCAACCTGGCGCTGGGGCGGAACCACCAGTTCGGTATCGGCGCTGCGTATCGTCAGCAGTTCAAATCCGCTCTCCTCGAGCTGTTTCTGCTGCATCAGCAGCTGCAGATACTCGGAGAAGTCTCCCTGGCTGAATCTGGGCTTAAAGTAGGGGCTGGGTTTGTACCCTTTTAGCCTGGTGTCGTATTTCAGTGCGGTGGGGGCCAGGCTCAGGTAATGATTGATGTCCCGGCTGGCTTGCTGTCGGCCAATGCCGAAGGTCTGGCACAGATGGCGGGTAGTCAGTCTTCCTTCCCATAGGGCGACGATCTCGATGTGTCGAAATCTCAGCTGTTGATCCCACTTGATGTTGCTTCTGTCCATTCCAATCTGCCGGGCGAGAGTCGATGATGTGACTATAAAGGCGACAGATGGGCGAAATCAATATTGAGGCAGAGAAAAACCCAGTTTAGTCAGGTGATTGTGCACTAACTGGGCTCGCTCCAGGGCATTGGGGCTGTCCCCGTGCAGGCAGAGGCTGTCCACCTGAATGGGGTGGCTGATGCCATCCTGTCCAAGGATCACCCGGTCCCGGGCCAAGGCTGTTAACTGGGCCCTGACCGCCTCGTCGCCGCAGAGCAGGGCGCCTGGCTCGCTTCTGGGGACCAGGGCGCCAGCATGACGATAGAGTCGGTCTAGAAACCCTTCGCGGATCACTGCCAGCTCAGCCTCGGCAGCCACAGTGAGCATGGGTGAACCCGCCAGTCCCATCAGGGCTGCATGGGGCACCACGCATTTGATCGCCCGGCAGATGAGTTGGGCCAGGGGACGGTCGTTGACCGCCTGATTGTAGAGGGCGCCATGGGGTTTGACGTACGCCAGCCGGGCATCCCGGCTGCGACAGATGCCATCGAGTTGCGCCAGTTGCTCGCAAAGGCTCTCCAGCAACAGGGCCGGATCCATGGCCAGCGGTTGGCGCCCAAAGTTGTCGGGATCCGGATAGCCAGGGTGGGCCCCAATGCGTACGCCTCGTCCTAGGCAGGCATCAACCGTCTCCTCCATTAGGGCGCTGCTGCCCGCATGACCGCCGCAGGCGATGCTGGCTGAGCTGACCCAGTTCAGCAGTTGCCGGTCAAAGGGGAAGCCTTCCCCTATGTCGACGTTAAGATCCAGTTCCATAGAGGCCTCGTTGCAACTGATAACGGTAACCCTGATATTGCCGCTGAACCTGGTTAGCCTGCGTCAGGGTACAGGGCTCCAGGGTGAGCTCGCAGCCGGGTGGGGACTGGACCAGGTGATCGAGGTCTGGCTGTAACAGGTAGCCCAGCACCGGATAGCCCCCTGTGGTTTGACAGCCCCGGCCCAGCACTATGGGGTGGCCGTCGGGCGGCAGCTGTATGGCGCCGGGAAAGACAGGCTTGGTCACCGATTCCAGAGGCAGCTGATAGGGGTGATCGCCATGAAGTCGAATGCCCATACGACTGACTGAGCGCGACACCAAGAGCCTCATGGCCGGTGCCCACTCTTCGTGGGCCGGAAGGTAACGCAGTCGGGTGTTGTGGGGGCGCCTAGCTATCCCTTCAATCTCAGGAAGCGGCGACTGCTGATCACCCAGGGGCAGACGGTCCCCCTTTAACAGGGGCCTGGCTGGCAGTTTGCTGCGCTCCAGGTCAGGATCCGTGCTGCAACTGTCCATCAGCTGGGGCAGGGCGATGCCGCCGCGCACCGCCAGGTAGCCATAAACCCCCTCTCCCGACGGGGTCAGGTTGAGGTGATCGCCGGCCTCGAAGGGGTAACGCCACCCAGGGAACAACCGATACTCCTCCCCCTGACGTATCAGGTGGCCTCGGTGAGCCTGGCCGCAATAGGCGAAATACCCCTCGTCTTCAAAGCTCAGGGTCAGACTGCCTGGGCCCAGTTCCAATGCGGCGCGGGGTGTCGGATTACCACAGAGCCAGTTGGCGGACTCAAAGGCCAGCTGATCCATGGCACCCTGCCAGCTCACGCCAAGGTGCCGATGGCCAAAGCGGCCGCAGTCTTGCAGGGAGATGGGACCCGCCAGGGCGTCTATCACTATGCTCATGACTCCCCCACGGGCTGAAAGCTCACCAGATCACCGGGCTGAAGCAGGCTGGGTGACTTTGAGTAGGGATCAAACAGAGCGAGATCGCAGCGGCCGATCAGGTGCCAACCGCCGGGGGACTCGCTGGGATAGAGTGCGCTCTGACTGCCGGCTATGGCCAGGCTGCCTGCGGGCACCCGGACTCTGGGCGTGTCTCTCCTGGGCAGTCGCAGCGCTTCCGGCAGACCTTCGAGATAGGCAAAGCCCGGAAGGAATCCCAGCCAGGCGACGGTGTATCGGGCGCCGCTGTGCAGGGCAATCACCTGTTCAGGACTGAGACCACAGCTGGAGGCCACTTGCTGCAGGTCGGCGCCGTCATAGTGAACGGGCAGGGTATGCAATCTGGGGGCGGGCTGGCCTTCGGTGGATGCCTGCCATTGGGAGTGCAGTTGTGCCTGCAACTGCTTAAGGTTGGCGTCCAGGGTCAGCCACAGGCTGACGGTGTTGCCGGCGTAGAGGGCGTCGATGACCCCTGGCCAAGGTCGGACCGCGTCGGCGAACGCCGCCAATTGACTGCCGTTTACCGGGGAGGCTGGGGTGCACTCCACCAGTCGTTCACCGGCCTGATGCAGGTGTAGCTTGGGTAGGGACTCTGCTGCCATGGTCACTGCGCCTCATCAAACGCCATTGACCCTAAATTAGCAGGGGGTTTTATGAGTGTCCATGGGGCTGTTTGTTGGCCACCGCATTCAGAAGATGCTGAATCTCCTTGGCAAAAGAGCCGGGGTTGGCTCGGTTTACGCTAAGGTAGACCTGTTCACTGGCCCGGGTCATGGCCCGGTACAGCAGGCGCCTCTCCTCGGCAAAGGGAAAGCGCTCCTGAGCGGGCAACATGGCCTCCAGCGCCGGATGGGTGGCATGGTGACGGGGGAACTGGCCCTCGGCCAGGCCCAGTATTACCACGCAGTGGCATGTCAGGTGCTTGCAGTCGGCGAAGGTCGACAGCTGCAGGGGGGTATCCGGCACCAGCTCCTGTAAAGCGGCCAGCTCCTGTTCGCCGGGCAGCTGATGTTGTTCTGAGCCAATCAGGGCCAGGGACCAGCCGGGTTTTGCCCGCCTGGCCACACTCTGTACCACGGCAGTCAGGGGTAGTCTGTCATCCACAAGGGAGATGCTGGGATAGGGCTGCATGGTCAGGCTGGTGACCCGCTTGGTCAACTGGGCGGGGTTGCGGCTGATAAATGCGGTCCCCAGCAGATTGAGGTTGCTGTTGAGGGTAAAACTCATGTCCAGAAGCGTCCTGCTGTGGGGACCGAAATGGCCGCCAAACTCCAGCAACTGGTTCAGCTCGGCGCCCTGACGTCGCCCGCTGCCCTGCCAGTCGTCACCCAGGGCAAACAGGGACTCGGACTTGGAGGCCATTGCCTGCAGAAGCTGGCTGTGGGGCAGGGAGATCTGCTGCAGGTCATCCAGCATCAGGTGCTTCCAGGGGAGGCGGCTGTCCGGACGCTTCAGCAGTCGTACCGCGTCCACCAGCAACTGGTCGCGATCACTCTCGCCCTCGATGCGCAGAGCCCGATTGTACGCCTCCATCAGGGTGGTCAGCAGAGGCTGCCAGGGTACCAGGGCAGGATGTTGCAGGCTCCACAACCTGATGCGGTGACGCCGGTAGGCGGGCAACAGTTCACACAGCAGGTCCAGGAGACGGCTGAAGGCGCCGCGTTGCTGCCAGTACAACAGCCGTTTTTCCGGCTCCAGCCCGGCCAGTACCAGTTGGCGGTACCTTTGCACCTGTGCTTTGCCGCCACTTAGGGCCGCATCCTTCATCAGCAGGGTAAAGATAAGCTCCCGCCCCTCAGGACGTAACAGCAGCGCCGTCACCTGCTGTTTGAGCCAGCGCCTGAGTTGTCCTCCCTCCGGGGTGAGAGCCGTGAGTCTGGGGACAGTTTGCGTATTTTGATGGATGAGCCTCAGCGCCAGGGCCTGGAAATGGGTTACGGTGATCCGCTGTGCGCCTTTGCCCAGGTGGGTCAGCAGCAGTCTTTTCAGGCGACGGACATCAGCGCTGTCATGGGCCAGCACCAGAATCTCTTCCGCCTTGGCCTGACCACTGGCCACCAGATAGGCGATTCGCCCTGCGAGCACGGTGCTTTTGCCTGTGCCCGCGGCGCCGAGCACCAGATTCACATCGTCATGGGTGACGCAGGCCAGCCTCTGGGCATTGGTCAGGGGCGCCGCCGCCAGTCGGTCAAACAACCCCCGGTAGCGCTTGAGCTCCTGCTGCAATTGATGTTGCCGCAGCCTGGCCAGGGTCTGAGGCGAATCCTCAGACAAACTCCGGATCAGCTTGAGCCCCTTGCGCTGCTCCGGCGGCAACTCCATCGGCGCCAGGTTGCCCAAGCCTTCGCGAATTCCACGCCTGGACAGGGTGACCAGCCGCTGCCAGCGGCTGTGGGACAGGTATCGCTGTCGCAACTCTTGGGTGGCAACCAGGGCCAAGGAGGTGAGACGGCCTTGCTGCCAGCCGGTCCATTGGGCTTTCGCCTGCTCGGTCCAGGGCGTGGCGCTCTTTTTCGGAAGCCAATTGAGAGTGTGTGGAGGCTGTGAAGGCAGAGTCAGGCGGGTAAACCACCAGCCTGGTTCGATGTACGGAGGTGCGCCCAGGTCGGACCAGGGCAACAGGGAACTGCGGCCTCCCTCTTTAACCTCAACCCCTTGGGGCGTCAGGATAAGGCTCAAGGACTGGGTGGCCAGGAGCCGCCCTGTTTGGGAGCGTTGCAGCAGCGTCATCGAGGTACAGCAAAAATCTTCGAGAGGAGGGGATTACACCCTAAAAGCGCTAGTGGGTGCAATCCCCAAATGGACCTTTTACTCCTTTTTACGCCACAGGGTCATTTCGGAGAGGGTATGTTGATGTTTTCGGGCGGTTTCCCGGATCACAAAGGGCACCTGGTGAGAGTCAATCAGGGCAAAGCCGGACCCGAGTCGCTCCTTGAGCGCGTTCAAAGTGGTGTAACTTTCGCCATCCTTCTTAAAGCCGCCCAACCAGTTTTCTCTGGGGGTAAACTCCTCCAGCCAGGTATAGGGTGAGACCAGAACCAGCAAACCACCGGGGTTGAGCCTGTCTCCGATGAGATCCAGGAACCGGGAGGGTTCCGCGAGACGGTCCAGCAGGTTGGACGCCAACACCAGATCGTAGCCGCTGAACTGGGGTTTGAGGTTGCAGGCATCCCCCTGGACGAAGTTGAGGCTGAGCTTGTGTCCGGCCAGGTCGAGGTCCGCCAGAGTCACCGTCTTGTACTCCACCAGCTCTCCCTCCACAGGCACGGCAAAACGTTTCTCCCCTTGCTGGAGCAGCTCGTAGGCGTGCTGAATAAAGCGGGCAGAAAAGTCGATGCCATCGACGTGGTCAAAGTGACGGGCCAGTTCGAAGGAGGCCCGGCCAACGGAACAGCCGATGTCCAGGGCCCTGTGGGTGTTCTCCAGGTGGGGCCGCAAAAGGCTGACCAACTGCTTGGGAAAGTTTCTTACGCCGAAATACTCGGCGCCGTAGTGAAATTCCAGATACTGGCTGACCAGCGCGTCTGTTTCATAGGTGTTGGTGTATCTGGTGTCCGCCAGTTTCTGGTGGGACACCAGATAACGGAATCCGGCGTGCTGGTAGAAGTGGCGCCGGAACGCGTATCTGGAGTCTGCCAGGGCTTCATTGCCGGTGGAGATCCAGGAGCCGCCCTTCATCAGGTTGTGCTTGCCATCGAAGGTGGGGGTGGAGAAGTCATCGTACAGCGGGTGGACACTGAAGCCGGAGAAGCCGTTGATGGGGGTTTCCGTCCACTGCCAGACGTTGCCCACCACATCGTTGATTCCCTGATGCTCGAATTGATCCACTGGGCAGGAGGAGGCCCACTTGTCCAACATCAGGTTGCCGGGCACCTGCTCCCAGTGAGGGTTGTTGTCCTCGACCCGGCGGCGCAGCAGCTGCCACTCGGACTCTGTGGGCAACCTGACCGGGCTCTGGGTAGCGGCGGCTTTCCAGTTGCAGAAGGCCTTGGCCTCCAGCTGGTTCACCTCCACCGGCCAGTTCAGTGGCAGCGGGATCTCCTCGGTTAGATTGCGTTGGAACCAGTGATCCCCGTCACGGCGCCAGAAACCGGGATGTTTCGCCTTGGTGTAGGCCAGCCACGCCTGGCCCTCGTCGCTCCAGAATTCGGCTCGGCTGTAACCGCCCGCATCAACAAACTCCTTGTATTCCTGGTTGGACACCAGGTATTTGGATACCTGGAAGTGATCGACCTGGTGCTGATGGATGCCGAATTCGTTGTCCCAGCCGTAGGTGTTGCGGCTGTCATCCCGACCCAGGGTCACCAGGTCACCGTCGACCTCCACCAACCGGTTGGCGGGGGCAGGGCCGCTGTCAGGGCAGGGGGGCCAGTCCGGGTGGTTTCTGACCTCCTCCAGGGGTAACTGGCGGATGATCACCGAAGAGGTTTCCAAATGGATGCGTTCATGCTCTATGCCCATCAGAATCACCCAGGCGGGTTGGTCCTGAGTAACAGGCAGAGACAGGGGCATGGTATCGATCACCTGATTGACCCGGACAAATACCGCATCGCGGTATTCGCGCACCTGGTCCACCGACGGCCACTGGTAGTTGGCTTCGTCCAGATCATCCCAGGACATCTCATCCACCCCTACGGCAAACATCGATTCAAACTCGGGGTTGATGCGCGAATCAATGATGCCGGCCAACTTGAGCTTATTGATGAAGAAGGTGGCGGTATGGCCAAAGTAGAAGATCAGCGGATGGCGCAAGGGCTCGGCTTTCAGATAGTAGGCCTGGTCGTCAGCTATCACCTCAAACAGCTTCTCGTAGAGGCGCCAGGTGTTGGCAAAGTACTCTTTTAACTGCTGTCGTTTGAGTTTGCTGTCGGTGCCGGAAAGGGAAAGAGTCTGCGCATTCCTTTGAATCATTTGGCCATCCTTAGGGTTAACTGAACTAGTCACAGTGTAGACAACAGAGGATGACACCCCTGTGTCACCAGGGGATATACGCAAAAAGCCCGCCAAAGAGGCGGGCTTTTTTGAATGTGGTGCGTCTGAGTGGACTCGAACCACCGACTTCCACCATGTCAAGGTGACACTCTAACCAACTGAGTTACAGACGCAGGATTGGTACACCTGAGTGGACTCGAACCACCGACCCCCACCATGTCAAGGTGGTGCTCTAACCAACTGAGCTACAGGTGTATAAGTCAAATACTGACCAGGCAGTACCGAACGGGTCGTAATACTAAAGAGAGCAGGGTAGCATGGCAAGCAAAATTCCCGCTGAACGGGCTGACCGGCTATTCCCTGCCCAAAAAAGGAGGGGAGTGTCCGCCTCATAACCCAACTAAGCTGTATTTATGTTTCTGCGAGGAGAATCACCATGACCAAAGCACGGATCGCCGTGTTCAGCAGCAAATCCTACGATCGCCACTCCATGGATGCTGCGAATGAGAAGTATGGCTTTGAGTTGGATTACTACAAGACTCAGCTGACCGCCTCTACCGCCAAACTGGTAGAAGGGTACGACGCCATCTCCTGCTTCGTGAACGACATCGTGGATACCGCCGTACTGGAGCAGCTGGACAAATCGGGCATCAAGATGATTGCCCTGCGCTGCGCCGGATTCAACAACGTTGATCTGGAAGAAGCCAAGAGGCGTGGTTTCGTGGTGAGCCGGGTACCGGGATACTCGCCTGAGTCCGTGGCGGAACATGCGGTGGCCATGATGCTGTGTCTGAACCGCAAGCTGCACAAGGCTTACTCCCGTATTCGAGAGCACAACTTCAACCTGGAGGGGCTGCTGGGCTTCAACCTGGGCAGCAAGACCGTCGGTGTCATCGGTACCGGTAAGATTGGCCTGGCCACCATGAAAGCCCTGAGTGGCTTCGGCTGCAAACTGCTGTGCCACGACCCCTATGTGAACCCGGAAGCGGAGAAACTGGGCACCTATGTGGACCTGGATACCCTGTACGCTCAGAGCGACATCATCACTCTGCACTGCCCGCTGACCGAGGACAGCCACCACCTGATCAACCGCGATGCCTTCAACAAGATGAAAGAGGGCGTCATGCTGATCAACACCTCCCGTGGCGCCCTGGTGAACGCGTCCGACGCCATCGAGTCCCTGAAAAGCGGCCGCCTGGGTTACCTGGGCCTGGATGTATATGAACTGGAGGGAGACCTGTTCTTCCGGGATCTCTCCGGCCAGGTGATTCACGATGACGTATTCGGCCTGCTGCTCAGCTACCCCAATGTGCTGGTGACCGGCCACCAGGGATACTTTACCGACTTGGCCCTGAGTCAGATTGCCGACACCACCCTAGGCAACATCAAGGCTTACCAGAAGGGCGAAAAGACCGGTAACGAGATCTACTGATTCCCGTTGCCCCTAAAGAAGAAGGCGCCTTTCGGCGCCTTTTTTGATCATTGAGATCAGCGCTTGGCCTGAGCACTGTGGGCGCGGCGCATCTCCTCCGCTTTCTCCCGGATCTCCTGCAGATCACGGACCATTTCACTCCAGCCATACCACAGGGCATAGTCAGGGTTGGCGTGGAAGGCCCCCTGGAAGGCACGCATTCTGTGTTTCAGGTGCATCTCAAACAGGGTCTGCTCTATGCTGGTGGGCGCATCATGGAAGGTGAGCAGATCCGGGAAGGGGTAGGCGTAACTTTCCGGCTTCTTGAGTACGCCATCTTTGTAGAGCCCGGCAATTTCCCGTATCGCTTCGGCCATCAGGTGGTCCAGATCTCGGATGAGGTTATCCGCCTTCTCAAGCTCTGCCTTGGCAAAGTTCTCTGAGTGGCAGTCGCTGCACACCTTGATCATCTTATTGCGCTCGGCGTCAAACGAGGCCTTGTCCAGTCGGGCAACATCGGCCGCCTTGACCACATCCAGTCTCGGGGTTGGGTTACCCTCCATATCCAATACACCCAGGGCCTGAAGCAGGGTGATCTGGTCCGCTTTCCACTGTGGGTCTTCCGATAGCGGCAGTCTTACCGCCAGGAAGCCCCAGGCGGTTCTGACTTCGTGGTTGCCATCCACCATATGACAGGTCTGGCAGGTGGGCGCCTTGGTGGTTTTAGGCAGGGTCCCGTTCTGCGCCAACAGGTAACGAACACCGTGTTTTGAGGAGGACCACATCTCCCACTGAGGATGGTCAAAACCCATGTGGCAGGTCTGGCAGGCCTGAGGCTCTCTGGCCTCTTTCACAGAGAAACTGTGCCTGGTGTGGCAGGCGTCACAGGAGGCGTGACCAAATTTACTGCCGGCTTGTTTCAGCGCTTCAATCTCTTCGTCACTCTTGAGTCCCAGCTTGTGACAGCCGGTACAGCCCTTCATCCCTTCATTGAGCGCCATGGGCAGGGCATGGGTGGTGGGCATCGCCTGAACGGCAGCCCAGGAGAGGGCGTGTTTTCCTTTGGAGAACTCCTCAAGGCGCTCGCTGTGACAGGCGCCGCAGGTGTCTGCGGTGATGGTGGCCAGGTTGTCCACGTCATCGGCGCTCTTATGATCGCCCTCATGGCAGGTGTCGCAACCTATGTCATTGGCGTGATGTTTACTGGACTTCCAGTCCTCCACTATGGAGGGAGAGATCTCGGTATGGCAGGACTCGCAGGTCTCCTCTGACAGGGCCAGTGGCGCTGCGAGTAACAGTGGAACCAACAGCAGGGCACGCATAGCAGTCTCCTTGAGCCGGGCAAACTCCATTGAGCTTAGCCCAGACCACGGAAAAAGTAGGGTTATTTTGCCTGGCGATCAGCCGTTGGAGTAGCTGCTCATGCGAAAACTGGTTTCGCCTGTACTCAGGGTGTAGGTCAGGGTCGGCAGGTTGACGCCGGGTTCGTTCTTTTCACCCACGTAGATGTAATAGCACGCATCAGGACCGGTGCGATACCAGTACTTGATGGCTTTGCTGGTGTCTCCGTCAAAGCTGCCGTTGCTGGCGGGACGCGTAGTCAAATCACTGTCCAGCAGAGCACCCCATAATTCACCGCAGTTGTTGCCATTCAGGGTGCCGTTGAAACTGGTACCACTGGGTTAACCCTGATCATTACTGTCCACCGTACCGTCGCCAAAGGTGCTCAGGTTGGTGACCGCACCGGTTTCCCCGTGAGCCAGCCAGGCGCTGTGGTACAACTTGATGCCGGATCGAAACGCGCCAAAAGCCCCCTGATAAACACCGGTGTGGGCTTCAGAGGAGAGAGACAGGAAGCGGGGCAGAGCCATGACCGCGAGGACCCCGAGTACCACCATCACAACCACCAACTCAATCAGGGTGAACCCTTTGGAACGATCAGTAATCATCATCGAATTTCCGCTTTAGAATCATTGCTCTAACCATGTCGCGAGCGAGTATATCAGCAGTTGGGATTGACTCAAAATTGAAAGGGCCGCATTTGCGGCCCTTGGGTACTCAGGTCTTTACGACCTGTATGACAACGTCGAATCGCCTCAGTGAATCTCAACCCGGTCCTGCACCGGCGCCTTAGGCTCAACCTTGGGCAGGGTCAGCTTAAGGACGCCGTTGTCGAAGTGGGCATCGATCTGTTCGGCATTGAGGCTGTCGCCGACTTCAATGTTGCGGACAAACACCCCTTCGTGGCGCTCTTTGCGGATGAAGTGCTTCTCTTTGGTTTCGCTCGCTTCGCTTCGACGAGCCTCGATGCGCAGCACGCCATTGGCCAGGGTGATAGACAGATCCTCCTTTTTAACACCAGGAAGGTCGGCACTCAGCAGGTACTTGTCCTCCTCTTCGACGATGTCAATTCTGGGCAGTCCCATGGAAACAGCGGAATGCTCCTCATCCTGGGAGCGTCTGCGGTCCATCAGAGGCCAGAAATCGAACAATGAATCACGGGGAAACAGGTTCATAATGTCCTCCATTCACTCCTTGAGGCATCGGGCCCTTGAGCCGGCGACGCCCCTGCTATTCCTCAATAAAATTTTACTCCCTGCTGGGCGCTCCGGCGCACAGAATGTGGGCTTTGGGTGATCTGGATCAAGCTGACGGCACTAAGGCACCAGGGTTTTGGCCAGCGTCGAGATCGCCTGGCGCCGAATGGCCGTCACCGGTTGGGAGAAGCTCAGTCGCAGGCAGTGATCGAAGCTGTCCGTGGTGGAAAACAGCGAGCCTGGGGTAATCACGATCTTCTGCTCAAGCAGAGGCCGATAGGCGGTTTTGGTGTCAACCCCGGCAGGCAGTTCCAGCCAGAGCGACAGCCCCCCTTCAGGGACGGTGGCAGAGTAGCGACCAGGCCAGTTGTGATGCAGGCAATCGAGCAGTTGGTCCCGGTTGCCGATAAGTCTCTGCCTCATGGCCATCAGGTGGCGCTTGTAGTGGCCCTCCGCCAGGTAACTGGTCAGCCCCTCCTGGACCGCCTGGCTGCCGGAAAGCTGGTTGATCAGCTTGAGCTGGGTGATGCGACCGTGCAGCCGGCCGCCACAAATCCAGCCCAATCTCAGGTCTCTGGACAATGACTTGGAGAAAGACCCACACAGAATCACCCGACCCAGGGTATCGAAGCGCTTTAATGGCTCTGCCTGAAGATGAAATCCCAAGTCCCCGTAGATGTCATCTTCGATGAGGGTCAGTGGGTAGTTGTGGGTCAGCGCCACCAGGCGCTTTTGCTCCTTCACCGGCAGGGTGGCACCTGTGGGTGTGGCGTAACTGGGCGTCACCACACACACCTTGACCTGCCAGCGTTTGATGGCGGCTTCCAGGTCATCGGCACGCACACCAAACTCAGGGCTGGCCGGTAACTCCACCACCTTGAGGCCCAACTGCTGCAGCAGTTGCAGCACGCCGTAGAAGGCGGGGCTTTCCACTGCGACGGTGTCACCGGGCTGGCAGCAGGCCATCAGGGCGAGAAACAGACTGTTTTGGCAGCCCGAGGTCAGGGCGATCTGCTCCACCTGCAGGGGGCAGTTGCGGCTGCGGTAGCGGGCGGCCAACTGCTCTCTCAGGGCGGGCAGGCCTTGTGGGTCGCCGTAATAGGAGGCTTTGCGTACCGGTTGCTGGCGCAAGGCGCGGCTCAAGTGGCGATTGAGCAGCAACAGATGCTGATCCGGTGCTTCCACCGGTGCCCAGGGGCAGAGATCGAAGGCGGCGCTTCGCGCCATGATCTCCTGGAACAGCAGGGGCACATTGACCTCGCTGGGGGCGGCCTCTACCGGTTTGACTTGGGGCTTGGGCCTGGGTCGCTTCGACGTCACGAAGTAGCCAGAGCGCGCACGCGCCTCGATAAGACCCGCCGCTTCCAGGGTATGCAGGGCCTTTTGCACAGAGATTTTCGCCAAGCCATGTTGCTGACTCAGAGCCCGTATGGAGGGAAACCGCTCGCCAGCCTGCCACAGCCCTTGTTGTATCTGCTGGTTTAAGAATGACGCCAGTTGTTGATAGCGAAAATGAGGCATGGTCACCACTCAGAAAATCAATCTGTACCTATTTTAAAAAATATTTTTGTATCTACCAATGACAGTTGTGCAATTTAGACTGGGGCCGCGTTTCGCCATTGGAGAGAGACAGTGTCTTCAGCCAGCCAGGATCCCAACCTGATCTTTACCACAGCCACAACGGGAAAAATCTACATAAGAGAGCAGTTTGGCCGCTTTCAGCGTGTCAGGCGCCGCCTGAATCTGTTTCTGGTCGGCCTGTTTCTGCTGTTGCCCTTGGTGCCCTATCAGGGGCGTCAGGCGATCCTTGTCGACCTGGGCAGACAGCGCTTCGATCTCTTTGGTGTGTCGCTGTTTCCCCAGGACCTGCTCATTGTGGCCTTCCTGTTTATCCTGGCGGCCTTCCTGCTGTTCCTGGTGACCAAGCTCTACGGCCGGGTCTGGTGCGGCTACACCTGCCCTCAGACCGTATGGACCTTGATCTTCAACTGGATAGAGCGACGCATCGAAGGCAGCCATAATCACAGCCGAGCCCTGGATCGAAGTCAGTGGAGCCTGGCCAAGGTGGCCAGAAAGTCAGCCAAGCATTTGGCCTGGTTGCTGATCTCCCTGGTCACCGCCCTGGGCTTCATGGGTTACTTTGTCCCGGTCAATCAGCTGTATGTCGGCTTTTTCACCTGGGAGAACTCCGCACTGGTTCAAACCTGGGTGCTGTTCTTCACCTTCTGTACCTACCTCAATGCAGGCTGGCTTCGCGAGCGGGTCTGCCAGCATATCTGCCCCTATGCCCGGTTTCAGTCGGTGATGTTCGACGACACCACCACCCTGGTTGCCTACGACGCCACGCGGGGAGAGGGCAGGGGCCCGCGCAAGCGGGGGACCAGCCCACAAGGGATGGGCGACTGCGTCGATTGCAATCTCTGCGTTCAGGTGTGCCCGGTGGGCATAGATATCCGTCAGGGGCTTCAATACGAATGCATCAACTGCGGCCTGTGTGTGGACGCCTGCGATCAGACCATGGACAGGTTTGGTTACGCCCGGGGACTGATTCGTTATGCCTCGGACAAGGGCAAACAGATGGGGGTGACCGGCTACCTGGGCTATGGCCTGGCCACCCTGGTGACCCTGTTGGTGATGCTGGTCTGGAGCAACACCCGCACCAGTTTTGAAGTCAACGTGCTCAGAGACCGTCAGGCCCTGTATCGCATCAATGACGAAGGCTGGGTAGAGAACACTTACAGATTCAAGATGCTCAATAAGACTCAAGAGTCCCGCACCTACGCGGTGATCGTGCAGGGCTTCTACGGCTTGAACATTGATGGAGACGCCCATTTCACACTGGCGCCGGGAGAGCATCAGACCCAGGTACTGACCGTGGCCCTGACTCAGGAAGCGGATCAGTGGGAGACCCCAATACGTTTTGTGGTGGTGGATGTGGACACGGGTGAGCACCTGTTCCGCCCCTCGACCTTTTACGCTGAGCGAGGGTAGGGCCAGCCAGTTCCTATTCTTAGTAAGATTTTCAGCAGGCCACTCCTTGTGAGTGGCCTTTTTTTGTTTGCTGGACGCCAGACGCAAAAAAGCCCGCTCTCAATGAGCGGGCTTAGTGCGATGTGGTGCGTCCGAGTAGACTCGAACTACCGACCCCCACCATGTCAAGGTGGTGCTCTAACCAACTGAGCTACGGACGCATAATCTAAAATGTGGTGCGTCTGAGTGGACTCGAACCACCGACTTCCACCATGTCAAGGTGACACTCTAACCAACTGAGTTACAGACGCATATCGCTGTGCGATGCGCTAAATACTAGGGCCTGCTTGAGGCGATGACAAGGCCCTGTTGCAGTTAGTGCGTTTGTTTGGCTAAAGATTGCCCTCGGCGGGGCGGTTTTTGATCAGCTTGCTGCCTCTTGAGACTGTGCCAGCCGCGTCTGCACCCCTTTAAGGCGGATCTTCAGCATCAGCGCCGCCGCGGACAGGCCGGCGATAAAGCCAATCCAGAAGCCTGCCGCGCCCATGGCCGGTACCAGCCAGTCGGTCAGCCCCAGCACCAGTCCTGTGGTGAGACCGACGCCCCAGTAGGAGACCAGAGAGATCCACAGCAGCGCCGTAGTGTCCTTATAGCCCCTGAGCGTTGCCGCCGTGACCACCTGAACCGTATCGGACAGCTGGTAGATGGCACAGAGCAGCATCAACTGACCCGCCAGAGCGAGCACCTCTGAATCTGCGGTATAGAGGGCGGCGATCTGGTCGCGGAACAGCACCGTGGCCAGGGCAGTGATCACCGCGATGCCCAGTCCCATCAGCAGTCCAATGCGTGCCACCATGGCGGCAATATCGAACTCCTTGCGCCCCAGGTAGTAGCCCACCCGAATGGTCAGCGCCATCCCCAGAGCCAGGGGCAGCATAAAGATGAGGCCGGAGAAGTTGGCGGCCACCTGATGCCCGGCAACGGTCACCGGTCCCAGGGGGGCGATGGCCACGGCCACCACGGCAAACAGGGTCACCTCGAAAAACAGTGCTAAGGCGATGGGCAACCCGAGTTTTATCACCGCACCTTGCAAGGCGAGGTTGATTCGTCGCCATCCCTGGAACAAGCGGTATTCCTGGAAGCGTTTGGTGAACAGCAGATAGAGTGCCATGGCCAGGAACATGCCCCAGAACACCAGGGCAGTCGCCACGCCGCAGCCGGCACCACCCATGGCGGGCATGCCAAAGTGGCCATAGATAAAGATGTAGTTGGCCGGAATATTGATGGCCAGTCCCACAAAGCCGATGATCATCGAGGGCATGGTCCAGGAGAGTCCCTCGGTGAAATTCCTTAGCACCTGGAACAGCAAAAACGGCGGGGCACCCCACAAAACCGCGGCCAGATAGCCCCGGCTGAGTTCAAACAGCTGCGGATCCAGCTCCATCTGTGCCAAAATCCATTCCGCCTGAGCGAAAATGCCCATGGCCAACAGGCCACAGACCAGCGCCAGATAAGTGCCCTGGTGAATCAGAGGGCGTATCTTACGCTCTTGCCGGGCCCCGTGGTGATGAGAGACCATAGGGGTCAGAGCCATCAGGATGCCGGCAAAGAAGAGTATGGTCGGCAGCCAGATGCTGGTGCCGACGGCCACGGCCGCCATGTCGGTGGCGCTGACCCGGCCGGCCATTACCGTATCGATGAATCCCATCATGGTCTGGGCAACCTGGGCGGCGAGAACCGGCAGGGCCAGGCGAATTAGGCTTTTGGCCTGATAGAGGCGACTGTGCATATAGGGCGTAAGGTCCGATACTACGAAAAATTATTGGAGTTGTATGTTTACTGGAATTGTTCAAACCACGGCGAAGGTAGCGTCCATCAATGAAAGGGACAAGCTGCGAACTTTTGAGGTGGCGATTCCGCCCCAGTACCGGGAGAATCTGCAGATTGGCGCCAGCGTGGCCCATAACGGGGTGTGCCTGACCGTGACTGAACTGACCGATGATAGAGTCTTTTTCGACGTAATGGAAGAGACCCTGAAGGTCACCAATCTCGGGGATTTACAGGCCGGCGACAGGGTGAATCTGGAGCGTTCTCTGGTATTTGGTAAAGAGGTGGGGGGGCACGTGGTGTCCGGTCACGTTCACACCCAGGCGGAGATCGCCAAAATCGAACGCACCGAGACCAACTGCGTCATGAGCCTGACCGTGGATCCGCGCTGGATGAAGTACATCCTGCATAAGGGGTTTGTGGCCATCGACGGCTGCAGCCTGACCGTTGGCGCTACCCGAGAGGACGGTTTCGACATCCACCTGATTCCAGAAACCCTGAGCATCACCACGCTGGGTGAGCGTAAAGCCGGGGATCGCCTCAATATTGAGATCGACAGTCAGACCCAGGCCATCGTCGACACCGTTGAGCGTGTCCTGGCGCAAAAGGGGCTTACTGAATAGGGACTGTTGGTCTTTTGTGGAGAGAGTTTGGCCGTGAATAACGGCATCCAATCAAGAAGTTCGAGCGATGGCATAGTGGCTCTACGTCAAGATCGAACGACGCCGAGTGGTTGCCGTTAGGCCGGCCCCGAAGGGCATCCCTAAACACCTGGATAAAATGCGATTAGGAGCATCCTTTAGACGCACAATTAATCTTCAGGGAAACTTTTACGCAAAACTATCCACCAAGGGTCAACAGTCTCTAATAAAACTGCTCGTCATCGCTGTCAACATAGAGTTTTAACTGCTGCTTCTGCTCATCGATGGCCAGATGCAGGTGGATGGCGTTGCAGCAGGCCTGGCAATCCTCGTAATAGTCCTGCTCTCCGCCACTGGCATCCACGGCGACGGAGGTGTCGTTACCACAGTGGGGGCAACGAATGCTTTGATAGAAGGCATCGGTTCTCATGACGACGACTCCTCTGTTATTCGTCTAGTTCAAGTGTAAGTGACCCCTGGGGTTTTTACCTTGAATGCCGCTGAATCAAATAGCAGGTGACTGAACTCTATTTCATTTGTAATGGTGGCTGCGCCTTTCTATACTACTGCCTTCGCCGGTTGGACCGAGCGCCGTTCCAAGCCCTGTTTGCCCTGTAAGGCGAATACCTTGCCGAACGGTCATGGTCTGAAAACCGACCTCTTATCAATTCTATGCATGTGATCTTTTGTGTGGATCACCACTGTGGAGAGTCTAAATGCCAGTTATTACCCTGCCAGACGGTAGCAAACGCGAATTCGACAACCCCGTATCCGTAATGGACGTAGCCAGCGACATCGGTCCTGGCCTGGCCAAGGCGTGCATCGCCGGCCGCATTAACGGTGAGCGTGTCGATGCCTGCGAGATCATGGACCAGGACAGCGAGCTGTCCATCATCACCGCCAGGGATGAAGACGGTCTGGAGATCATTCGCCACTCTTGTGCCCACCTGCTGGGCCACGCCCTGAAGCAACTGTGGCCCGACGCCAAGATGGCCATCGGCCCCACCATCGACAACGGCTTCTACTATGACATCGACCTGGAGCACAAGCTGACCCAGGAGGACATCGATGCCCTGGAGAAGCGCATGCTTCAGTTGGCCAAGACCAACTACGATGTGGTGAAAAAGCGCGTCAGCTGGCAGGAAGCCCGGGATACTTTTGATGCCCGGGGCGAGACCTACAAAGTTGAGATCCTGGATGAGAACGTCAGCCGTGACGACCAGCCAGGCCTCTACCACCACGAAGAGTACGTGGACATGTGCCGTGGCCCTCATGTGCCCAACATGAAGTTCTGCCACCACTTCAAGCTGATGAATGTGGCCGGTGCCTACTGGCGTGGTGATTCCGACAACAAGATGCTGCAACGCATCTACGGTACTGCCTGGGGCGACAAAAAGCAGCTCAAGGCTCACCTGGTTCGCCTGGAAGAAGCCGCCAAGCGCGATCACCGTAAGATCGGTAAAGCCCTGGACCTGTTCCACTGGCAGGAAGAAGCACCAGGTATGGTGTTCTGGCACAACGACGGCTGGACCATCTATAAAGAGCTGGAAGGCTTTATGCGCACCCAGCTGGATAAGTTCGGCTACGAAGAGGTGCGTACTCCTCTGGTGATGGACAAGGTGATGTGGGAGCGTTCCGGTCACTGGGACAAGTACTCCGAGATGATCTTCGCCACCGAGTCTGAGAAGCGCACCTACGCGGTGAAGCCGATGAACTGCCCTGGCCACCTGCAGATCTTCAAGCAGGGCCTGAAATCCTACCGTGACCTGCCATATCGCATGGCGGAGTTCGGTCTGGTGCACCGTAATGAGCCTTCAGGCTCTCTGCACGGTCTGATGCGCGTGCGCTCCTTCACCCAGGATGACGCTCACGTCTTCTGTACCGATGAGCAGATTCTCGATGAGGTGACCGCCTGCATCCAGATGGTGTACGACACCTACAAGACCTTCGGCTTTAATGAGATCGACGTAAAACTGTCCACCCGTCCTGAGCAGCGCATCGGTTCCGATGATCTGTGGGATAAGGCGGAGCAGTCTCTGGCCGAGGCTCTGGAAGCCAATGGTCTAAGCTATGAACTGCAGCCGGGTGAGGGCGCCTTCTACGGTCCCAAGATTGAGTTCACCCTGCACGATTGTCTGGACCGCGCCTGGCAGTGCGGCACCATTCAGCTGGACTTCTCCATGCCTCAGCCTGAGCGCCTGGACGTCAGCTATGTGAGTGAAGACAACAGCCGTAAAGTCCCTGTGATGATTCACCGGGCCATTTTGGGCTCCCTTGAGCGCTTTATCGGCATACTGATTGAAGAATACGCGGGTAAACTGCCCACCTGGCTGGCGCCAGTGCAGGCGGTGGTGATGAATATCACCGATAAACAAGCCGATTACGTGGAAAAAACTGTCCAAGCGCTCAAAAACTCAGGAATTCGTGCAAAGGCGGACTTGAGAAACGAGAAGATTGGCTTTAAAATCCGCGAACATACTTTAAAGCGCACCCCGTATCTGCTTGTCGTTGGTGACAAAGAGGTCGAAAACGGCGAGGTGGCGGTGCGTACGCGCGATGGCGTTGATCTGGGTAGCATCAAAGTCGACAAGATGATTGAGCAGATCCAGACTGAAATCAACGACCGTAGTCTGCAATTGCTGGAGGAATAAGCTATAAAAGGCGGAAAAAAGCAAGGTCCGGCCAAGGACCAAACTCGCATCAACGGTGAAATTCGTGCTCGCGAAGTTCGACTGATTGATGCTGACGGTGAGCAAGCGGGTATCGTATCCGGCCGTGAAGCGGCAGAGCGAGCCCAGGAAGCAGGAATGGATCTGGTTGAGATCAGTCCAAACGCTGAGCCACCGGTTTGCCGGATCATGGACTACGGTAAGTTCCTTTACGAACAGGCTAAAAACCAGAAGGAACAGCGTAAAAAGACCAAGCGGATTCAGGTTAAGGAAGTTAAATTCCGTCCTGGAACCGATGAAGGCGACTATCAGGTAAAACTACGCAACCTGACTCGCTTCTTGGAAGACGGAGACAAAGCGAAAATTACGCTGCGTTTCCGAGGTCGCGAAATGGCCCACCAGGATCTGGGACTGAAGCTGCTGAATCGTATTAAAGACGATCTGGCGGAACTGGCCCAGGTGGAGGCTTTCCCTAAAGTGGAAGGTCGCCAGGCGGTGATGGTCCTCGCGCCTAAGAAGAAACAGTAAGGCTTCCAAGTAACAACTCAGCCCAGTCGCTGACTGGGCTGTTTTTGTTCGCCTTGCAGTTCTATTTTTTATTTACAATGCGGAGTTTAGAATGCCTAAGCTGAAAACCAATAAAGGTGCTGCTAAGCGTTTCAAGAAAACTGCCTCCGGCGGTTTCAAGCGCAAGCAGTCTCACCTGCGTCACATCCTGACCAAGAAGTCCACCAAGCGCAAGCGTCACCTGCGCTCCAAGCAAATGGTTGCTAAGTCTGACGTGGCTCAGATCCGCACCATGCTGCCGTACGCCTAATTGGGAGGGATTAAAACATGGCTCGTGTAAAACGCGGTGTGACCGCTCGTGCTCGTCACAAGAAAGTACTCAAGCAGGCTAAAGGCTACTACGGTGCCCGTAGCCGTGTCTATCGTGTAGCAGTTCAAGCTGTTACCAAGGCTGGTCAATACGCTTATCGTGACCGTCGCCAGAAAAAGCGTCAGTTCCGTCAGCTGTGGATCGCCCGTATCAACGCTGCTGCTCGTCAGAACGGCATGTCTTACAGCCGTTTCATCAACGGTCTGAAGAAAGCTTCTGTTGAGATCGATCGTAAGATCCTGGCCGATATCGCTGTATTCGACAAGGTAGTATTTACTGCCCTGGTAGAAAAAGCGAAAGAGGCTCTGGCCAAGTAAGTTTTCTTACCTGGACAGGAAAAGGGACCCTAGGGTCCCTTTTTTAATGCTGGTAATACCTAAATTACAGGCAATAAAAAAGCCGGCTAATGCCGGCTTTTTTATATTCTTTTATTAGCGGTGACCGCGGGGCAGGGTGCTGCCCTGAGCCAGCTTTTGAGCCCACAATTGCTTGGGGGTCATGCCGCCGTTGCCGCTGGCTTTGGCCGCCTTCTTTGGAGCGGCTTTTTTAGCAGGCGCGCTCTTTTTAGGCTCGGCTTTAGGGGCCGCTTCAACGGGCGCAGCGCCGCCAGTCAGCTCTGTAACCATATCGGCCAGATCACCCAGACGCAGAGACTTGCCGCCATCTACTTTGAACCAGCTGCCTTTCTGCTCGATCTCAGGGGTCTTGCCGTGTTTCGCCAGGTACGCATCATTAAGCTGCTGCAGTACCTCTTCCTTATTCAGTTTGGACATATTGTTTTAAAACCTTTGTCTTTTCGCCGACTCGGGCTGATATTTCAGCCTGTCTTTATACCGATTTCGGGGCAATTTGTCTAATAATTGCCACAAAAAAACGGTGGATTTGCGATTTGCCCCATTAAAACTCAGCTTTTGACCGTCCTGGCTATTTTTCGCCAAATAACCGGCCATGGAATTAACCCAGTGCGGTGTTTCGTCAAAACTAAAGAGCCAGGGTATTTATTGGAAAATGGGCAGGAGAACCAAGTACACTTAACTTATTCCTCGGCACATGAATTGATGAAAGATGAAAAGAGTTGAGTTAATCGAGATCCTGGATCAGCTGCTGACCCCCTGGAAGTTCAAGGACTACGCTCCCAATGGGCTTCAGGTAGAGGGGCGCAGTGAAGTGAGCCACATTGTGACTGCCGTGACCGCCGGTCAGGCCGCCATCGATGCGGCCATTGAACTGGGGGCGGACACCTTGTTGGTTCATCATGGCTACTTCTGGAAAGGGGAGAACCAGGTGATCACCGGCATGAAACGAAACCGAATCAAGGCGCTGTTGGACAACAACATCAACCTGGTTGGCTATCATCTTCCCCTGGACGCCCATCCGACTCTGGGTAACAACGCCAGATTGGCGCAGGCCCTGGGCCTGGAACTTGCCGGCCCCATGGAGTTGGGCAATGAACTCTCCATACCGGTCTGGGGCAAGTTCGAGCCGCCGGTATCAGAATCGGAGCTGTGCGACAGAATTGCCAAGGCGCTGGGCCGCACTCCTCTGTGCATCAGTGGCCATGACAGAAAAATAGCCACCCTTGGGATCTGCACCGGCGGAGCCCCGGATTATATCGACCTGGCGGCCAGTCTGAATCTCGACGGCTATCTGTCCGGTGAAGTGGCGGAGCGTACCTATTACAGTGCCAAGGAGCAGGGGGTCAGTTACTTTGCCGCTGGCCATCACGCCACAGAACGGGGTGGGGTTCAGGCCTTGGGCCAGTATCTGGCAGACAACCATGGACTGAAGGTGACCTTTATCGACTGTGATAATCCGGTCTGATTCATCAAAAAGGGCGCCGATGGGCGCCCTTTTCATATAACGGTTACCAGAGATCAGGGTTGGTGCACCTGAACCACGTCGATTCGACTGGCCTGATCCAGGTCGATGTGACCGCTGTTGTCCGCATCGAAGAAATCGAAGGCAGGCAGGTCCGCTTCAGCCACCTCACCACTGGGTGCCGCGTTGGGGTCGGCGTTGAGTTGGGTAAAGTCGAACAGTTCCCGGTCCACCAGTTGCGAGGGCGCTACGTTCTGCATCGCGGTAAAGATGGTCTCAATGCGGCCGGGGAACTGCTTATCCCACCCCTTGAGCATCTCTTTTACCTGTTTGCGCTTCAGGTTTTCCTGAGATCCGCACAGATTGCAGGGGATGATGGGGAAGGATTTGAGCTCGGCGTATTCACTGATGTCCTTTTCACGGGCATAGGCCAGAGGACGAATCACCACGTTGGCGCCGTCATCGGACAGCAGCTTGGGTGGCATGGACTTGAGCTTACCGCCGAAGAACATGTTGAGGAACAGAGTCTCAATCATGTCATCCCTGTGGTGACCCAGGGCGATCTTGGTGGCACCGATGCGCTGGGCAAAACCATACAGGGTGCCACGGCGAAGCCTGGAACAGAGAGAGCAGGTGGTCTTGCCTTCGGGAATCTTATCCTTGACGATGGAGTAGGTGTCCTTCTCCAGGATGTGGTAGGCCACGCCCAGGCTGTCCAGATAGGCGGGCAGCACATCTTCCGGGAAACCTGGCTGCTTCTGATCCAGGTTGACCGCCACCAGCTTGAAGTCCACCGGTGCGCGGTGCTGAAGATTCAGCAGGATGTCCAGCATGGTATAGCTGTCCTTACCACCGGAGAGACACACCATCACCACATCGCCATCTTCAATCATACGGTAATCTTCGATGGCACTGCCCACCTCACGACGAAGGCGCTTCTGCAGTTTGTTCAGACGGGTTTTCTGCTTCTGGGTAAGTTCCACTCCATACCTCAATATGCTGTCAATTTGGGGCTGGCATTATCCCCGTTAGGGGAGGGCGGGTAAAGGCTCTGCCATAAAAAAACGCGGCTTATGCCGCGTCTTTTCCTGGCTTGCTGTCGGTTTGTAGCCAGCCACCGGGAGTTTGACTGCTCCCTAGGCGATCCGCGTGACTCTCCGCCAGTTTAATCGGCCAGTGGACAAACAAAGCTCTTGGGTTTAAAGGCCACCAGGTCGCATTCCAGGCTGTCGATAACATGCTCCGCCGTGTTGCCTATGAGGGCGGCAGACAGGCCGCTGCGTCCCACAGTGCCCAGCATCACCAATTCGGCGTCCAGCTCACGGGCCAGCTCAGGAATCACGTCTTCGGGCAAGCCTTCCAGCACATGGCAACGGCCATGGTCGATGCCGTGGCGGTCAGCCAGTGCTTCGATGCGCTGGGTATGGTGCTGCTTGATGGACTGGTTGTAGGCGTGGGCATCGAAATCGGGCAACTCGATGGCGATGTTGACCGGGGTGCCTGGGTAGCCGTTGACCAGATGGACCCTGGCATCGATCACTGTGGCCAGCTTCACCGCATTGGAGACGATGCGATCGTTGAGTTCCTGATGCTCTTCATCGTCCGCGGCTACATTGACCGCCGCCAGGATGTTGCCGTCCGCCGGCCAGTCGTGCTCTTTGACCAGTAGCACAGGCACAGGTGCCTTGCGCAGCAGGTGCCAGTCGGTAGGAGTGAAGATCACCGACTTGAGTTTATCGTGGGCGTGGGTGCTCTTGATGATGTAGGCGATGTCATTATTGAGCACATGGTTGATGATGCTTTCGAAAGGACGATTGTGCCACACCACTTCGTAGTTGACGTCCAGTCCGTCGGCAATCAGGGGCTCGGCCAACTGTTCCAGCCATTTTCTTCGCTGAGTCACCACACCATTTCTCATGGCATCTCTCTCCTCCTGAGACAACATGGAGGTCATCTCATAGGAGAAATCGAAGATACTGAGGAAGAGGGTTAATCGGGCTCCGGCACAGCGGGCCAGATGTGCGGCCCTCTCCAACGCGGGTTGATCATCCCGGCTGGGGTCGATGACAACAAGAAATCGTTCGCTGCTCATAAAGCTCTCCTAACTTTGTGTCCCTCACCAATATCCTTGCATGGAAGGGCGGGTCATTCCTTTGTTTCAGATCAACGGAGCCCTGTGTGGCTCTCACCTGAATCTAGAGTATCACTTCTAACTGAATTTCAAAGGCTTAATCCGATAGAAAAAGGGGGCAATCGCCCCCTAACACTCAGGCAAGCGGAGAGTTGAAGGAACCGGGTTTCAGGGCAAGCAGGTCGCAGCCTATGTTGTAGATCACGTGCTCGGCGGTGCTGCCCAGCAGGGTGGCGGTGATCCCCTGTTCCCCTATGGTGCCCAGCACCACCAACTCGGCGTCGATATCCTGGGACACGGCAACAATGACCTCTTCCGGGTCTCCCTGGCGGGCATGGCACTGATCAGCGGGGATGCCGTACTTGCTGCCCAGCTCTTCCAGATGCTCCTGATGCTGCTTACTTACCGAGATGTTGAATCCCAGGTTGTTGAACTCAGGCTGTTCAATAAACAGA
This sequence comes from Ferrimonas sp. YFM, assembly GCF_030296015.1. Lineage (NCBI taxonomy): Bacteria > Pseudomonadati > Pseudomonadota > Gammaproteobacteria > Alteromonadales > Ferrimonadaceae > Ferrimonas > Ferrimonas sp. YFM. The sequence goes on from NZ_AP027368.1 coordinate 2,263,875, forward strand.
TTATCCGGCAGCCCCGGGTAACCGTTGACCAGGTGCACCTTGGCGTCGATCAGCTCTGCCAGGCTGTTGCAGGTCTGGATGATGCGTTCATTGAGCTCCTGATGCACCCGGTCTTCCGCATCGATGTCGATGGCGGCCAGAATTTTGCCGTCTTTCGGCCAGTCGTGATCCTTGACCATCAACACCGGCACCGGTGCCTTACGGATCAGGTGCCAATCGGTGGGGGTAAAGAAGGTGGCGGTCAGCCGGCCGCTGCCCTCCTGGGTACTTTTAACGATGTAGGAGATGTCATTGTCCAAAACGTAGCGGATGATCGCTTCAAAGGGACGGTCGTGCCACTCCACCTTGGCTTCGACATTGATGCCCTGCTGTTGCAGCGGGGCCACCAACTCTTCGACCTGGCGGTGGTGCTTTTCGATGAGTCCCTCTCGAAGCGCTTCGCGCTCGGTTTTCGAGAGTAGGGCGGTTTTCTCGTAGGAGAGATTAAAAATCACGGAAAACAAAGTGATGGGGGCGCCAGTTGCGCGGGCCATGTGGAGAGCCCGATCCAGCGCGGGTTGTTCAACCCTGTCCGGGTCGACAACCACCAGGAGTCGTTTGCTGCTCATAACTGCCTCGTCAGATTTCGGACACTGCACTGTTTGTTCTAGAACAAAATGGGCCAGTTCGCGAATCTGTGAAACAGAAAGGGCACCTTTCGGTGCCCTGTTTTTATCGTGCGATGCGGGCGTTGCCCGCCAGGTCCGACAACCTCTCTAAATCGAGAATGGTGATGTACTTACCCTTTACTTCGATGAGGCCGGACTTCTGGAAGCGCCCAAGCAGACGACTGATGGTCTCAACGGTCAGCCCCAGGTAGTTACCAATGTCACCCCGGGTCATGGTCAGTCGAAACTCACGACTGGAGAAGCCGCGATTGCCGAAGCGTTTGGCCAGGTTGCTGATGAAGGCGGCGAGGCGCTCCTCGGCATTTTTCTTCGACAGCAACAGAATCATCTCCTGGTCGCCCATGATCTCGTTGCTCATCAAGCGCATGATCTGCTGGCGCAAGCGTGGCATGGCGCCGCTCAGCTGGTCCAGCGTCTCGTAGGGGATTTCGCACACCATGGCGGTTTCCAGCGCCTGGGCAAAACTTTGGTGCTGTTCGGAGTGGATACCATCGAAACCGATGACATCGCCGGCCAGGTGGAAGCCGGTGATCTGTTCGTCGCCGTTTTCGGTGATGGTGTAGGATTTGATGGTGCCCGATCGGATGGCAAACAGACTCTTAAGGGGCTCCCCCGACTGAATCAGGATCTCACCCTTCTGAATGGGTTTTTTTCGTTCGATAATGGCGTCTAGCTTGTCCAGCTCATTGGCATTGAGCGTGAACGGGATGCAGAGTTCCGACATGCTGCAATCGTGGCAGTGAATAGCACAGCCACCGAACGCCGTCCTTTTAGCGCGATTGTTATCCAAGGCTCTTTCCCGATTGGGTCAACTCACTACACATGGTAAACCAAAACAATCTCTCGACGCTAGAAAAATTGACCTAGCGCAATGACCAGGGTGTGCACACCGTAACCGATCAACAGTAGGGCGCTCACTAATTTGAACCCTTTGTTAACCAAAACTTTTTTAAAAGCGTCAGCGGCGGCGCCCACCAGGAACATACTGGGCAGAGTGCCCAGGCCGAAGAAGGTCATCGCCACAACCGTGTCGGTCATGCTGCCCAGGGAGAGGGCCCAGATCAACGTGGAGTACACCAGGCCGCAGGGAAGCCAACCCCAGAGCATGCCGGCGGCCAAGGCTTTAGTGGGAGAGGTCACAGGCAACTGCTTGCGCGCCATGGGAGCCAGACGGCTCCACAGGGGTTTGCCCAGACGTTCCACCACCACCAGGGCGGAGGAGAAATTCGCCAGATACAACCCCATGAGGATCAGCATGATTCCGGCAAGAAACCTCAGCCCGGCCAACCAGTGGTCCACCCCGAACAGAACGCCGATGCCACCGGCCAGTGAGGCCAGCAGGGCACCGGCTGCGGCGTAGCTGACCACCCGGCCAAGGTTGTAGGCGCCCAGCAGCCCCATGCGCTTACCCAGATTCATCTGGTCTCTGGCAGGCAGGCCATGACTGAGAGCGGCCATGATGCCACCGCACATGCCGACGCAGTGCGCCGAGCCGAGCAGCCCTATGGAGAGGGCGGCCCACAGACTGAGGTCATTCATTGCGATCTTTCTGCTCGTCGTCAAACAGGATGCTGGAGCCCTGTCGGTCCAGATCCTCAAACTGATCGGATTTCACCGCCCAGAAGAACACCATGACCGCGATGATGACAAACAGGATGGCGACGGGGATCAGGGTAAAGATAATGCTCATAGTTTTAATAATCTCACGCTGTTGCCGACCACAATGAGAGAGCTGGCCGACATGCCGATGGCGGCGATGTAGGGGGGCACCAGGCCACACACCGCCAGTGGCAGGATGGCCAGATTATACCCCAGAGCCCAAAGCAGGTTCTGACGAATCACCCGAACCGTCTTTCTGGCAATGGCGATCCCCTCGACCACCGGGCCGAGTTTGTCCCCCAGCAGCACCAGGTCGGCGCTGCTCTTGGCCAGTTCGGTACCGGCGCCCATGGCGATGGAGAGGTCGGCCCCGGCCAGTACCGGCGCGTCGTTGACACCATCGCCAAACATGGCCACCTTGCGGCCTTTGGTCTGAAGCGATTTGAGGTATTCGTGCTTTTGCGACGGGGTCACCCCGTGGTGGCAGTCGTCCATCTTCAGGGTTTCGGCCAGTGCCTTTGCCCATGGGCTGGGATCACCGCTGAGCATCTCGCAGCGCAGCCCCTGGGACTGAAGCTGGACCAGGGTTTGGGCGGCATCCTCGCGCAAGGTGTCCGTAAGCTGGAACCAAGCCAAAGGCCCCTGGTCATTGCCCAGCCACAGACGGTCGTCACTCTGCTCTAGTCCAACGAAGCGGCTGTGGCCCACCCGGTATCGAACGCCATTAACCTCACCCTGGATGCCGCCGCCCGGGATATGCTCCAGGCTGTCGACTTTCAGCGCCGGGTCATCGAAGGGCCGAAACGCCTGGGCCAGAGGGTGGCTGCTGGCGCGCTCCAGGGCGGCCACCAAGGCCAGGTGCTGCTCCACCGGCTGACCGTCCAGGCTCTGTTTTTCGGCCAGAGACCAGTTGCCCTGGGTCAGGGTGCCGGTCTTATCGAACAGCAGGGTGTCCACCTTGGGCAATGCCTCCAGAACCCGGGAACTGCGGGAAAGCAGGCCATGATTACGCAGGGCATTGCTGCCGCAGGTGAGGGCGGCCGGGGTGGCCAGAGACAGGGCGCAGGGGCAGGTGGCCACCAACACCGACAGGGTGACCCAGAACGCCTGACTCGGGTCGATAAAGTGCCAGATCAGGTAGGTGAGGGCGGACAGGGTCAGCACCCCGGGAACGAAGTAGCGGGCTACTTTGTCCGCCAGACGGGCGATCTCCGGTTTTTCCTGGGCCGCCTGCTCCTGCATGCGCACTATGGTGTGGATCAGCTGCTCGGTGCCTACCTGGCTGACCCGAATCTCGATGCTCTGGTCGAAATTGACGCTGCCGCCGTACAGCGGGTCGCCGGCGCGCTTGGTCACCGGCTCCTGTTCGCCGGTGAGCATGGACTCGTCGACGGCGGCCAGGTCGGAGATAAGCTCGGCATCGGCGGGGATCGCTTCGCCTGGGCGCACCAGGCAGCGGTCGCCCACCTTGAGGGTTTTGGCGGCCACCTGGTCCTGGCCCTGATCGGTGATCAGTTCTGCGGTCAGTGGCACCAGCCGATGCAGGTTGGAGGCGGACTCTGCCGCCTTGCGCCTGGCCCTCTGCTCCAGGAAGCGCCCCAGCAGCAGGAAGAAGGTGAACATGGACACCGACTCGAAGTAGACCTCTCCTGTGCCCTTGAAGGTGGCCACGCAGCTAGCGCTGAAGGCGCCAAGAATGGCGATGGAGACCGGCACATCCATATTAACCCGCATCGACATCAGGGCACGCAGGGCGCTGAAGTAGAAGGGCTGCGCCGAATAGAGGGCAACGGGGGTGGCAAACAGCAGCGACACCCAGCGGAAATAGTCGCGGTAGATGGGGTCGAGCTCGGTGAAGTAGCCCATATAGAGGGCAACGGCCAGCATCATCACCTGCATGGTGGCCATGCCGGCCAGGCCTAAGCGGAACAGAAACTGCCTGGCGCTGTGGGCGTAGGTCTGCTCTTTGGCGTCAGGCTGGAATGGGGTTGAGGGGTAACCTATGCTGGCCAGTTGATTAAGGATTTCGGAGAGCTTGATGCTCTGCGGATACCAACTGACGGTGGCGCGCATGGTGGTGGTGTTGACGTTGATGCGGTGAATGCCGTCGAGCTTGCGAAAGTGTCGCTCTATCAGCCAGGCACAGGCCGCACAACTGATCCCCTGCACAGACAGCACCACAGAATGGGTGTCCCCTTCGTGGGCGACAAACTCCTGCTGTACCTCCTCCAGATCATAGGCGTCGAGCTGGGCCATGATGGCGTCCAGGCTCTGTTTGCTGCCGGATTCGGTGCGATAGTTGTAGAAATCCCCCAGACCGGCGTCACAGATGGTTTGGGCCACCGCGGCACAGCCGGGGCAACACATCTGGCGGGATTGAGACTCGATGGTGACGGAGAAATCTGCGGACAACGGCACAGGCTGTCCGCAGTGGAAACAGGCGTTACTGCTCAATGTCGCCCCCTGTTACTGGAACCAGACGGAGTTACTCAGGGGAAGCTGCAGACGCTTCTGCAGGCGCCAGCTCTGGTCATGGGCATCGATCATCACCTGCCATTTTCCCTCAACCAGGTGGTCGGCGGGGAGCAGGTAACGGCCCAGGGCATCCTGGGTCACCATCTGAGTCAAGTCATGCTGGGGCAGGGTGGTGTGGTGGAACTCAATCTCCAGGGCTGCGCCTGAGGCGGGGCCGCCGTGCTGAACCAGAACCAGCTGTTCGCCATCCTGTTTCAGCTCGAACACCATGCCCAGGTTACGGGCCTGGGTGATGCGGGAGAGATCCTGATTGATCGCCTTGCCTTTCTTGTAGTAATCCTCGGCCACCAGGGCAACGGGATTGTCTGTGGCGATCTTGATGGTAATCAGAGCCGCGATGACAACGGATCCTGGAAGAAGGATCAGAAACCACGGCCAGAACTGCTTATACCAGGGGGTGCTATTCATCTATCGTACCTTCCAATGGACTGGGTCCATGATACTGGTTTCCCCGTCGGGAGACCATTCCCGGTGAATCGGGGAGTAAAAAAAAGCCCCGCCGAACGACGGGGCTTTCAGGCAGGACCTTACTGCTTGTTCAGGCTGTAGACGTACGCGGTGATCAGGTGGACCTTGTCCTCACCCAATACATCCTTCCATGCAGGCATTACGCCGGCACGACCGCCACGAATACTCTCCTCGATCACCTTACGGCTGCCGCCGTAAACCCAGGAGTTGTCGGTCAGGTTGGGGGCACCCATCAGCTTGTTGCCGGTGCCGTCCATGCCATGACAGGCGAAACAGCCCTTCATGAAGCCCGCTTGACCCTTGGCCGCCAGTTCCGCGTCATGCTTACGGCCGTTAAGGCCATAGATGTACTCGGCGATGGCGGGGATCTCCTCATCGGTGATGGGCAGACCGCCTTTCGGTGGCATCATGCCGCGACGACCGTTGAGCAGGGTGGCCTTGATGGTGGCAGGGTCGCCGCCATAGAGCCAGGCATCGTCGGTCAGGTTCGGGAAGCCTGGGCCGCCCTTGGCGTCGGAGCCGTGGCACTGAGCACAGTTCTGCAGGAACAGGCGCTGGCCAATCTTCAGGGCTTCCGCGTCCGCCACCAGTGCTTCGATGGGCTTCTCGGCAAAGCTCTTAAAGATAGGGCCGTAGTGGGCATCAGCCAGGACCACTTCCTGGTCATACTGAACCCAGCCGGACTCGCCGGAGCGAGCTTCGGCAGCAGCGGCCTTGGACTCTTCCATGTTCAGAACACTCTGGTTGGACGAGGTCCAGCCCAGAAAGCCCTTAAAGTTACCCAGGCCGGGGTAGGCGGCCAGGTAGCCCAGTCCAAACACGATGGTGAACACGAACATGTAGGACCACCACTTGGGCAGGGGGTTGTTCACCTCCTCGATGCCGTCGAAGGTGTGGCCCATGCCTTCACCCTCTTCGACGCCCATCTTGTCTTTCATGCACCAGATAAGCAGTGCAAGACAACCGAAGATCACCCCCAGGGTAATCACGGTAATAAAAATACTCCAAAAGCTGGTCATCTGAGATTACTCCTTAGATCCCTGGTGCTTCTGCTCGTCATCGAAGACGAGGTTGGCCGCTTCCTCGAAGGCGGGCTTTTGACGGGCGCTGTACGCCCAGCCCACGATGGCCAGAAAAATCAGCAATAAAACAAGGGTCACAATGCCTTGAAACGTTCCATAGTCCATCAAAGGCCTCCTTATTTCAGAGCGGTTCCCAGAGACTGCAGGTAGGCAATCAGCGCATCCATTTCGGTTTTACCCTTCATGGATTCCACATCCTTCTTCAGCTCTTCGTCGTTACCATAAGGTACGCCGAACTGGTCACGGAAGATCTGCAGTTTCTTCAGGGTGCTCTTGCCGTCCAGGGTGTTGTCCTCCAGCCAGGGGAATCCGGGCATGTTGGACTCGGGTACCACGATGCGAGGATCACGCAGGTGCACACGGTGCCAGTCGTCGGAGTAGCGTCCACCTACACGGGCCAGGTCCGGACCGGTACGCTTGGAGCCCCACAGGAAGGGGTGTTCCCAGACGTGTTCACCGGCAACAGAGTAATGACCATAACGCTCGGTTTCGGAGCGGAAAGGACGAATCATCTGGCTGTGACAGGAGTTACACCCCTCACGGATGTAGACGTCGCGACCTTCCATCTGCAGAGCAGTGTAAGGCTTGAGGCCGGTCACCGGAGTGGTGGTTTCGTTTTGGAACAGCAGGGGGGTGATCTGAACCAGACCACCGAAGCTGATGGCGATGATGGTGAAGATCGCCAGCAGACCTACGTTCTTTTCAATAATCTCATGCTTGAATTTCATTGCGCTTCTCCTTAAGCAGCCTGAGGCTGAAGTTCCGCCTCGGCGTTCAGGGAGCCTTTAGGCGCAGTGATGGTCCGGTACACGTTGTACGCCATCAGCAACATGCCGGTGACGAAGAACACACCACCCAGGAAGCGAACGAAGTAGAACGGATAGGACGCCTCAAGCGACTCTACGAAGGAGTAGGTCAGGGTGCCGTCGGCATTGACCGCACGCCACATCAGGCCCTGCATGACACCGGAGATCCACATGGACACGATGTACAGCACAGTGCCGATGGTGGCCAGCCAGAAGTGCACGTTCACCAGTTTGTTGGAGTACATGCGACCCTGTTCGAACAGGTTGGGGATCAGGTGGTACAGAGAACCGATGGAGACCATGGCTACCCAGCCCAGCGCGCCGGAGTGTACGTGACCCACAGTCCAGTCGGTGTAGTGGGACAGGGCGTTAACTGTCTTGATGGACATCATCGGACCTTCGAAGGTAGACATACCGTAGAAGGAGAGAGACACCACCAGGAAGCGCAGGATGGGATCGGTACGCAGCTTGTGCCAGGCGCCGGACAGAGTCATGATGCCGTTGATCATGCCACCCCAGGAGGGGGCGAACAGAATCAGGGACATCACCATACCCAGGGACTGAGTCCAGTCGGGCAGGGCAGTGTAGTGCAGGTGGTGAGGACCGGCCCAGATGTACAGGGCGATCAGGGCCCAGAAGTGCACGATGGACAGACGGTAGGAGTATACCGGACGGCCAGCCTGCTTAGGCACGAAGTAGTACATCATGCCCAGGAAGCCCGCGGTGAGCAGGAAGCCTACGGCGTTGTGACCGTACCACCACTGCACCATGGCATCCACGGCACCGGCGTAGATGGAGTAGGACTTCATGGTCCACAGACCGGAAGCGGTATCCACCACAGGCACAGCCAGGGAGTTAACGATGTGCAGTACAGCAACGGTGATGATGAAGGCGCCGAAGAACCAGTTGGCCACATAGATGTGGGCAACCTTACGCTTCATCAGGGTACCGAAGAACACCAGGGCGTAGCTGACCCAGACAACGGCGATGGCGATGTCGATGGGCCATTCCAGCTCCGCGTACTCCTTGGCGGTGCTGTAACCCAGCGGCAGAGTGATTGCTGCGGCCACAATGATCGCCTGCCATCCCCAGAAGGTGAAGGCGGCGAGTTTGGGCGCAAACAGACGGGTTTGACAAGTACGCTGGACCACATAGTAAGAGGTGGCGAACAGGGCACTGGTGCCAAAGGCGAAAATTACCGCGTTGGTGTGCAACGGGCGAAGGCGGCTGTAGGTCAGCCAGGGGATGTCAAAGTTAAGGGCGGGCCAGATCAGCTGAGCGGCGATAAACACCCCCACCAGCATTCCAACAATCCCCCAAATGACGGTCACTACAGCGAACTGACGCACAACCGTGTAGTTGTAGTCGTTGCTGGTATTGGTCAGGTTCATATTTTTAGCTTCCACTGCAATTGCATGTTAACTTCCACGACAGATGTCGCTAACCAAAAACCGATGCAAATTAACGCGAACGGTCGATGTTTCAGCGCCTCTAACGTGATATGCATCAAGGCACGACCATGATACTTGAGGTCGGTCAAAAAACCTAGCACAAACCCCTAGATCGAGTTTGATCGCGATCAAGTTTTGTTGGGGAAATGTTGCAGATAAAATCCTGCAAATTCAAGGTGGTATTGAATGAAGTTTAAAAGGATGACGGGCTTCACACTTTTTGCCCTTCTGTTAGCCGGTTGTACAGAAGAAGTCAGGGAAGCGGAACCTGGCTTATGCCAGTTTCAGCAGGGAGCCTGCGTCCAGCTGCAGGCCGGTGAGATGCTGTCGTTGTCCATGACCCCGGCCAACGCTCCCAGCGAGCAGCCATTGGCCCTGAAGCTGGAGAAGCCCGAGAGCTGGCAGGTCACCTCGGCCATGGTCGAGGGCCGGGATATGTTCATGGGGCGTCTGCCCGTCAACTTCGATGAACAGGGGCAGGGCACTCTGATGTACGGCAGCTGTGCGTCAGGTTATATGGTGTGGCGTCTGAATCTGGTGATGACCGACGACGCCGGTCTGGAGCACCATGTCAGTTTCGACTGGCTGGCCGACCATTAATGGTAAGAGGGCAACCACGCACAGGCTGCCCTTACAGTTTTACAGCCTCTTATAGAAGAGGGTCACCTGGGCACCGGCCTGGCGATCACCGCTCATGGGGTCCACTTTGTGGAGAATCTGAATATTGGGCTTGGTCATCTGAGCTTTGAGCAGCTCCGCCGGCTCTTTTACCTCCATCCCAGCCCCCTTAATAAATGAGATGCTGCCGTCCCCGTGGCGATACTCGAGAAACTCCCCCACCTGAACCCGGTAATACTCCGCCACCTGGTTGATCTCCAGATCGGTATCGAACACCGCTGAGGCAAGCGTCAGGGTCATGTTGCCCATCTGTCCGCCAAAGTCCTCGGGGAAGACATGATTGACCAGCCTGGCTTCCGGGGGAAGCGGCAGAGTGATCCCCTCGGTACCCCGGGTCTGGGCCAGATTGCCAAAGAAGCTGTCCATGGCGGCAAAGGCTTGCTGACGACTGCGTTTACTCAGGTCAATGCAGGCCTGCTGAGTCGCACGGGGCAGGCCGGCAGCGGACAGGCAGCTGCGGTAGGCCTCGAGGCGCTGCTCGGCCTGAGCCTGATTGAGGTCTGAGCCATCATCCACCTGGTCGTAGCACTGATCCAGCAGATCATAAAAGGCATCCTCGCTCATCAGAGTACACTCTTCGTCATACTCAAGCTGACCCAGGTCACTGTCCATATACACCTGATCAAAATATTGAGCATAAGAGGCATTAATAGAAAATATAAGCGGTAGAATCAGGTAAGTCCTTTTCACGTATTTATCCTTGACGTTGCGTCGAATTATTACCAATGCTATCTGTAATACACACTGGAATCCAAGAAGTTTCCATTAAATATTCTTTTGGTTTCAGAGAGACAGTTTCTTGTCTTAAAGGAACGATTCGAAATTGCCCTTCATGGAATTATGACAATGTTATTAATGCTAGGACGCAAAATTGGTTTTATTTTATTGGCCTTGGTGTGCTGTCAACCGGCCTTAGCCATCGTCATTGAGGACACGCCCTACGAGGAAGTGGAGGCCAATCAGCAGCGCGCATTTGCCCTGATGGCGCCCCTTGAGGCGCATTTTCAGGCCTACCCTCAACTGCCACAGCAGTTTGATGAGCAACCCTGGACCGTCATGGAGCTGATGTCTTTGTCTCGTGCCCACGATCCCGAGCGGCTGGCCCTGTTGGACAGCAAGATCCAGGGGTTTGAGGTGGGCAGCGCTTCCCGGGTGATCAACTGGCTTGAGCAGCGCATCAGTCTGGAGGCTGCATTCCTTCAGCAACTGGCTGCCTTACCTCAGGCCGGTCACCCCAAGTGCCAGGGCGCCATCGCCGCCTATGAGCGCAACCGACTTCAGCCCAGCATCGACGTCGCCCGGCATCTGAAACTGTACCGCCGGGACCATAAAATCTTCCGGTTTCTGGTTCAGTGGGTGTTCCAGATAGACTACGGCAACCGCATCCTCAGCCGGGGGGAGTTACCCCTTGTGGCATCGGTGTGCGCCGACCCAGATGGTTGGCTTCCCATCAACGGGTTACAGGTGCCTTTGGCGGAGAGTGCCTATACCGGCAAACCCATCGAGGAGTCACTTAGATTGTAATATGCGAATATTAGGCGTCAAACATGTTTTTGGCGCCTGTAATTTGACGCCGGATTTATACAGGGCAAACTTATTTTTCCTACATAAATAGAAATCCTGATCTAAAGCCTGTATTACACTTTTCGAAATTTGCCAATATCGCTTGCCACAATTTGTCACCACTACAATAGCCTTATCAGTTGTATATCCTGTGACTATTATCACTGTCGTTTACATTTATGAATGCCACCCTTTGTCTCCGCAGGCATGTTGAAGCCTGTACGCTCAGATAATCTCTAACAATAAATAAACTACACAGGAAAATTCACGTGAAATTTAAGACTAAGATAGTCTTTGCTTCATGCACTATCTTGATGCTGGCGTTATCGGCGCTCTCCTTTAATCAATATCTGACCGTCAGGCAGAGCATCGCCGCTCTGACCGGCACCAGTGTGGAGGAGATCACCAACAACCTGGCAGCCAGTATTGAACAGGAGATGGCCCTTAAGGGTCAGACTGCCCGCTATATGATGAGCCTGATCGAGGACGAGATCAGCGAGCAGAACATTCGCCGCATCTTTTCCAAGCCCGCCATCAAAGAGGGCTTTTTGTTGGCCGGGGTCGGATTTGAGTCCGATGGCAGCCTGCTGGACAATGATCCGGACTGGAAAACCCCGCCTGGCTATGACGCCCGGCAACGCCCCTGGTATCGTGAAACCAAACTCGCCAACCGGTTGACCTTTACCCAGCCCTATCAGGACACCATGACCGGCGAGACCCTGGTCTCCATCACCGTGCCCATGCAGCGCCAGAGCCGGTTTGCTGGCGTCATGTTCCTGGACATGAGCCTGGATAAACTCAGTAACAGCATCAATGCCATCAATCTGCTGGATGCGGGCTATCTGTTCCTGCTGAACCGGGATAAGTTGTTTATCACCCATCCTGACAGCCAGTATCATGGCAAACCTGCCGCAGAGCGCTTTGGTCAGGCTCTGCAATTGGACCAGGAGGTTCAGCAGGTCGAAATCCAAGGCAAGTCCCACGAATTGCGCTTTGTGCCTTTGCCCACTCTGGGCTGGACACTGGGGGTTGACCTGGACGCCGATAAGCTGCACCTGGCGGAAACCCGACTGAAGCGCGATGCGGTGTTTTACTCCTTGCTGGCCCTTGTGTTGGCAGTGGTGGCCTTGACCCTGCTGATGTCGATACTGATGAAGCCCCTGGTTGTGCTCAATATGGCCATGGAGGAGGTGGCCACCGGAGATGGCGATCTCACCCGGCGTCTGGAGACCAATACCGACGAAGAGTTTGCCTCCCTGGCCGGCCACTTCAACGGGTTCAGTGCCAAGCTGACTCAGTTGATCGCCCAGGTTAAGGCGTTGGCCGAAAACATCAGTGACAACGCCGCCACCACTTCTGCCGGAGCCAACCAGAGTCAGGTGGCCCTGGGCACTCAGTTGCGGGAGCTGGAGCAGTTGGCCACCGCCATGAACGAGATGGCCTCCACCGCCATGGAGGTGGCCAATCATGCGCAACAAGCCTCCTCTGCGGTGCAGGAGGCGGACCACTCGGTGTCTCAGGGCGCAGAAACGGTCAGTGCTACCACAGAAGCCATCGGGGAGTTATCGGGCAAAATAGAGCAGGCGGTGGAAGTTGTGGAGCAGGTGTCCCAGGCCAGCCGGGACATCGAGTCCATTTTGGCGGTCATCAACGAGATTGCCGATCAGACCAACCTGCTGGCGCTGAACGCCGCCATCGAAGCGGCCCGGGCCGGCGAGCAGGGCAGGGGCTTTGCGGTGGTGGCCGATGAGGTGCGCACCCTGGCCAGCCGCACTCAGCAGTCCACTTCTGAAATTCGCGGCATGATCGACCAGCTTCAGCAGGGCGCTTCGGCGGCGGTGACGGTGATGGAGCAGAGCCGGGAGGTGGCCGGCGCAACGGTCCAGACCGCCAACAGCTCCAACCTTGCCCTGGCCAGCATCCGTGAGGCGATTAAGCGAATCACCGACATGAACCTGCAGATCGCCTCGGCCGCCGAGGAGCAGAGCCTGGTTGCCGAGGACATCAACAAGAGCACGCTCAACATCAAAGAGTTGTCTCAGCAGATCTCCGAAGCGTCTGAGGGCGCCGCACGGGCGACCGAGCAGCAGCTGACTCAGGTCCGCCAGCAAGAAGAAATACTGAATCAATTCAAGATCTAACATAAGAAGGGGCGTTAACCCGCCCCTTATTCACACAAATTAATATGGCGATGGAAGAATATAAACCGGCCATTATTTTGGTCAAAGTTCATCTTAATTTTGTTTTGCTTTATTCAAATAAAAGCCCTTCTAAAAATGACTGTTATGTCAGTGCTTTCACTTTTTAAATCAGTGGATTAGTCCCCGCTGCACCTCAGCACTGGCGCCGGCCTGGTTAAGAGATGGTCGCCCATGCCGATAACTTAGATAGCCGTCGTTGATTCAACTTTAAAGAGTGTGTGAATATTCCGCTGTACGGGAAAATAAACCTCTAAGAATCAAAGGAAAGTTCATCTCGCTGTCTAACTTTCTTAATGTTCACACTGCCGTACAAAAGGGAACAACGCTGTTTAATCCGAATCCATCGAAGGTTCGGAAAAGAAAAAGGGTGCTAACTGTCATGAAATTCAAGACAAAGATCGTCTTCGCGTCCTGCATTATATTGCTGGTCGCCCTGTCTGCTCTCTCTGTAAATCAATATCTCACCACCAAACGCAGTATCGTCACCTTGACGGAAAGCAGTGTCACGGAAATTGCCAATGGCATTGCCCAGTCAGTTCAGAACAACATAGCCTTCAAGATGGATGTGGGCCGTTACATGATGAGCCTCATTGAAGAGGACCTCTCTGCGGACAACATCAATACCGTGTTCACCAAACCCGTGGTCAAGAACCAGTTTGTCCTGGCCGGAGTGGGGTTTGAGAGCGACGGTCACCTGATTGACAACGACGTTAACTGGCATCCTGCGGCGGATTACGACAGCCGTAAGCGCCCCTGGTACATCGATGCCAAGCGGCAGAACAAGGTGATACTGACCGCCCCCTATCCGGATTCCGTCACCGGGGAGATCCTGGTGTCTTTGGGGGTGCCCATGCAGCAGAGCGGCGTGTGGAAGGGCGCCATGTTCCTGGACGTCAGCCTCAAGGAGCTGGATCAGGCGGTCAACAGCGTCAACCTGTTTGATGCCGGTTACGCTTTCCTGCTGACCGAGGACCACAAGTTCATTACTCACCCGAACGTGGCGCTGCATGGCAAAGCCGCCAGCGAACTGTTCGGCAATGGCCTGAGTTTCGGCGGTGAGGCTCAGGAGGTCTCGGTTCAGGGTGTTGATCAGTACATTCGCTTCTTCCCCCTGCCTGAAACCGGTTGGCTGTTGGGGGTAGCGCTGGATTCAGAAAAGATGCACGCCACGGAAACGGCGCTGCGAAATGACGCGGTACTGTACTCCCTGCTGGCGTTGGCTCTGGCCATTGGCGCCCTGACCCTGCTGCTGAGCAAATTGATGGCGCCTCTGGGCACCTTGAACGACGCCATGGAAGATATCGCCTCTGGCGAGGGTGATTTGACCCGCACCATGGACACCAACACCGACGCTGAGTTTGCTTCCCTGGCCGGCAGTTTCAACGGGTTTTCCTCCAAGCTCAGGGAGATGATCTCCCAGGTGAAGCTCATTGCAGAGAGCATCTCAGATGGCACGCGCATGACCGCCGACGGCGCCCGCCAAAGTGGCGAAGCGATGAGCAAGCAGCTTGAAGAGCTCGAAGCCCTGGCCACCGCCATGAATGAGATGGCTTCCACCTCCATGGAAGTGGCCCGCAACGCCCAGGGTGCAGCCGCGGCAGTTCAGGAAGCGGACAACTCCGTCGAAGCCGGAGTGCAGACCGTGGCCAACACCGCCGACGCCATTGAGCATCTGTCTGCCCAGATTGATCAGGCTGTGGCCGTGGTGGAAGAGGTGTCTGAGTCTACTCGCAACATCGAGTCTATTCTGGCAGTGATCAACGACATCGCCGACCAGACCAACCTGCTGGCGCTGAACGCCGCCATTGAGGCGGCCCGGGCCGGTGAACAGGGCAGGGGCTTTGCGGTGGTGGCCGATGAGGTGCGTACTCTGGCCAGTCGTACCCAGCAGTCGACCTCCGAGATTCGGGCGATGATCGATCAATTGGCTGCTGGATCGCGCAATGCGGTAGCAGTCATGGGAGAGAGCAAGGCCGTCGCCGGGCAGACGGTGGAAACCTCCGCCAGCTCCAGTGCCGCTCTGACCCAGATCCGCGCCGCCATTAAGCAGATCACCGACATGAACATGCAGATCGCCTCTGCCGCCGAAGAGCAGAGCCTGGTGGCCGAGGACATCAACAAGAGCACCCTGAACATCAAGGAGTTGTCCCAGCAGGTGGCGGAAGCCGCAGGAGATGCCAGTCAGGCTATGGGTGAGCAGCTTCAGTTGGTGGATAAACAGGATGGGTTGTTAAATCAATTCAAGGTGTAACACCACCCAACAGAAAAGGGGCCGATTGGCCCCTTTTCTTTGTCTGGCGTTCACAGCAGCTGCAGTGCCCGCCGGGTCATCCCCCGAGAAAATCGTCCCAGCTTCCAGTGTCCCGGTCTCCATCCCTGCAAGAAGCGCTCAAAGTCTGCCCAGGCAAAAGGGAACAGTGCCTGTTGTTCCGCCAGCACCTTGTCAACCTCAGTGGTTGTCCAGCCTCGCTCTGTCAGGCGGTGACCGAGTGCTTGACAGTAATGCGCCAGCAGCTCGAACGCCCTGGCCTGCAAAGCGTCGTCCTCCAGGACGCTGCCCAGCAGGTAGGCGAGATCGCGGACGCCGGCCCCGGCGCCGACATACTGAAAGTCGACGGCCGCCACCCGGCCATCCCGGTGGCTTAGGAAGTTGGCGACCTTGGCATCACCATGCACCAGGGTTTGGTAGCGGGCGCTTTGTAGCCTGGCGTCGATCGCCTCGGCGGCCTGTTTGAGTCGCCCTGGCTCCATGGCCGTCCACTCGTCAGGCCGGGTCGCCAGGTGCCAGTAGCACCCCTGTTCCCATAACCCCTGAGGCGAGGTGCCCATGAACCGGGCATGAAAATCGGCCAGCCACAGAATCATCGCTTCAAGCGCGGGGTCACCCTGGTCCTGGCTTAAGGGGGAAAAACCGGCGATGGCCAGATCTTCCAGTACCATCAGGGTGCCTTGTTCCAGGGACATCTCCCCCAGGTAGGCCGGCACTCTGCAGGCGTCGCCGCAGTGACCGGCATAGTGACGGTACCAGTTAAGCTCTACCTCGTAGGAGCGCAGTTTGCGCTTATGACCCAGCCCGTCCTGACCGACCGGGGGCACCACCCACTTGGCAATGACGCAGCGGTCATCCTCAAGGTGGGCCCGGTACAGTCCTCCGTACTGGTTCCACAGTGGCTGAATCAGCTCGAGTTCGACGATGCGCTTGGCCCCTGTGAGCGCGAGCAGTGGCTGAACAGGAAGGCTCATGAAAACTCCAATAAAAAACCCGGCACCAGGCCGGGTTTAATTCGAACAGAACCCTTAGTCCTGGCTCTCTACGTTGTGGTAGACCTGCTGAACATCGTCGCAGTCTTCCAGCATCGCCAGGAACTTCTCCAGGCGTGCCACGTCTTCACCCTCGACCGTGGTGTAGGTCTGGGGGATGAAGGTGATCTCTTCAACGGAGAATTTGATGTCGCCGAAGGCCTCAACCAGTGCGGTCTTGGTCTTGAAAAACTCGGTGTGAGGGGCGAACACGGTGACGGTGCCATCTTCCACTTCGACGTCGGTGACATCAACGTCGGCCATCATCAGGGCTTCCAGCACCGCGTCTTCGTCGTCGCCTTCAAACGCCAGCACTGCCTGGTGGTCGAACATATGGGCAACGGCGCCAGGGGCACCAATCTTGGAATCGGTCTTCACGAAGCACTGGCGCACCTCGGTAAAGGTACGGTTGCCGTTGTCGGTCAGACAGTCAACGATCACCATGCAGTTACCCGGACCAAAACCTTCGTAGCGGGCTGGGGCGTAGTCTTCGCCGGCACCACCAGTGGCTTTGTCGATGGCCTTCTCGATGACGTGAGCAGGAACCTGGTCCTTCTTGGCCTTGTCGATCAATCGGCGCAGGGAGAGGTTAGCATCGGGATCGGGGCCGCCGTTCTTGGCGCTCACGTAGATCTCTTTTCCGTACTTGGAGTACACCTTGGTCTTTGCCGCTGCGGTCTTTGCCATGGACAGCTTGCGGACTTCGAAACTTCTTCCCATAAGGATCGGCTCTGTCTAGTCAGTCAAACAAATTTGGTGACCGCCGATGATACCAGCTTGAGCCCAAGCCTCAAACGCCATGGGGGCTTTTTGTGGCCTGACCGTGCCTGTCCTGCTCCGAGCGCCGAGATTTTCGCCGCCACGCCCCCTGAATCTCGCTCACGCCGCAGTGCCGGCCAAACAGCGACTGTAGCCATTTCGTTACACCTTAAATCAGCGCTAATACTTTAGTTTTATCAGGCTCATGTATTGCTGAAATTACGCTTGGAATGAAATGGTTACACTGTTATGGTTCGGCAACAGCCATTGGGGTTCACCCACAGAACAGAAGTAGTGCAGGAGCAGGAAATGAGTCGCTTTGAATTTGCCCCCATGCCCGATGAACAGGGCTTCTTTGGTCCCTTCGGCGGACAGATCATCCCACCGGACCTGAAACAGGTGATGGATGAGATTAATCTGGCCTACGAGGAGATCCGTCAGACCGACGCGTTTCAACAGGAGCTGATGCAGCTGTTCCAGGACTACGTGGGCCGTCCCAGCCCCATTTATCATGCCCAGCGCCTGAGCGATCAGCTCGGTGGCGCCCAAATCTACCTGAAGCGGGAAGATCTGAACCACACCGGTGCCCATAAGATTAACCACTGCCTTGGCGAAGCCCTGCTGGCCAAGTACATGGGCAAGAAGAAGGTGATCGCCGAAACCGGTGCCGGTCAGCACGGCGTTGCCCTGGCAACCGCTTGTGCCCTGGTGGGGATCCCCTGTGAGATCCACATGGGGCAGGTGGACATCGAGAAGGAACACCCCAACGTCACCAAGATGAAGATCCTCGGCTGCGATCTGGTTCCGGTGACTCAGGGCACCGCGACCCTTAAGGACGCCGTCGACAGCGCCTTTGTGGCTTACATGGAGAACCCCAGAGACTACATCTATGCCATTGGCTCTGTGGTTGGTCCCCATCCGTTTCCCAAGATGGTGCGCGACTTTCAAAGCATCATCGGCCGCGAAGCACGCCAACAGTTCCAGGAGCGTCATCAGCAGCTGCCCGATGTGATCTCCGCCTGTGTCGGTGGCGGCTCCAACGCCATCGGTCTGTTTACCGCCTTCCTCGGCGATGACGATGTGCGCATCGTTGGAGTGGAGCCTGCCGGCAAGGGGCTGGATACCCCGGATCACTCCGCCACCCTGACCCTGGGTACCCCGGGAGAGCTTCACGGCTTCAAGTGCTATGTGCTGCAGGACGAATCCGGTGAGCCTCTGCCGGTTCACTCCATTGCGTCTGGCCTGGACTACCCAGGTGTGGGGCCTCAGCACTGCTACCTGAAGGAGCTGGAGCGGGTAGAGTACGACACTGTGACCGACAAGGAGTGTCTGGAAGCCTTTATGACCCTCTCCCGGGTAGAGGGGATCATTCCTGCCCTGGAAAGTGCTCACGCCGTAGCCTGGGCCATGAGAGAAGCCACACGCCTGCCCAAGGATCAGAAGATTTTGGTGAATCTCTCCGGTCGAGGCGACAAAGACGCCGATTATGTGGCTGAGAAACTCGGCCTGTAACCAGCACCCAAAGAGCGGCCTTAACCCGGGCCGCTCTTGTCCTCATCCACTCCGGGGCGCGTCAGCTCCATCTGCAACTGCTCGGACAACAGGCCCATCAGGGTTTCATCCTGAGTCATCAGCTTTTTAACCAGCTGCACCTCCAGCCAGCCGATTTTACACAGGTTCCGCCCCCGGTAGCTGGCCTGAGCCTGGCCACTTTCCAGGACAGATAACGCCACCATCTCACCGGGCGTCAGTATCTTGAGCCTGGTGGACCCGGCCATTCGCCAGCGCGCCTCGACACTGCCCTCGACCACCACACCAATGCTACCCAGTTCCGTTCCCGCCTCGAGAATGAGGTCGCCGTCGCCGTAGCTGGTGATCACCAAGGCGTCGTGCAGCGCCTTGCGGCTGGACTCCCTGCAGCGCCTGGCCCAGGGAAACAGCTTAAGGGGGCGCTCTGCGTCCGGCTGTTCCATCATCGAGGTTCTTTGCAGCTTGTGCATGCGTCCCTCAACAGCCTCGAGCAATTTTTGCGCCTCGGGTTCGGCCAGAACCGCCATGCCCATCTGCCGGCGTATCACGGTGCGCTCCCGGTTTAGCAGCAGCCGACTGGCCGCTTGCGTTTCCAGGGCCTGAACCAGTTCAGGGTGACGGTCCCGAATCTGATGGATGTGCTGCTCTGCCAGAGACAGGTTCTGCTCCACCTCGACAGCCAGTCTCTGCGCCAGAGCCGTGTCCGGCGCCAGCTCCCGTATGTGGGATTTCAGATCCACCTGCGCTTCCATAAACCCTCTGGCCAGGTCGTAACCCAGAGCCAGGTGACGGTAGAGCTGGCTGTTGGCCCAGGGACGAAGCAGAGGGAATCTCCTTCCCCAACTGAGCCACAGCGGGGTCATCCACAAGGGCTGCAATGAGGTCCTGGGACCGATCTCTGCATCGCCATCCAGGGCGTGTTCGACCAGTTGAACCAATAACTGGGTCGAGCGTCGGCCCAGGGTACCCTTGTCAAACTGTGCCCAGTAACTCTGCCGCTCTGTCTCCAGCAGCCGCCTGCGACACGCCAGTCCCAGGGCAGATGGGGCAGCTAAGTGGCTTTCTTCATCCACAGTGCGTTCCTGCAGCAGGATGTTGCGTTTCACCTGGCGCCAGTTGGCCCGGCTCAGGAAGGGGTGGGTCATCAGGTTGGGCAGCAACTGATGCAGCTCATCGGTCACAATACCCTTAACCCTGTCCACCGTAGCTTGTTTGGCCGCAGGCAATTGGTTGAGCCCCAGCATGCCGAGCAGGTGCCCCATGGTGCTGCCGTTGATCACTATGGTCAGCACCACGGTGCCGGCACACAAAAACAGGATCTGATCCGCCACCTCTCTGGGCAGAAGTTGATCCACGGCAATGGTCAGGGCCAGAGCCAGGGACACGGCGCCGCGCAGTCCTCCCCAGAGCAGCACCAGGGCCTTCTCCCGGGTCAGCCCTATCCCTATTCGTCTCAGCAGGGGCAGGAATGCACCTATGGTGATGCCGCGAATGACCAGCAGCGCCGGATAGAGCAACAGCAGGGACCACCAGAGATCCGGCTGATCCAGAGGTACCCGGGCAGCGATGAGAATCCCCACCAGCAGGAAGATCACCGTGTTGGCCATATGGGCCATCACCTCCCAAAAGTGATGAAGAAAACCGGCCACTTCAGGAGAGATTCGGGTCCTGCCGGTACCGGCAAAGACCAGGGCCAGGGTCACCAGAGCCACCACCCCGGACAGGTGCAGACGCTCGGCTATGAAGAACACCAGATAGGCCGCTACCACGGACAGGGTGATCTCTATGATGGGGTCGTTAAACACCTTTCCCACCCAGGCGACGGTAATCACACCGGTGACGGCACCCACCAGCAGCCCCCCGGCCACCACCCAGATAAAATCCAGCACCACATTCAGGGGTGACACGCTGGCCGCGCCGCTGATCGCCATGGAGTAGAACAGGGAAAACAGCACAATGGCGGTGCCATCATTGAGCAGGGACTCCCCCTCAATGAGGGTTTCCAGGCGCTTGCGGGAGCTGACCTCTTTCAGCAGAGCCACCACCGCTACAGGATCGGTGGCACTGATGAGGGCACCGAACAACAGGCACAGCGCCCAGCTCCATTCCCAGGGAAACCACTGCCAGGCCAGCAACGCGGTGAGCAGGGTGGCCATAATCAGCCCAGGAATGGCCAGCAGGGCGATCTGCGGCGCCATGCGCCGGAACAGGTGAACCTCCAGGGAGAAGGCACTTTCAAAGATCAAGGTCGGCAGGAACAGATAGAGGATCACTTCAGGGGTGATGTCACTGACCAGGGCCAGACTCTGGGTAAGCATAGGCGCAGAATCAGTGATCAGTCCGGCGCGTTGCACCATCCCCAGCAGCAGGCCGATGATCAGCAGCACCACGGTGTAGGGGACAGGCAAGCCTTTGAGGCCGTGGCGAACCAATGCCCCAACCAACAGGGAAAGAATCAGGAATAGCAGGGCCAGTAAGGCCAACTCGAACGGCATCGACAGCGACCGACGACAAGCTTTCCCTAACTATAGGAGTTAAATCAAGGGAGGTGGCCCCCAAAAACCTAGGCGGCCACCTCAAGGGGTCTGGCTGATGATATGTCGTCTAAGGCGTCACAATGTTAAACCAGAATTCGAAGCTGTCCAGCATGGCAAAGAAGCTGTCGAACGCCTGCTTGTTGCCCTCAATCTTCACCTCGCCACTGCGTACCGCATCATCGAAGGAGAGCTGGCCCAACTGGATTTTGGTCAGGGTCTCCTTGGTCAGGGTGGCACTGGCGTTGGCGTTTTCTGAAGGGCGGCTGGAGTAGTTGAGGACCGAATTCTCCACGGTCAGGCCATACTGCTCATCAATGTCAGTGAAGCTCAGATTCAATGCCAGGGTTTTACCCTCAGCCTTCTCCGGCAGCAGGCGCACCCCAAGGTAGTCGAACAGCATGGTCACTGGCATGTTGGCGATGATGTCCGGTGAGGCGGTTTCCAGGGCCATGCCTTTGGGCAGGCCGTTTCGCAGTTCATAGGCGCCCTGAAGGTAGACAGAGCGCCAGGGACCGGACTCCGCCTGATAACCCAGCTGCTCGTAGCTGTCGGCCAGCAACAGTCGGGCGTCCCTGTTCTTAGGATCGGCAAACACCAGATGCTTCAGCACCTCGGCGGTCCAGCGATACTCACCCTTGTCAAAGTCCTTACGCACCTTGCGCATCAATTTGCGCTTGCCGCCCATGTAATCGACGTATTTCTTGGCGGCCTGCTCCGGAGGCAGGTTGTTCAGATCCGACGGGTTGCCTGTGTACCAGCCCATGTAACGCTGATACACGGCGCGGCTGTTGTGGCGCAGGGTGCCGTAGTAGCCCCGGGTGGCCCAGTTGTTTTCCAGAGAGGCGGGCAGGGCGATCATCTCGGAGATCTCCTCACCTGTGTAGCCCTTGTTCATCAGTCGCACCGATTGATCATGGATGAACTTGTAGATGTCCCGCTGCTTCTTCAGGTAATCGACGATCTTCTCCGTGCCCCACACCGGCCAGTGGTGGGATTGGAATTTTACCGTGGCCTGGTCTCCCCACATCTCGATGGTTTCATTGAGGTAGGCCGCCCAAATCAGGGGATCCCGCACCTTGGCGCCTCGTAACGTCAGCACATTGTGCATGGTGTTGGTGGAGTTCTCCGCCATCCACAGCGCCTTCATCTTTGGGAAATAGGTGTTCATCTCAGTGGGCGCTTCGGTGCCCGGGGTAAACTGGAACACCATCTTGACCCCATCCACCGTCATCTGTTGACCTGTTTCGGTGATGTAGTCTGTGGGGGCGATCAGGCTGCCCTGACCGGTTGAGGTGGTCTGGCCCAGGCCGCCGTTCACCCCGCCCTGAGCGTTTCTGGGCAGCATGGCGCCGTACATGAATACCGCGCGCCGGCCCATGGCGTTGCCGGCAATCACGTTTTCGGACACCGCATGCTCGGTAAATCCTTCTGAGGCGATGATCTTCACCTTGCCTGATTTCACATCCTTCTCATCGACAATGCCACGCACGCCGCCAAAATGATCCAGGTGGCTGTGGCTGTAGATAACGGCGGTCACCGGGCGGTCGCCGAACTGCTTGTCGACCAACGCCTTGGAGGCGGCAGCCGTCTCCGGGGAGATCAGAGGATCAAACACAATCCAGCCTTTTTTGCCCCGCACAAAGGTGATGTTGGACAGATCATAGCCCCGCACCTGGTAGATGCCGTCCATCACCTCATAGAGGCCATACTCCATGTTCAGTTGAGCGTTGCGCCACAAGCTGGGGTTCACCGTATCCGGTGATGCCTTATCCAGTCCGATGTAACCCTTGTACTGCTCCAGATCCCACACCACGTCGCCATTGGCATTCTTGATGGTTAGGGTGTCCGGCCGGGCCAGCAAACCGCGACTGGCGTTGTCGAAATCCTCTCTATCACTGAAAGGCAGGGTTTTCAGAACCTTGGCGTTCGCCTCCTGGGTATATTTGGTGGCGGGTTTTGCGGATACCTGATCCTCTGCCATGGCGGACAGCGGCGAGAGCAACAGCGTACTCAGCCCCATCATCACAAGGGTATGTCTCATACTTAGATCCTTTAAGTCGGCACAAGCCGTCGATTTTTGTTAGCGCTTGGGTAAGGCACAGACTAAAGCCATATGGTGCTTTTGGGTGATTGACAGTCTGCGACACTTCACCGGTAAATAGTCACCAGGGACTGTTAATGAAACGTTATCAGCAGCGGGTGGGACAGAGTATGCAGATTCCGCAAAGCGGCAGGAGACAGTTGATCACCTCGGAGTTTTCCGAGCTGGCCCGGTTTCAGGCCGGCAAGCGCAGACAGTATCAACAGCTCAAGCCCGGGCGACTTCAGGCCGGATACTTGGAAAGCAACGGTCGTGGGGTCCAGATCTTTCGCGAGACCCTCTCCATCAGCGCCAGAATTGAGGCGCAGCCCGGTGAACAGAGGCTGCCTTTTGCCGTCATTCTGCCTCACTCCGGTGAGTTTCGTTTCTGTGGTCAGACCCGTCAGGGCCCTCAACTGGTTCAGGCAGTGGGTGGCCAATGGGACATTAGCTTTCAAGAGAGGCTGGATTACCTGTGCATTGCCCTGGACAGGGAAGTGTTCCTGCAAAGCGCTGTGCCCAGACTGGGCGTCGAGGCGGAGGATCTTAGTCTGAACCTGGGGCTTCAGGCTTGCCGGCCCTCAGAGCTGGCCCAATTTGCCATTGAGCTGCGTCAGCTGTTGGACCAGCCTTCCGAGTCGCTTCAGCATCAGGGGGTGGAAGCACTGGTAAAGGTGTTGGCGGGGCGATGCCAACCGGCCAGTCTGGTTCGCTCCCCGGCACGCCGTATTGAGGGGGCCCGAAGGGTGATGGCCTATCTGGAAGAGTACGCCAGGGAGTTACCTGATATGGCGAGGCTGTGCCAGATAGCCGGCATGAGTGAGCGCAGCCTGGAGTATGGGTTTCGAGACAGTATCGGGGTTTCCCCCAACCACTACCTAAAGCTGGTCAGGCTCAACGGCGCCAGAGGGGAGCTGCTGACAGGGCAGGGAAGCGTAGCCGCCATCGCCATGAATTGGGGGTTTCTGGAGCTGGGACGTTTTGCCGGTGAGTACCGTCGTCACTTTGGCGAACTGCCCTCGCAAACACTCAGAGGCGCGACCTAGCTTATCAAGCGCCGTTTCGACGCCACGTAGGCGCCAAGCAGGGGCAACTGGGTGCAAAAGCAGATGGCCGTCATCAGTACCACCTCCTGAGCCAGTCCCAGAATCAGCGCCAGATAGGTGGCCAAAGCCAGGTTTCGACAGGGAAATTCCACCACCACCGCCACGCTCTCGTCCCGGTTCAAGCCGGCCGTCACAGCGGTCAGCTTGCCAAGCCCCATAGCGCCCAAGGTGAACAGGGTACAGCCCAGCCACATCTGAACACCCCAGTCCCGGGCCAACCCATGATGGTCGATGATCAGTTTGGCCACGACCACAATCAGACCAATGCCGATGGCAAACTCCAGATAGGGCCTGACTTTGCCGGCCCAGGCAGGGTATTGTCTCGCGGCGGCGACGCCCAACAGCAGGGGAGCCAACAGAAAAAACAGCAGTTGCCCTGTGGCGGTGAACGCCAGAGCCGAGTCGATGGGGGAGAGCACAAGGGAAGCCAGGATGGCCAGTGCCACGAACAACAGGCCCGACAGCGTCGTCAGGGTCACGGACAGCAGCACCGCGCCTTTGGCCAGGTGGGTGTAGAAGTTCGATACAGTGCCACCTGGGCACAAGGCGATAACCACCAGGGCAAGCAGCAAGGGCTCGGCCATTCCCATCAGGCCGCCAATGAGCAGCACCAACAGAGGCAGCAACAGTTGCGCGCCCACCAAAGCCGCCGTTTTCCCCGTCCGCATCTTGAGATCTTGCCGTTCAGTCACCAGGCCACTGCCCACCACCAACATCATGGCGAACACCAGAATCGAGATGGCGGTCTGCATAGTGACTCCGGCAATCTGAACAGAACTTCAACTTAGCGAATGTTGCCCTTATGGAACAGTCCCCTGTCTGCTTATGGACTGCCTCATCTGAGCCATCATCATAGACATCTCAAGCACAAAGAGTCGTCGAGGCTGTGATATAAAGGGTCATTGTTCAGAGAGATATCGGCCCAAATCATGTTTGATGCAATCTGGAGAGAGGGTGAACAGCAGCACCTTTACTCCATCATCAGCTTTGAGGCGCTCAGCGTTGAGGAGCGGGAGTCCAAGCGGCAAAAACTGTTTTGTCCTGAGTGTCATCAACCTGCGTTTTACCGCAAAGCCAGCAGTCATGGTCGTTCCGCCTGCTTTGGTTCCCGCTACCACACCCAGGAATGCACCCTGGAGCGGCGCACTGCACAGCGGGAAAAAGAGGAGAAGGACGCCAAGGAGGTGGATCGACTGCTGGACCAAGCGGTCACCCCGTTCAGCTTTGAGGAGTCCCCCAAAGGCAAGGCTGATAAACCGGCGAGCACCGGCAACACCAGGGCCTCGTCAACCACAGCCAAGGCAGGCAAGCCTAAGCCCTTAACCCTGACCAAGGCGTTGCACAGCCTGCTCAGAGACAGTGACCTGGGCAGCAGTGATGCCCTTATCGAGCTGGATAAGGGGTATCAGTTCAAGGCCAAAAACCTGTTTGTGCCCTTTTCCGAGGCGAAGGCTGCCGACAGCGCCAAAGAGGCCAGGCCCAAGATGTTCTGGGGGACGCTGTCTCATTCGGACAAAGAGATGCAGTGGCTGAACCCTGCAGGCTGCCAGGACGTGGGCATCCCCATTCGCCGTTACCGGGACCAGCTGCTGCAACGTTTTGGCATTGAGGAGCGCGAACAGTTGGAGGGGGCCGGCATCATCCTGTTCGGCAAATGCTACTGGAATCAAGCGAAGACCAGAAAGATCATCGAGCTGTGGAACAAGGATCGCATCCACCTCTCCCTGGTGGTGGATTAAAAAAGGCGCCACATGGCGCCTTTCTTAGGCCGTGCTCATCTTGGGCACAATGTCCACCCCAAGGCGTGAGCGGCTGGATGCCGGCGCAAAAACATTTGGCAAATGTCAGCACGCCCTAATGCGCAGTCTGCTCCTGGTAATCGAAGGTGGGCACCGACCAGTGAAAACGGATGGCCAGAAGTCGCAGGCTAAATCCCAGAGGCAGGCAGACGGCCAACTTCACCCACTCGGACAGGTCTGCCAGGGTCAGGCCCATATACAGGGCGGCGGTGGTCAGGGACACCAGTGCGTAGAGCTCTTTCTGAAACACCAGAGGTACCCTCTGGCAGAACAGATCCCGAAGAATTCCACCAAAGATACCGGTTATCAGGCCGGAGGCGATGGCGATCACCGGCGTGTGGCCGAGCGACAGGGCTTTCTGGACGCCGATGATGGAGAACACCGCCAGTCCCAAGGCATCCAGAGTCAGAAACAACCGGGTCAGGTAGCGCATTACCGGGGCACAGGCCACGGTCAACAGCGCGGTTATCGCAATGGCCACCAGATATTGGGGCTGGGCCACCCAGATCAGCGGATAACCCCCAAGCAGGACATCCCTAACCGTGCCGCCACCGATGGCGGTGACACAAGCCACCATCACCACACCGAACAGGTCCATGCGGTTGCGGCCCGCTGCCAGGGCACCGGTGATCGCTTCGGTGAGCACACCAACCAACCACAGCACCAGAATCAATTGCATTTCAGTCACCCGCGACACTCCCGGTGGTTAATGAATCAGGGTAGGGCGAAGGATTGTGACAAAGGACGAAAGCCCTTGGAAATGAAACAAAAGAGGGATCGGATTAGCGCGATTTATGCCATGTTGCCGGGCCGTTGCACTGGTTGCAACCTTAGGCACAACAGGTAATTCGACTAACTTAAGAGGATGACATTCAGGTAAACAGGAGACGCCGATGCTGACCACCTTGGGACAGGTGCTGTCCCTGGTTACCCTGGCACTGGCGGGGCTGGTCGTTGCCAAAGCGTTCAGATTGGAGTCGACTCTGGCGTGTCTGCTGGTGGGCTTCGTTGCCGGCCAGGGGCTGGGCGTCTTCTCTCTGGATACCGGTATAAGAGCGCATAACCTCAAGGATCTGGTGTTCTTTATCGTACTGCCGGTATTGATCTTCGAAGCGGCCTGGCACCTGAAACCTGAGCAACTGAGGCAATGGCTGGCTCCGGTGCTGACCTTGGCGACTCTGGGCATGGTCATCAACATGTTGATCATTGGTGCTTTGACCTATTGGGGGTTAGGCCATCCTCAGGGGTTTCCCTGGCTGGCTGCGCTGCTGACCGGGGCCATATTGGCCGCCACCGACCCGGTCGCAGTGATTAGTCAGTTGAAGAGTCAGCGAGCGCCGGAGGCCCTGACCACCCTGTTTGAGGGTGAGAGTCTGTTTAACGACGCCAGCGCCGTGGTGCTGTTCAGCCTGCTGCTGGGGTTTGCCTTGCGGGGTGGAGGCAGTGTTGCCGTCTCCGATCTTGTCACCTTCCTAAAGGTGTTTTTCGGAGGCCTGGCACTGGGCGCGCTGCTTGGTTGGCTGGCAGCCATAGTCTGCGGTTTCCTGGGCCGTCCCGACGTCACCATGTTGATCATGGTAACCCTGGCTTTTTCCAGTTTCTATCTGGCCGAACATGGGCTGCACCTGTCCGGTATTCTGGCGGTGATGGCCAGTGCCCTGGTGCTTAGGTGGCGGCTTAAGGAAACAACCAACGTCAGCCTTGAGTCCATTATGCTGGGTTGGAGCTGGTTGGGGCTGACCTTCATGTCGCTGCTGTTTGTCATCATGGGGCTGGTGATCACCCTGGAGATGTTCAGCGAGCGCTGGCTGGCGATGGCCATTGCCATCGTTGCCGCCCTGACCGGCCGCCTGGTGGCGGTCGCCGGCTGCGCCCTGTTGTTGAAACCAGTTCAGCCCCTGAGCCTGGCCTGGCAGGGACTGCTGGTGTGGGGCGGGCTCAGGGGGGCCATTGCCATCGCCCTGGTGCTGTCACTGCCGACCGAGTTGCCCTACTGGTGGACCATACAGTCCATGGTGTTCGGTGTGGTGTTGTTCAGTCTGTTGATCCAGGGCACCACCAATGGCCTGCTTCTGCGTAAACTCAAGCAGCCTTAGTGCGTTTTGACCACAGTCTGCTAGCTTGGAATAAGGGAAGAGTCTGGATGAGCACCCATGAATCAACCGCTTCCGCCTCCCATTGTCGGTCCGCAGCAGCAACTGGATGAGATCACCTTCAAAGCCCTGGTGTTGGGCATGCTGTTGTCTGTGTTACTGGCCGCGGCCAATGCCTACATCGGCCTGCTGGTGGGGATGACGGTCTCCGCCTCCATTCCTGCCGCAGCGGCTTCTTTGGGCATCCTGCGCCTGTTTCGCCGCTCCAACATCCTGGAAAACAACATGGTCCAAACCTCGGCGTCTGCCGGGGAGTCGTTGGTGGCAGGCATCATCTTCACCATCCCGGCGCTGGTGATGATGCAGGCCTGGCACGGTTACCTCTACTGGCCCATGGTGTCCATCGCCATCGTCGGCGGCATTCTGGGCGTTGCCTTTACCATCCCATTAAGGCGGGCGCTGATTGTCGAGGCCAGACTCAGTTACCCGGAGGGGCTGGCCACCGCCGAGGTGTTGAAGACCGGTGGGGTGGCTACCGACAAAGATAAGCCGACACAACAACCGGATCTGCCCACTTCAGGCATCAAGCTTCTGGCCCAGGCGGGCACCCTGGGCGCCATCTACAAGCTGTTGGAGTCTGGATTCGGTCTGTTTGCCGGCGGCATTGGCATGGTCCGTCACTGGCTTGGGGGCAGCTACCTGTTCAGTGGCGGCATCACCCTGAGTCCGGCGCTGATTGGCGTGGGCTACATCGTCGGCATCAACATCGCGGTATTGGTGTTTCTCGGCGGGGTTATCGGTACCCTCATCGGAGTCCCACTGAACTGGCTATTGAACAAGGAAGCGGTATTGCTCTCAGCCGGCCTGAGCCAGGCACTGACCGTCGAGCAGATAACTGACCAGCAGTGGCGCAGCATCGCCGCTGCTGCCTGGCAAAAGTGTCGCTATATTGGCGTCGGCGCCATGATGGTCGGCGGCCTCTGGTCTCTGGTCGCGCTGGCAAAACCCCTTACCCGCGGCATTCGCGCTTCACTCAAGGCCTATCGCCATAGTCGCACCACCATAGACCAGGCATTTCCCAGGACAGAAGCGGACACGCCGTTCTCCATAGTGCTGCTGGTGGTGGTCGCTGCCATCATTCCTCTTTACTCCATCTTCTACATCGCCATGACCGACTACGAACACAAGCTGATGGTGGCGGCACTGATGACAGTGCTGATGCTGGTGCTCGGCTTCCTGTTTGCCTCGGTAGCCGGTTACATGGCCGGGCTGGTGGGCAGTTCCAACAACCCCATCTCCGGGGTCACCATAGCTACGGTGATCACCTCTGCGCTGATTCTGGTGAATATCGTCGGCAAAGAGGGACCCGGCGCCATGCTTGGGCCCATTGCAGTGATCTATCTGGCGGCCCTTATCTGCTCGGCCGCCGCCATTGCCGGGGACAACATGCAGGATCTGAAGTGTGGTCATCTTGTGGGGGCCACCCCCTGGCGTCAGCAACTGTTCCAGGTCGTCGGGGTCGTGGCGGCGGCCCTGGTGATCCCTTTGATACTCAGCGTGCTGGATGCGGGCTACGGCATCGGTCGTCCCCTCGAGGGCGGCTCAGAGGATCGGGTTCTTGCCGCCCCCCAGGCCGGGCTGATGATGGCCTTGGCCCAGGGCATCTTCGGCCAGGGGATCGAGTGGAACTTCATCTATATGGGGTTCGCTCTGGCGGTGGTGCTCATCGCCCTGGATCTGTATCAGGAGAGGCGTGGCGCCAGATTCCGATTCCCGGTCCTGGCAGTCGCCGTGGGGATCTATTTGCCTCTGGGGCTGTCGGTCCCCATCTTCGTCGGTGGTCTGTTGGCAGCCGCGGTCGCCAAACAACAACAGGGCGAAAGTGGCCAGTATGACAACAACCGAGGGGTCTTGTTGGCTTCGGGGCTGATCACCGGCGAGGCGCTGATGGGGGTGGGCATTGCCCTCTATATCGCCTTTATTGGATCGCCACTACCCACCTGGCGCCTGGGGGGCGTGCTGGGATTTTCAGCCATCATCCTGATCTGTCTCTATCTGCTGAAGCAGACCAGTAAAACCCGCCCCGATCAGGCCTAAGCTGGAAGCCAGTACAGAATCACCATGCCGATGCAGACGACGGCCAGCAGGCCGGGGTAGTGAACCCGTCTTGATGCCAACAAACGATCGCCGAGAGTAGGAGGGTGGCAGTGGGTACAGCGGCCATAGTGAGAGGGGATTGGCCTCTGGCATTTTGAACATTGCCTCATAAACCGTCCTTGATTTTCAGGCACACTCCTGTGTGCAACACGTTTAAAAGTAGCACCTCAACACGTATCACAAAACGATATGGATCAAAGGATTAGATGATCAGTTTGGGCTAAGAGGCAAGGTAGGATATTTAAATGCCATGACTGTTTTGGGAGAATTACAGCTTAACGTTTATGCCTGTAGATGTACTCACTGCTACAGTCGCTGCTCTTTCCTGCATAATTCTGCCAGTCGCATACAATGACTAAGGTAAGATTCGCGAACAACAACTCGCTTTGACTAGAGTGTCCGCAATAGCCTCCGCGGACACCCTGATACTTAGTTTACGGATCTAAGACTTTTTACTGCACTTGCCTTGCTTTGCAAGTTTAAGCGGAGCTACTTCTTTCTTACCTGTTTCCTCATCAACCAGCTCAACGCCGGCACCGCCGACAAATACTCCCATCTTGATGTACTGGCGAACGAAGTAGTTTTTGCCGCTTTCAGTTTCAATCATCAAGTCATTGGGAGAGAACTCAGACTCGGTAGAGACCTTATGCTCCTTATTTCCGTCGATCTCCTTAAAGAAGAACATGTTTGGAGCTGTCTCACCCATACACTCTCCATCCACCCAGACATCTTTCTTCAGCGCGGCACCAAATGCACCGGAACGGAATACATAGAGGCCTGCTTTGCCTTCAGAAGGCGCCGAAAACTCTTTCGCCTTGTTTGACAGCTCTGAGTTTTCCATCGGGACGCTGGCACAACCAGCAAAAAGCAGAGAGCATGCAGCAAGAGCTATAATTCGTTTAGACATTGGGGCATTCCTTTTCTTATATTCACTTCAGTTACGACAACGGAAGAAAACACAATGACTGTTACATCCCCCGCTGCCAAAGACAGGGCGATTACGCCTAAACCGCCCAAATAACCTGTCCATCGGTAAACTGATATCACGACTTCAGTCGCCACCAGGTCTAGTGCCAACCGACTGAAAGGCATTGACAATTTACACTCGAGGATGACTTTTTGGAATGGTCAATGTCTCACAGCCCATGCAGCGATCAGCCCGAATAGATGTGTTTTTGAAGAGGGTAAAAATAATATGCAACCATTGTTTAAAGGCCGACTTTAGCTCATCGAATAAATTCTAAGCTAACGCATGGATGATTAGGGCAATAATTGGCCAGTTGAGTGGGTGTTTGCCTAGCCCGTTTATTCAAACATGTGCAGAGGTAATTATCGCAGGCCGGTGACACTTTCATAGGCAATCCAAAAGCGACTGAACAGGATTCCTCACAAGATTTTTTCCAATTGAGCATGCAAACCGGTAAAAGAGATAGTTACCTTGTCCAATTTGCCCTTACTCGGGCAACGGCCATACTGAAGCCATGTTCTTAAAACGGGGAAGGGCTGTATGTCCGAGCATCTGTTGGTTACTGCGGTTCTCGCCGGCACCATCCTGCTGTTTTTCTTCAGCCGTTGGCGTCATGATGTGATAGCCCTGATCGCCTTGATGACCTGCGTCCTGTTGGACCTGATCCCGGAAGCTCAGGCCTTTTCCGGATTCTCCCACCCCGCAGTCATCACGGTGGCCGCAGTGCTCATCATCAGTGCCGGCTTGCAGTCCAGCGGCGTTCTTAACCTTCTGGCGGACAGAATATTGCCCAAACAGGCCGGGCCTTTGCTGTCTCTGACCATACTCTGCCTTGTTGGCGCCTTCCTCTCTGCCTTTATGAATAACGTCGGAGCCATGGCTCTGCTGATGCCATTAGCCATCTCTGTGGCCAATCGGGCGGAGATGGCGCCGGGCCAACTGCTGATGCCTCTCTCCTTTTGCACCGTCCTGGGTGGCATGATTACCCTGATTGGCACGCCACCGAACTTGATTGTTTCAGGGTTTCGGGCCGATAACGGCCAGAGCCACTTTCAGCTGTTTGATTTTGCCCCTGTTGGCTTAGCCGTCGCCTTGGCCGGTGTTGCCTTCGTGGTTCTACTGGGGTGGCGCCTGGTGCCAAAGCGTAAGGCCAAACTGGGGAGCGATTTCGAAAGTGGCAGTTACCTCACTGAAGCCATTGTCAGTGAACAGAGCCCCTCCATAGGCCAGTCTCTGGCAGCGCTGGAAACGACGCTCGAACAGGAGGGGATCGAGGGTCAGGTGGTAGCACTGCATCGGGGCAACCTGAGGCTGAGCCCGGCACTGCCCTGGCGCAAGGTGGCCCAAGGTGACACCCTGTTGCTTGAGCTGGAGCCGAAAGATCTCAGCAGCGCCCTGGCACTGCTGAAGCTGGAGCTGCCGTCATCAGAGCGGGAGGAGTCAGAGATTCAACCCATGGCGGAGGAAGAAAGAGACATCGAAACCACCTTTCAAGAGTATGTGGTCATGCCCAACTCCGTTCTCCTTGGACGCTCTGCCAGGGATATTGGCCTCAGCAACCGCTTCGGCCTGACCCTGATGGCGATCTCCAGACAGGGTCAGCACACCATCCATCGCCTGAAGACAACGCCTTTCAGGGCAGGGGACCTGCTGCTGCTCCAGGGGGACAGAGACTCTCAGGCGACCTTTGCCAGTGGCTATGGCTGCCTGCCCCTGGCCCAGAGGAATCTGGCCCTGAACGACACCGGCAAAGCCATGCTGGCGCTGCTGATACTTGCCGGTGTCCTGCTGCTCAGCGGCGCGGGCATTCTGGCCTCGGCCAGTGCCTTTGTGCTTGGTGTGCTGGTGTTCTTGCTAACGGGCATCATTCCCCTCAGTCAGCTGTACAATGCCGTAGACTGGCCCGTCATCGTACTGCTTGGGGCGATGATGCCGGTGGCCGGCGCCATGTCGAGCACGGGAACCGCCCATTGGATCGCCCAATCCAGCCTCGGCTTGTTTGATCTCCAGCACCCCGAGGTGATTCTGGCGCTGGTGATCCTGCTAACCATGACCCTGTCGGATTTTATGAATAATGCCGCCACGGCGGCGCTGATGTGCCCGATAGCGGTGAGTCTGGCCACCCAGCTTGGCGTCAATGCGGACACCTTCCTGATGGCGGTCGCCGTCGGAGCCTCATGCTCGTTCCTCACGCCTATTGGCCATCAAAACAATACCTTGATACTGGGCCCCGGGGGCTTTCGCTTCGGCGACTACTGGCGACTTGGCTTGCCCATGGAGCTGCTGGTGCTGGCGGTATCCTTGCCGATGCTGCTCCTTATCTGGCCATTAAACGGTTGAGTTTCACCTGTCTGAGGCAGATTTTGGCCTGGCCGAAGGGGTTTGAAGTCTTGATTCACAGTTTGCCCGTCTGGCCCGTGTTAGCATTGGCATTTCGATTGGACCCCCAGCATGACCAGTGACCACTTCCAAGGGAGATATGAAGTCGAGCTGAAGTACCGCCTTCACTCGAAGTCAGACTTCTTGAACACCCTGAGCCAGATCCCCCATGAAGTCATGCATCAGGACAACGTTGAGACGGACTGGTATTTCGATCGTCCCGACGGGTCTCTGCACGCGGAAAACAAAAGCCTGTGCATTCGCACCGTCGAGCCATCCAATATTCAGCTGTGGATAGTCAAGGGGCCTGAGCCAGACAGGTGTGAAGCCACGAACATTGCCGACTTTTCCAATGCATTGAGCATGTTGGACACCATGGGTTTCGAAGTGGTACTGAAAGCGCAGAAGACCCGCAGCATCTATTTTGTCGAAGAGTTCCACATCACCGTGGATTCCCTGGAGGGCATCGGTGATTTTGCTGAGTTTGCCATCATGACCGATGACGAATCTAAGCTGCCAGTCTACCGCTCTCAGCTTGAAGCCTTGGCGCAACAGTTTGGCCTGACAGACGATGCGCTGCAGACCAAGTCCTACAAGCAGATGTTTGTGGAAAGCAGGGCGAGCTGATCAGCTCCCCATGTTGCGTTTTTGGCAACCAGGTGAATCCCCTTGGGCGGTTAACCTGGTTGCCCGGGCAGCCAGATCGCCGCCTTTAGCCCGCCGTCCTGGCGGTTTTGCAGCTGAATCTGTCCGCCGTGGGCTTCGGCAATCTCCCTACACAGGGCCAGCCCCAGGCCGGTTCCCTGATGTTTGGTGGAGTAAAACGGCAGCAACGCCTGATCCAGCACCGCCGGGTTCATGCCACTGCCTCTGTCCCTGACCACCATCTGTACACCAACGTCGTCGGCTATTACCGACAGGGTGATCTCATCCGACTCACTGCCGCTCTCCGAGGCGTTCTTCAGAAGATTCACCAGTACCCGTTCCACCTGGCTGGGGTCAAACCAACCGGGTTTTTCTGGCAATACCCCATCCAGCTTGAACCCATACTGGGCAGAGAGCCCATGGACAAACTCTGGCCAGGTGACAGATTCAGGACGAGGGGCCGGCAACTTGGCAAAGGTGGCGTAGCCTTGAATGAAGCGGTTCAGACTGCTGCAGCGCTCTTCGATGGTGTTGAACACCCGCTGTAACCTGGGATCGCTTTGTTCATCCAGCAGTGCGCGACCGCTGTGACTCATGGAGCTGATGGGGGCGAGGCTGTTGTTGAGTTCGTGACTGATCACCCGGATCACCTTCTTCCAGGCAGCCGCTTCCTGCCGGGCCAGTTCCCGGGTCAGGCAGCGGATGAGAATCAGCCGGTGGGGCCGGTTGTGCAACTGGAATCGTCCCTGCACCAGGTGATAGGTGTCACTGCTTCCCTCGGTCAGCTTCAGTTGATACAGACCGTCCTGTTGAGCAGTGAACATAGCGCTCACCGCCTCGGGCTGGTCCCGCAACAGGCTATCGAGAGACAGCCCCTCTAACTGACTCTGACCAAAAAAGCGCTCGGTATCCCTGTTCGCCAGAATCACCCGCCGCTCCTGATCCGTGAGCAGCACCATCACCGGTGAGTTTTGAATCACCTTATCGAGGATCAGCTCCCGTTGATGCAGGGTGTAGCGCTCCTGTCGCAATTTGACTGCCATCTGGTTGTAATGCACTGACAGCGCCTTGATTTCAGGCGAGCCTCGCACCGGCAGTGACGCACTGAAGTCAGAATCGGAAAAGTTGAGTACGCCAGCTTCCAGAGATGCCAGCCCTTGGCGCAGTGGCCGGGTCAGATAAAAGAACAGGGTCGCCAGGGGAACGAACAGCAGGCTGACCAGCACCAGCAGTTGCACCCAGTCTGGCATGGGGCCAAAGTTTGGCAAAAACCGTTGTAATGCTATGGCACCGGCCGCGGCCAGCAGTGACGCCAGCAGCGACATCAGCACCAGCAGTACTCTCAGGCTCAACGTTGCATCCCCAGTTTCTCCATGCGGCGGTAGAGCTGTTGGCGCGACACCCCCAGAGCCCTTGCGGCCCGGGCGATGACGCCGCCATGACGGGCCAGCGCCTGGGTAATGGCGCTGCTGTCCAGCTCGGTGGGAGAGGTGGCCACAACAGGAGGTGGGGCCTCCAGGGCTAAATCGGCCGCAGTAATCTGGCCACCTTGGCTCAGCAGGCTGGCCCGGGAGATGGCGTTTTCCAGTTCGCGAACGTTGCCCGGCCAGGGGTGGGCCAGCAGGGCGCGTCTGGCATCCTCCTGCAACTGGGCGTTATCGCCCAGGAAATGCTGGGCCAGCGGCAGGATCTCTTCGGGACGCTCCGCCAGGGGCGGCAGGGCAAGCTGCACCACATTCAGCCGATAGTAGAGATCCTCACGAAACTCTCCGGCGGCGATGGCCGCGGGCAGATCGGCGTTGGTGGCGCTGATCACTCGTACCCGAACTTTGCGGGTTTGATGACTGCCCAATCGCTCAAACTCGCCGGTTTGCAGGACCCTCAGCAGTTTTACCTGGCCGGACAGGGGCAGATTGCCCAACTCATCCAGAAACAGGGTGCCGCCATCGGCGGCTTCAAAGCGGCCAACACGGGTCTTGCTGGCACCGGTATAGGCGCCGGCCTCCGCCCCGAAGAGTTCCGCTTCCATCAATTCTGAGGGCAGGGCGCCCACATTCACCTTGATAAACGGTTTGTCTCTCAACGGGGAATTGGCGTGAAGGATGTCGGCGATTCGCTCTTTGCCGGCGCCGTTGGGGCCGGTGATCAACACCGGCAGATCTGACGGGGCCACCCGGGTGGCGGTTTCCAGCAGGGAGACCATGGCCGGGCTGTGCACCTGCATGCCGCATAAGTTGAAATTCGACAGCAGATTAAGTTGGTTGGCCTGCTGGTAGTGGCGTGCGAGCTCCTGCCTGCGCAGACGGGACAGCTCCAGCAAGTTAGTCACGGTCAGGCGCAGTTTCTGGTCATCCCAGGGTTTGCCCAGGTAATCTGCCGCGCCGGCTTTGACCAGCTCTACCGCCATGGCCAGATCCGTCCAGGCGGTAAGCAGAATGATCGGCAGTCCGGGCTGCTTTTCCTGGAGTTGGTGGAAGAGGGCGCGCCCCTCCTCCCCAGAGGTGGTGTCGGTGCTGAAGTTCATGTCCTGAATCACCAGGGCGATCTCCTCCTGCTCCAACACCTCCAACGCCTCGTCAGGAGAGCTGCAGCACAGCGGACTGTGACCATCGAGCTCCAGCAACAGGGAGAGCGCCTCTCCGATTGCCGGGTTATCGTCGATGATTAGAATCCTGTCCATGACCACACTTCTCCTTGATGGGTTACCCATAGGTTACGGATTTTTAACATAGTATCCAGTACTCTGTCCTAGACTGACCGGGTGGCCAGAGCCGGTGAGATCCTGGCGGCCCGCAGGGCCGGTGCTGCCGCGGCCAGCTGGCTCAGTACCACCAGGCCTACCATGGTGGTCCACAGGTAGAACAGTGGCAGCCGGGTCAGCTCATAGTGGTTCATCAGATATTGGCTGAGGGCCAAGGCCCCCAGGCTGCCAAGGAAGACGCCCGCCAGACAGATCATCAGGTTCTCCGTCAGAAAATGGCGGACGATGGCGGTACGGGTGGCGCCCAGGGCGCGGCGGGTACCAATCTGCTTACGCCGTTGACCCACACTGTAGCTGGCCAGCCCCACCACGCCCAATGCGGTAACCACCAGCAGCAGCATAATGACCACCCCCAACATTTTGGCCATGGCGTTGTCGTTGCGATAGGCCCGCTCCCGAATCTGGTCAAAGGTGCGCAGGCCACTGATCACCCGATCCGGGTCCACCTTCAACAAGGTCTGTTCAATCTGCTTAAGGACCGCGTCTCTCTGTCCCGCCTCGGCGCGCACCAGGTAACGGGCGAAGAAAGAGGCGTTCTCCATAGGGATAAGGGCACTGGCATAGGTGTGGCTGCGCTGAGCCCAGGGAGTCTGCAACCGGTCATACACCCCAATCACCTCGATGGGGGTATCGCGCAGATACACCTGCTTGCCTACGGCACTCTCGCCAGGAAAGTAAAGCTCGGCCGCATAACGGCTCAGCATCACCTGGGTCGGCAGGGCCCCCAGCTTGAAATCGGTCATGATGTCGTTGGCGGTGAAGGCCCGGCCCTCTACCAGGGTCAATCCCAGAGTGGTAAACAGATGCTCGTTGCCCTGGAAGTAACCGATATTCAGGTCGACTCCGTTCTCCTCCAGACTGGAGCTGATGGTGGTGGAGCTGCCACTGTTGGTCAGAGGGATCTGGTTACTGGCCGAGGCATCAATCACACCGGGAATGGCGCGAAGGGCCTGCTCATCCTGGCGGCGCTGGCTGATAAAGTCCTTGTCCATGTGCATCTCGGACACGGTAAAGCCGATAAGCTCGGATTCGGCGATCCCCGTATCCCTGGCCATCAGTTCCAAGCGCTCCTGAATGATGTGGCCGGCGTTGGCTACCACCGCCAGGGTCAGGGCCAGCTGCAAAATGATAAGCAGGGGGCCGCTTTTGCTGCGCAGTAGGGCAGAGAAGATGGGTTTTATCTCGAACATGATGATCTCCTACTGGCTCTTAAGGTAGGTGGCTGGGTTGGTGCGGCCGATTCGCCAGGCGGGAAACAGCCCGGCCAGCAGTGCCGCGATGGTGGACAGGGTGATCAGGGCCATCAGAATGGTGAAATCCATCCGCGCCAGCTGGTCATAACCTGGATAGAGCTGCCTGAGTCCGGCCAATCCCAGCAGGGAGAACAGGCTGCCCAGCAGACCTCCCAGCACACCTATCACCATCACTTCCATCATATGCTGTGCCAGGATCTGCCCCTGACTGGCGCCCAATGCCCGGCGAATGCCTGCATGATTGGCCCGGCGCAGGAACTTGGCCAGCAACAGGCCAACCATGTTTACCAGACACACCAGCAGGAACAAGAAGGAGAGCGCCAGCAAGATGCGGTTGTCTTCGCTGACCACCTCGTTGTACTCCAGCCACTGGCTGACGCTGCGAAGGCTGGCAATGGCGGACTCGGAGGGGAACCGGCCCAGGGTTTGCTGCTGCTCGACGTAGGCTGCCAGCTGCTGCAGGTAGGTCGCCTTATGCTCGGTGCCTTCGAGCTCGACCCAGTACTGAATCCAGTACTGCTCTGAGGTCAGCCTGTCTGCGTAGCTGTTGATCTCCTCCTGCTTCCAGCCATTGGTGTTCCCCCAGGCTTCCACTTCATGGACCGGCAACAGGCTGAAGGGGATGAACATCTCCTCATGCATGTGGAAGGCACCGTTGTTGACGTCGTAAAACAGCGGCTGAGGTCGGTAATCTTCAACAATGCCGACGACTGTGTAGCTCTTGCCGTTGGCGTCTATGGTCTTGCCGACGTTGTTGCCCCCCCCAAACAGCTTATCGTTGAGGCTCTGGCTGATGACGGTAACCGGAGAAGCCAGTTCGTCTTGCTCGACACTCCAGGCAGTGCCATGGAGAAAATTCACGTCAAACATGGGGAAGAAGTCGCGGGTGGCAGCCCGGCCATCGGCGATGAAGGGGTAGGCATCGGCCTTGGCCGGCTTGACGGTAAAACCGGTACGAATCATCGGCGACTGGCGCACCGGTCCGTCCTGCTGACTCAGGTTAACCGCATCCTGGTAGGTGATCTGATAGTAGAGGCCATCGTCTTTATCGGTGTCATGACCATCGCCATGACTCTTCAACTGCAGGGCATATAGGTTGTCATCCTTATGGGCCATGGGGTTGTGGCTCATGGTGTAGTGCACCGTCAGGCTGGTGCCTGCGGTGCCAATGCCGATGGCGATGGCCAGCACCATCAGGGCGCTGATCACCGGGCTCTGTTTCAGGCTGAGCCAGGCCAGCTTCAGGTAATATGCGAGCATGGTGTTCTCCTCAGGCCTGGGCCGCGGCTGCCTGCGGGGCCCGGCGACGATTGAGCATCGCCAGATCGCACACCTGACCATCGACAATGTGGATATTTCGTTGTGATTGGGCGGCCTGTTCGGCGTCGTGGGTCACCATGATGATGGTGGTACCGTTGCGGTTGATGTCGCGCAGCAGTTCCATTACCTGGCGCGCCATCATGGAGTCCAGGTTACCCGTGGGTTCATCGGCCAGCAGGATGCGAGGCTCACCGGCCAGGGCTCGGGCGATGGCCACCCGCTGCTGCTGTCCGCCGGACAGCTGAGAGGGCAGGTGTTTCATCCTGGCGGCCAGGCCGACCTGCTCCAGGGCTTGCTCGATGCGGCGCTTACGCTCGGCGGCGTTAAATCCGCGATAGCGCAACGGCACGTCCACGTTGTCGAACAGATTCAGGTCCGGCAGCAGGTTGTAGCCCTGGAAGATAAAACCGATCTTCTCGTTGCGCAGCTGCGAGCGCTCACGGTCGGTGAGCATGCTGATCTCCTCACCATCCAGGTAGTAACGGCCGCTGCTGGCGCTCTCCAGCAGGCCGGCGATGTTCAGGAAGGTGGTTTTGCCTGAGCCGGAAGGGCCAGTCACCGCCACAAACTCTCCCTCTTTCACCTCCAGGTGAAAGCCTCTCAGGGCGTGGGTTTCAATAAGATCGGTGCGAAACACCTTGCCAATGTTGTCCATGTGCAGCATGAGGCACTCCTTTACTTGATGATGATCTCGCTGCTTTGCAGCAGCCCTGAGAGATCGGAAATGATGATCTGGTCGCCAACGCTGAGTCCGTCGACCACTTCGACGTGGGTCAGGCTGGTGGCGCCCAATGAAAGGGGGGTTTTGTGGGCCAGTTGCCCGTCGACTCGATAGGCGATACGGCCATGACCGGATTGAACGAAGGCGCCGCGGCGCACCATCAGCACGTCTTCCAGAGACTCCAGCAGTATCCGCGCAGTCAGTCTCTGGTTTTGGCGCAGCCTCAGGTCAACGCCGTCAAAGCTGACGCGCACCTTTACCTGGTTGGCCACAATCTCCGGGGAGATCCCGGCGATCTCACCCTTGAGTGCCTGACCGCCCACGGACAGCGCCACCGGCATGGTCAGCCCCAGTTCGTCGGCGTAACTCTCCGGTACTTCGAGCTCCGCCTGGTAGTCGGTCAGACTCACCACGGACAGCAGCGCCTGGTTGTCTGCCACCTGCTCGCGCTCCTCGACCAGGGTATTGCCCACCAGGCCGGACAGGGGAGAGAGCAGGGAGAGGGCATCCACCTGACGGCTCAGTTCGGCGACCTTGAGGTTTTGACGCTTGAGCTCAACTTCGGCAGCCTGCTGCTCGAACTTCAGGGTGTCCCGTGCCAGGGCTATCTCCTGTTCGGCGTGATAAAAGGCGATCTTGGCGCTGGCAAACTCGTCCTGGGCTTTCTGATGGTCGATGTCGCTGATGAGGGAGGTTTCGGCGGCCTTGTCGGCCCGGCGCTTTTCCCGCTCGGCGGCCACCAGCTTGACCTTGGCTTGATCCAGGCGACGCTTCAGCTCCAGCTCCTTGCGGCGGGCGTCCAGTTGCCGGCGCTGCAGATCCAGAGCCAGGCTGGCTTCCACTGCCTGCTCCTGGGACAGCTCCGACTCCAGCTCAGGGCTGTCGACCACAGCCAGCAACTGGCCGGTTTCCACCAGCTGACCAGGTTGTACTTTTAAAGAGATGCGCCCGGCAGAGGGGCTGTAGATCACCGGTGCGTTGGCGGCGACGATGCGACCCCGGGCAGAAATTTCGCGGACCATGTCGCCCCGCTCAACCGTCGCCATCTGAAGCCGGCTGCCACGCACGCTCTGCTGACCCTGGCCATAGCTGGCCCAGAGATAGCCGCTGCTCACCAGCACCAGGCAAAGCCCTAAAGCCGGCGCCAGCCAGCGGCGCTTAGGCTTGCTCTGGCGGGAGACATCTTGTCCTGAGGTATCCTGAATCATCACAGTGTCCGTTTGTAACCGATGTATGAATGACTGTGATGTTTGCAGGAGCTGTGCCAACACACCAAGTTGGCACTATACCTATGAAATGTATAGTTTTTTGGGAATCTGCAGGGCAGGGCGGTGATGTCCGTTGTGTCCGAAGTGTCCGCGGCGGACACTTTTAGCTGTCCACCACCTACCGACGGGACACCGGCATCTTTG
Organism: Ferrimonas sp. YFM; assembly: GCF_030296015.1. Lineage (NCBI taxonomy): Bacteria > Pseudomonadati > Pseudomonadota > Gammaproteobacteria > Alteromonadales > Ferrimonadaceae > Ferrimonas > Ferrimonas sp. YFM. Next base: position 2,305,745 of record NZ_AP027368.1, read on the forward strand.
CAAAGACAGGTTTTCCAAAGAAACCAGCCCGGTGATATTCACCACCGGGCTGTCGCTTTCAGTTACTGAGTTTAAAGCCCATAGCTGTAGCTGGCGTTCAGCCCCAAAGGCAGGCCGAAGCTCCAATACAGCAACAGCCACAGCGTCCAGCAAACCAATAGAGCGATAGAGTAGGGCAGCATGGCCGCAATCAGGGTGCCGATGCCGGTACTCTTCACATATTTCTGGCAGTAGACCACCACCAGGGGGAAGTAGGGCATCAGCGGGGTAATGATGTTGGTGGAGGAATCCCCGATGCGATAGGCCGCCTGGGACAGGTCCGGTGAGATGTTCAGCTGCATCAACATGGGTACCAGCACCGGCCCGATGAGCGCCCATTTGGCGGACGCGCTGCCCATAAACAGGTTCACAAAGCCCACCAGGATCACCAGTCCGACAATGGTGACGGTTGCAGGCATGCCCAGGGCTTCCAGGAAGGCCGCACCTTTTACCGCAATCAGCACCCCGAGGTTGGACGCCGAAAACGCGGCAATGAACTGGGCACAGAAAAACGCCATGACGATGTAGGCGCCCATGCCTTCCATGGACTTGGTCATCGCCTTGATGACATCAGCAGAGCGGTGAAACTGGCCATTGAGGTAGCCAAACACCACACCGGGAATGACAAAGAAGATGAAGATGAGGGGGACGATGGACTTCATCAACGGAGCACTGAAGCTGGCCAGCGAGCCGTTGGCATCGCGCAAAGTGGAGTCTTCAGGAAAGGCGGCCAACGCCACCAGTGCCATGGCAATCAGCATGGACACGTTGGCCCAGCGAAAGGCACGGTTCTCCTGGGCGGTGATGCCGTCCATCTCAGGCGCTTCGATGTCGTCATTCAGTGGCGTCGACTTCAGCAGACGAGGTTCCATCACCTTATCGGTCAGGTACCAGATGATCAGGATAATGGGGATGGTCGAGGAAGCGGCAAAGAACCAGTTGTTCAGGGGATTCAGGCTGATGTTGGGATCTATGGTCTGCGCCGCAGCTTCGGTGAAGGATTGCAGCAAAGGATCGATGGCCGAGGGGATGAAGTTGGCGCAAAAGCCGCCGGAGACTCCGGCGAAGGCCGCCATGATCCCGGCGATGGGGTGGCGACCCATGGCGTAGAAGATCACCCCGGCCAGCGGGATGACCACCACGTAACCGGCATCGGTGGCGGTGTGAGAAACGATGCCGACTAAGGCCACAGCAGGAGTGATCAGCTTTGCCGGCGTCACCTTAAGCATCTTCTTAAGTGCGGTATTAATAAAGCCCGAGTGCTCCGCCACGCCCACACCCAGCATGGACACCAGCACAACGCCTAAAGGGGCGAATGCGGTGAAGGTGCCCACCAGGTTGGTGAGGAATGCGGTCAGGGCTTCGGCGGTAAGCAGGTTGGTGATCACCACGGCAGAGCCGCTGCGGGGATCGATTTCGGTAAAGCTTACGCTGGACAGTGCGGCAGAGACCGCCCACACCAGCACCATCAAAATTAGAAACAGCATCGCCGGGTCGGGCAGTTTGTTGCCGACGGTTTCGATGCCATCCAAGACTCGGGTTAACCCGCCACGACTAGGGCTTGAGCTCATCTGTTATTCATTCCTTTAACGACGGAGACCACACCGCGACTCCCTGGGTAGGTCTTTCTAACATCGTGAGTTTTCAGAGCATTATCAAGTTGATTGCCAAAGTTTCATGTAAAGGAAGATTCCAAAAGAGGGGGCGGACCAGATAGAGGCCATGATGGTTTGATCAGCGAAGACCTGGCTAACGAGGTGGTTCAGCCACTCTCAAATAGCATTTACCATAATATACATTGTGCGCATATTGGCATTTTGCTACTTAGAGGGTTGGGCTGGAACTCTGGTCATTGAATGATGTACCAGCCCGAACGGCCATCAAACCACTGTTTTGCAGTGTTTTCTTGGTGTTTAAAGAGTTCGGGTTGTTATTTCACAAACTCATAAGACGGATTTTGACTATGAAAAATAGTTCTAAAGACAGCGCAATGTTGTTCCGCTCATTTCTCTTGTCACGGTTTCATACGCACCGCGGCAAGATAAATTTTGACGCGGCTGGGCGCTTCTTTGGGGTTTCACCCTGGACGGTTCGCCGATGGCATTCCGGAAAAGCCCCGGCTATGGCGCTGCGTATGGCGCACATGGCCACACGGATGATCCCTGACTCTAAAGATTGGGACGGCTTCTACTTTGGGCGCGATGGCCGCTTGCATACTCCTGTGGCCCGCTTGTCATTCTCTGGCAATGAGCTGAACTTTCAGCACTATGAAAAGCAATTCGCCGCGAATGATCGCCGTGCCCGTGCGGCCCTAGAAAAGCAGCTCAGAGCCGTACGCTCTGAAGATGAACGGAAAAAGGCGATTCAAGAAATTGAGTTTGTGTTGGAGACGCTAAAAGGCTTGCAAAGGTCGCCACTACTTGCGACTGAGGGGGTTAACATTCAATAAGTAAAGAGCAGCCGCTTGGCTGCTCTGTCGTTTATGCCGATAAATAGTGTTATCGGCTTTACCGGGCCAAGGTGTCCATGGGTTTGCGCGCGGCTGTCTCGTGGCGTTCGACCCGGCTGGTGTGCAGATAACGACTGGTGGTGTCGATGCTGTCGTGACGTGCGTCCGCTTGCACGTGGGACAACGGCCGGCCGTGCAAATTGATGTCGTGACTGATGCCTGTGTGACGCAGACTGTGGCTGGACAGCGCCCGCATCTCGGCGGCGTCCTGGTTCATTCCGTATGTCTCCGCCAGGTCGGCGGCCCGGGCAATCACCGAATCGATGATCTCCCTCAGCTGACGAATCCCCAGATTGGCCTGACGAACGCCGGCGTCGCGACCACGGCCTGAGGCCTTGTGACGAATCAGCAGCGGCGTCTGCTCATCCGGTCCAGGCAGTTCGCTGAGCCCCAGGAAGCTGCGATAACGCTTCAAGGATGCCAGCAGCTGATCCGACACCGCCACGGTGCCGGACTTGCCCGATTTGCTCATGGGCACGAAAAAGCCCCAGACGCCGGTCTTCCTGTCCCGGCGAAACTGACCCATCACCGGCGTGTATCCCGGCCTGGCGGCCACCTCTGAGATTCGCAGATAGCAGCTGTACATCAGATGAATCAGAAAGCGCGTACGCTCGTGCACCTGTGGCTCGAATTCCGCCATTTGGTCACAACACTCCATCACATAGGACCACTGCAGTTCACTGAAGGCCTTGAGCTGTTCATCGTCTTCGCCGGCTCGCTGATGCTGCTGGCTCAGTTTGTAACGACCGGCCCTGAGCAAGATGGCCGCCGGATTCCTGTCCAGGAAATCCACGTCGATGAGATAACTGAAAAACGCCGACAGTAACGCCAGCTTGGTGCGTATCGCCGAATGCGACAGTTGATACGCCAAAGGCTCGCCATCTTTGAGCTTTCCCAAAAACGGCCGCCACTTGTCGTTGGGAATCCGCTCTCCCTGGGCTTCTCTGAACTGAGGCAGATTGCAAAATCCAATCTGCTCCATGGGCGGCTGACGGCAATACTCCAGGTAACGGGACAGCACCTGCCGGTCGACCTGAACGATGGAGCGCTGCTCTATCTGCCACAGCCAGTGCAGGAAGATGGTCAGTTCACTGCGATGACTCTTGAAATTGTTCTCTATGCTGCGCTGTTCCAGCAACCAGTCGTAACAGTGTTCATAGGTGAGTCCAGCGTCGTCGATGCCGGACTGAATGAGCCGTGCAAGGTACTGGTTTACACTGTGATTGGGGTGCTCGAACCGGCTCAGGGTATCGAACAGAGGCATGGCCTTGGGTGTCATATTTTCGGGGCTCACCAAATAACTGTATGCATATACAGTATCACGTTCCAAAGGTACTGCAAGGCCCTCAGTTTTGGTTAACAGTTATGGTATAGTCGCCCCTTTTCCCCCTAGGAGAACGGCCACTTGGTCAATCGGCAACATTATCGGCTCAGTGCAGTACAACTGGCCCTTCAGTTCGGCTCAGACGCCGGCTTTCATCCGCAGCCTGATGCGCCACTGTTGTTGGGCCAGGACCGGGTCGTCAGCAGTTGGCAGGCGCTGTGTCAACGCAGTGACCAGCATCTCTATCTGGCCACCCTACCCGGCCTGGATCCCCTGGCGCTGATCGACCAACTCAATCACGGTGACGAGTGGCCAACCAAACTGGTGGATCGCATCCTCAGCCGTGCCGCCCTCTACGGTGACCAAACCAAACCCGGCCTGCTCAATTTCGAGGGCTTGCTGTTGTTGCCGGTGGAGTTCCTGCTGGAACGTCCCGCCAACTGGTGGCCTCTGAGGCAGGCGCTGGCTCGAGGTTACTACCTGGATGAGCAGAACCAGAGACATCAGGTTCGTTGCCAACTGGTACTGATTGGCTCCAATGGCGATTACGATAACCTCTGTGGCTTCGACCAGGACTTCGGCGACCTGATTGGCCTCTATGGCGAATGCCAGCCAGAGTTGGACATCAGCGTTGAAGGCGCCCTGCCCCGTTGGCTCAGTGCCGTGGCCACCCTGTGCAGTGAACTGTGCGGTCGCCCCCTCTCCCTTGAGGCGGCGCAGCGACTGGCCAGTCATGCCAGCCGCCTGGTGGAGCACCAGGGTAAGCTGAGCCTGAGCTGGGCCGAGATGACCCGCCTGCTTAAGCGCCTGGACAATGCCGGCCATGCAGAGGTCACCGCCGAAGAGGTGGAACAGGCGCTGTTGGCCCAGACCCAGATGCACAACGCCATCGAGGAGAGCTCTCACGAGTCCATTCTTGAGGAGATGGTGCTGGTGCAGACCCAGGGCGAGATGGTCGGCCAGGTAAACGGCCTGACCGTGGTCGATTACTGCGGTCACAGCTATGGCGAACCGGCACGCATCACCACCACGGTGCATTATGGTGATGGTGAGGTGGCCGACGTGGAACGCAAATCCGATCTTGGCGGCAACATCCACGCCAAGGGGATGATGATCCTCTCCGCCTGTCTGTATCGACTCTTTGGCCGGGATGCGCCCCTGCACCTCAATGCCAACATCGTGTTTGAGCAGTCCTATCAAACCATCGACGGCGACAGCGCCTCCCTGGCGGAGTACTGTGCGCTTATCTCCGCCATCACCGACGCCCCGATTGCCCAGAACCTGGCCCTGACCGGCGCCGTGGATCAATTCGGCAATGTGCAGGCCATTGGCGGCATCAATCAGAAGGTGGAGGGGTTTTTCCGGGTTTGTGACAGCCGTGGCCTCACCGGAGATCAAGGTGTGATCCTGCCTACAGCTAACGCGCGTCAGCTGAATCTCTCTAAAGAAGTAATTCAAGCTGTGGAGGAAGGTCGCTTCCATCTCTATCAGGTCGACAAGGTGGAGCAAGCCCTGGAGCTGGTGTCGGATATCCCGCTGGCAGAGGCTGACGACCAGGGTCGTTACCCAGAAAACAGCTTGTATGGCAAGGTCCAACAAAGGCTGGAACAACTGGTCGGGTCAGAGGATGACCACCCAACTCTGTGGGACAGGTTAAAAAATCGGCTCGGAATCAGCTGATCGGAGTTGTTCAGAGAACAGGTGTTCGCTAATCTGTCGGCATCTTAATCAGAGGATGTCCAGCTATGCAAGCTACCGCCGAGCTGCCCGTAGAGCGGGTAGACCAATTTAGCAAAGAACAACTTGTCGCCAGTGGCCACGGCCAACTCTTTGGAAACGACTCTCCCCGTCTGCCCAAAGACAACATGCTGATGCTCGACCGCATTGTCCGCATCAGCGACACCGGCGGTAAGCACGGCAAAGGTGAGCTGATCGCTGAACTGGACATCAATCCAGACCTGTGGTTCTTCGACTGTCACTTCGAGTCCGACCCAGTGATGCCTGGTTGTCTGGGCCTGGATGCCATGTGGCAGCTGGTTGGCTTCTTCCTGGCCTGGCAAGGCGCCAAGGGTAAGGGTCGTGCTCTGGGTGTGGGTGAGGTGAAGTTCACCGGCCAGATCCTGCCGACTTCCAAGAAGGTGACTTACCACATTCACCTGAAGCGCACCATCAACCGTAAGCTGATCATGGGCATGGCCGATGCTGATCTGATGGTCGACGGTCGCCTGATCTACCAGGCCACCGACCTGAAAGTAGGCGTGTTCCAGGACACCAGCTCTTTCTAAGCGCACCGACGAACAGAAAAGGGAGCCATCAGGCTCCCTTTTTTATTGTCTTAGGCGTCAGCCCAGCAGCTCTTCGATGTCCTTACGAATCAACTCAGGCTTGTAGGTGGGCGCATAGCGTTTCACTACCCTGCCCTGGCGATCGATGAGGAACTTGGTGAAGTTCCACTTGATGCCGTCCCCAAGCAGTCCCCCCTTCTCCTTCTTCAGCCACTGATAGATGGGGTGTGCGCCGCGGCCGTTGACCTCCACCTTGGCGAACAACGGGAAGCTGATGTTGAAGGTGAGATCGCAGAACTGGCGGATCTCCTCATCGGAGCCCGACTCCTGCTTACCAAACTGGTTGCAGGGAAACGCCAGAACGGTAAAGCCGCGGTCACCATACTGCTGCTGCAGTTTTTCCAGTCCTTCGTATTGGGGAGTGAAGCCACAGTTGCTGGCAGTATTCACCACAAGCACCACGGTATCCCGATAGGTTTCCATGCTGATGCTTTCGTGACGGTTGGATTGGGCGGAAAAGTCGTAGAATTGCTGGTCGTTCATCATTCTCTCCCTGAGTGAACTCTGACCCAAGCATCCCACGGGAGTGGTAGAAATAACAAGAGCTAAAGAAAAAAGCCTCCAATTCTGGAGGCTTAAGATGGATTACTTGTTAAAGAGTCCCGTTACACGATTATCGATGGCATCTCGCCAGCCGCCTAACCACCGCATCTTTGCATCTAGGGACTGATAGGGGCACTGTTCCTTAGAGCGCCCTGACAAACCGGCCTGAAATCCTCTTGATTCTGCTCTTTCCAAACGATCCCGTTTCTGTCTCTTCATTTAACACTCATCCTTCTTTCTTGGGCTTTACAGGTTGAGGAAGCTTGCGCTTCAACCTCCACTATTGGCGATTTTGTCGCCTCGTTCAACCCCTAAAAAAGACAAAAGCATGACAGCCAGATTAAGCTATTGAGAACAAACGCACTATTTTATACAAAAAAAGGGGAGCCTCTGCTCCCCTTCTCAGTGTTTGTGGTTATTTACGTCGACGCCACCAGGCCAGGGGCAGCAGCGCAAACAGACCGGCCAGCGGCCAGGAGGCACCGGAGCGCTCGTTCGGCTCAGGGTCGATGGAGGTATCCAGCGGGATGGTGCAGCTGGATGCGCCGGAGTTGGCCTTGAGCACAATGGGGCGTGGCAGCTGATCGGTGATCGGTTTACCGAAGCCATCGGTTTCGATCACCACCTTGGTGACGGTTTCGCCGGTGTTGGGATCGGTCACCTCTTCGGTAACCACCTTGCCGTCTTCCACTTTTACTCGGGGCAGACGCACCAGGGCGGTACCGACGATGTCGCCGTTCTCATTGATGCTGTTGGCCTCCACCACGGTGAAGTCCACCTCGTAGGTAATGGACTGGGCAAAGGTGGTGTCGTCGGTCACGGTGTACTTGGACCAGCGGTTGCCCTCGGCATCGACGGTGGAGCCATCTTCGTCGGCCACATAGCCGCGGGACTCACAGGTCAGCAGGCTGTTGACGTTGACGAAGTTGTTGGTGTCACCGTTCTGATCCGCGGTGTAGTCGTAGATAAAGCCGTTACGGCGACGCAGTACCCCGTTCTGGATATCGATCTCGATGTTGCCCACCACCAGGCCGGCGTCGTTGATGTCGCGGGCCAGAGAGGAGAACTCGGTCTCGGAGTTGGGGTTGAAGTCGCGGGGCTCGGTGAAGGTCTCCTCACCGGAGTTGACGTCATACACCCAGAACTTGGTGCGGATGTAGCCGCCAATGTAGCGCTGCACCGAGCCTGTGGCGATGTTGTTGTTGTTGATGGCGACGGCGGTAGAGCCTCGCAGGCCGTCCTTCTTCAGATCGGTGGGGCTGATGACGGTGCCGTCGGCCTTCCAGATCTGCGCCCACTCGTAGCTCATCAGGTTGTTGTCCCTATTGCGCTGGTTGGACTCACCCACAGCTACACCGTCATTGTTGATGGCCAGACCCTGAGCGGTGTAGGTGGTCTTATCGTCATCGTTGGGAGTAAAGGGCAGCTCCAGGGTGCGCACCAAAGTGGCGCTGTTGCCGGCGCTGTCATACTGCCAAATCGCACCGCGACGCTGATAGGAGAGGCTGCCGTTGTTTTTGGCCGCCTGAACACAGACAGACAGAGGGGTATCAATTTCGCTGTCCGCTTCGCGATCCCAGCAGGTATCCAGGGCGCTCTCACCGCCGTTGCTGATGTCGGTGCTGGCATAGCCAACAATCAGGTCGGTGTCGTTGATGCCCGCAGCCGCGGAGAAGCCACCGATGTCCAGGGGAGTCGCATTGGACTTGTCGGACTCATAGGTGGTGTATGGAGGCGCAATCAGCAGTTCATTGCCGCCGTTTTGTACGATGGCGCGAGACTCGAAGCTGCGCACATAGAAGAAGGGATCGTCGTCGTCATCCCCTGGGCTGGGGTCGTCGATCTTCTCCTGAGGACCGGTTACCGCACCCACGCGGATGTCGGCGTTGCTCTTGATGCCAAAATACCAGGCGTCGGTGGTGGCGTCGGCATCCAGGTTAGGCGCCAGCTGACCGTCCAGCGGGGCGTGGTTGGCTTTCCAAGCGTCGCCCTCATCCAGATCGAAGGGGAAGTTGTTGCCCTGGAAAGGACGGGTGGTGTTGGGTGTCAGCGCATCCACTGTGCCATAGACCACGTCTTCCACTTCGCCGACGACGTTGTTGTTGTCGTCATCGGTGGCGGTGTTGTTGATGCCCTGGGCGATGCCCACAACCACACCCTGCTCGTTGATCTTTCCGGCATAGCCGTTTCGGGTCTCCGCAAGCTGGCTGTTGGCCAGGGAGAAAGTATCACTCAGGTTGGTGATCTCATAGGCGGGCCACTGTCGCTCTGCCGCCTGGGCACCCCAGGCAGTCACCAGCGCAACGGCCAGGGTGGTTTTCTTATAGTTAAACGTCTTAAGGCTCATTGTTTCCCCTTAGCCTGAACTTTTCATGGTTTCCAGCTCTTCCCATCGGCTGAAACACCACTCCAATTCCTGTTCATCCTCGGCCAGCTTGGCCAGAATCTTATTTGTGTCATTCGGGTCCTGGTCAAAAAAACCAGGATCAGCAATCTGTTGCTGCGCCGCTTCGATGGCCTCTTCGAGGGCCTCCATCTTAGCAGGAAGCGCATCAAGTTCACGTTGTAATTTGTAGGAGAGCTTCTTCGCTTTGGGAGCCTCGGCCTTTTTCTCCTTCTCCACCTTGTCGGCGGCAGGTTTCGGCTCGGCACTGTGCGACAGCTCGCTGAAGAATCGCGCGCCCAGGCGCTGGGCGTCACTGTATCCACCTACGTACTCGTGCCACTGCCCGTTGCCCCCAAACCACCAGGTGCTGGTCACCGTATTGTCGATGAACTCCCGATCGTGGGAAACCAGCAGCAGGGTGCCTGAGTACTCGGCCAGTTTGGCCTCGAGCAGTTCAAGGGTTTCGACATCAAGATCGTTGGTGGGTTCATCCATAACCAGCAAATTTGCGGGTTTGAGGAAGAGTTTGGCCAGAAGCAGTCGATTCTTCTCACCACCGGAGAGAGAGCGCACCGGGCTGCGCGCCCGGGCCGGGGCAAACAGGAAGTCCTGCAGGTACCCCAGCACATGACGGTCTTTGCCATTGATGGTGACCGTCTGCTTGCCGTCGGCAACGTTGTCCTGCACCGACTTGTCCAGATCCAGGTCGCTGCGATGCTGGTCGAAGTAGGCCACCTCCAGTTTGGTGCCCTGCTTCACCTCCCCCTGCTGAGGGGTGAGTTTACCGAGAAGCAGCTTAATCAGAGTGGACTTGCCACAGCCATTGGGCCCGATGAGGGCGATGCGATCGCCCCGGGTCACCAGACGATCCATGGGAGAAACGATGGTCTTCTCCTCCCAGGCGAAGCCCAGCCCCTTGATGTCGAACACCAGCTTTCCGGAGAGGGCGCCCTCCTCCATCTTCATGTTGGCGTTGCCCTGGCGGCCTATGCGCTCGGCCCGCTCCTGGCGCATCGCCTTCAGGGCACGGACCCGGCCTTCGTTACGGGTGCGCCTGGCCTTGATGCCTTGACGAATCCAGGTCTCTTCGAGCGCCAGTTTGCGATCAAACTCGGCGGCCTGCTCCTCTTCAACCCGAAGCAGCTCCTCCTTGGACACCAGATAGCGCTCATAGTCGCCGGGGAAGCTGTTCAGCTGACCCCGGTCCAGGTCCACAATCCGGGTCGCCACCCGGCGAATGAAGCCCCGGTCGTGAGAGACGAATACGATACTGCCGTCAAAGCCTTTGAGCAGCTCCTCCAGCCACTCGATGGCGTCGATGTCCAGGTGGTTGGTGGGCTCGTCCAGAAGCAATACATCGGGGCGGCGTACCAGGGCTCGCGCCAGGGCGGCGCGACGTTGCCAGCCACCGCTGAGGTCGGACATGGGCACGTCGCCATCGAGATTGAGGCGACTCAGGGTCTGTTCAATCTGCTGCTCGGCGCTCCAGGCACCCTTCTGCTCCATCTCCTCCTGGATACGGTGCAACTTGGCCAGGTTGGCCTCGTTGGGATCCTCGGCCACCTTCTGACTCATGGTCTGATAGCGCTCCAGCAGTTCCCCGACCTCGGCCAGACCCAGGGCCACGTAGTGATAGACGCTGCCCTGCTGGGTTCTTGGGGGATCCTGGGGCAGATAAGCGATCTTGACGCCACTGTCGCTGGTGATGGTGCCATCGTCCAGCTCCTGCAAGCCGGCCAGGACCTTAAGCAGACTGGACTTGCCGGCGCCGTTTCGGCCGACCAGACAGACGCGTTCGCGGTTTTCCAACACGAATTCGGCGTGGTCCAGCATGGGGATATGGCCAAAGGCGAGCTGGCCATCATTGATGCGTATCAGGCTCATGAATCTTCCAAAAATCGTTCGAGTTCGGCCAGCTCGAAGGGCCAGCCAAGTTCAGCGCCGTCACTGCGCTGAACCACGGGGATCCGGACGCCATAACGCTCTACCAGGTCCGGCGAGTCGACGATGTCCACCCAGACAAAGGGCTGACCCAGTTGGGCCAGCAGTTTGGCCGCCTGCTCACACAGGTGGCAGCCGTCGGTGTGGTAGAGAACCGGCTCAGACATGACTGACCAGCCAGGCGTTATGAATCTGCTTGTTGCGGGCAAAGTCTTCCGACAGGGTCTGGGCGCTGATGTTCTTGGCCGTCAGCCCCAGCTCCGCCATCCCTTCCAGATCCATCTTGAAGTTACGCTTGTTGTTGGAGAACAAGATGGTGCCACCGGGCCTGAGCAGGCGCTTGAGGTTGCGCATCAGCACCAGGTGGTCCCGCTGAACGTCGAAGCTGGCCTGCATCCGCTTGGAGTTGGAGAAGGTGGGCGGATCGATAAAGATGAAATCGTACTGCTGATTGCAGCGCTCCAGCCACTGCAGGCAGTCCGCCTGGATAAACTGGTGCTGACGCCCTCGCAGGCCATTCAGCTCAAAGTTCTCCTCAGCCCAGCCCAGGTAAGTGTTGGACATGTCCACCGTGGTGGTGGACTTGGCGCCGCCCAGGGCGGCGTGCACCGAGGCGCTGCCGGTGTAGGCAAACAGGTTGAGGAAAGATTTGCCCTTGCTGTTTTGTTGAATCATCTGCCTGGCCAGGCGGTGATCCAGGAACAGACCGGTATCCAGGTATTCGGTGAGGTTTACCTTGAACTTGGCGCCGTACTCGTTGGCCACCAGGTCCACGGAACGGGTGTTGCGCTTCTCGTACTGGCTCTTACCCTTCTGGCGTTGACGGGTCTTGAGGATGATCCGCGCCGGGTCCACCTCGAGCACCATGGGGATCTGTCCCATGATGTCCACCAATCGGGCCTTGGCTTTGGCTTCGTCGATGCTCTTCGGCGGCGCGTACTCCTGCACCACCACCCAGTCCTGGTAACGGTCTACCGCCACGTTGTAGTCGGGCAGATCCGCGTCGTAGAGACGGTAGCAGTCGATATCCTGTTTCTTCAGCCAGCGATTGCGCAGTTTGAGGTTCTTACGCAGGCGGTTGGCAAACTCTTCGCCGCCCAGTGGGGCCGGCGCCGACTTGGCCAGTTCCTCTTCGGAGCGCCCCTTGATGGCGTAGTTGCACAGCTTCACCTCCAGGTTGGAGTTGAACAGGCGGTACTCCTTGTCGGCGCGCATACGCAGGGCATTGAACAGCATCTCTTCGGAGCAAAGCAGGCTCAGTCGCCAGTCGCCCCAGTGACGCTTGAAGTTCTGGCCCAGTTCGCTGTAGAGGCCAATGAGTCCGGACAGGTTACCCAGACGCTCGCCATAGGGAGGGTTGGTCACCACAAAGCCCGGCTGCTCGCCGATGGGGCGCGCCTCCAGGGCATCGCCCTGGGCGAACTCGATGAGATGGCGCACACCGGCACGTTTGGCGTTGTGCTTGGCCAGGGTCAGTACCTGACCATCCAGGTCGCGGCCGGCCAGACGCGTGTCGCAGGCCTTGAGGCCGCGATTGGCACGAAGGGAGGCGTCGGCGTGCATCTGCTGCCACAGGGCCTCATCGTGACCCAGCCAGGCATAGAAGCCCCAGTGCTCACGAAGCAGACCCGGTGCCTTGTCGGCAGCCATCATCGCCGCTTCAATCAGCAGAGTGCCGGAACCACAGAAGGGATCCACCAGGGGAAGCGAGGTGTCTTTGGACCAGCCGGAACGGATCAGCATGGCCGCCGCCAGGTTCTCCCTCAGGGGCGCCTGGCCACGTTCGGTGCGGTAGCCGCGCTGATGCAGGGGCGCACCGGCGAAGTTCAGACCCAGGCTGAGCTTGTTGCCCTTGAGCACGGCATCGATGCGAATCTCAGGATCCTTTTTGGTGATCCCGGGGCGCTGGCCGCACTCCTCCATGAAGCAGTCCACCACGGCGTCCTTGACCTTGAGGGCACCGAACTGGCTGTTGCGGATCTCCCGGTTGGTGCCGTGGAAATCCACCATAAAGCCGCGCAGGCTGTTAAACAGTGAGGGCCAGTGGATATCCTTGACCTGGTAGTAGAGGTCGTCGGCGTCGTCGAACTCCAGCTCGGTGATCACCATCACCACCCGGCTGGCCAGACGGGACCAGAGGCAGATACGGTAAGCGGTGGTCAGATCCGCCTGGAAGTGAACCACGGCGAGGCCTTCACGGACCTCCTGGGCCCCCAATTCTTTCAGCTCATCCACCAAGAGGTACTCTAGCCCCTTGGGAACGGCGGCGTAAAAACGCTTCATGCTATTCCGGCAGTTGATATTAAAGGGAGTAGTATACCCTTAAGTGCCGATGAGAGCTGACCGAAATGGCCTCAAGCTGATGGAAATACCACCAATCACGCGGCAGTGAAGGCCTGGCTCACAGCTTTAGGGGCAGGCGCCAGGCGATCGTTCATCACCTTGATGGCGTCGAAGGGAGCCATACGCTTGTTGCTACCCAGCTCCAGAGTTTCGGAGATCAGCATCAGCAGGGAGCTGCGCTCCTCCGCCTGAACCACCACAAACAGGCCGTTGCCCTGCTCTGTATGGAGGCTGCACACCTTGGCGGGCTTGCTGTAGACAATGCTCTGGCTGTGGGTGAAGTACCAACTCTTGGGCATTCTTGGCAGTGCGAAAAAACTCAAGGCGGTGGCATTGAGCGCAATCTGCACCAGTTGAGGCTCGGCCAGGTTCAGCTGCTTGCCCAGCTCCTGCAGGCAGCGGGTATAGAACTCCGCGTGCTCGGCACAAAATGGCATGCCATGGAGGGCGTCGGGAATTAACTGACCGGCGTCGTAGGGAGTGAGGAATACCATTTCGTCTCCAAGGTCGAGAGCCAACCTGGAGTGTTGCGGTTCGAAGAACCAACGCCAATTTGATGTGGGCATAAGCAACATGAGAGGCATCCTTTCTTTATGGATGAATTTTATACTAATCCATCTATTCAGGAATGAGCAAGAAGTAAAACAAATTATTTTACGGATCTTATTATTAAAAAGAAAGATCAAAAATGGGGATCATATGGATCCCCGATCGTTTTTTGATCCAATAAATAAAAAAGGCCACGCTAGGTGGCCTGATCATTATTTGTTCGATCCTTATTTTCTCTTAAGGAAATCTTCGGTGATCGACTTAATCAATTCTGGGCCTTCATAGATAAAGCCCGTGTAGATCTGAACAATCTTGGCACCGGCGTCGATCTTCTCCATCGCATCCTGGCCACTGCCGATCCCCCCTACCCCGATAATGGGCATGGCGCCATCTAGGTATTCTGCAGTTTTTGCAATGACTTCAGTAGCGCGTTGAGTCAAGGGAGCCCCGGACAAACCGCCCGCTTCCACATGCTCCGGCAGGTGCTTGACCGCTTCCCTGTCGAGGGTCGTATTGGTGGCGATAACGCCATCAAATTTAAATTTAATCAGGGCATCGCAGATCTGCTTGAGTTCTTCGTCACTGAGGTCAGGCGCAATTTTTAATGCAATAGGTACATAGCGACTATATTGCTTCGACAAGGCTTCTTGTCTCTCTTTCAGTGAGCCAAGCAGGTCATCCAGCATGTCACCATATTGCAGCGAACGCAGACCAGGAGTGTTGGGTGATGAAATATTCACCGCAATGTAGTCGGCCACTTCATAGACTTTATCCATACAGAAGAGGTAATCGTTTTTACCCTCTTCGAGTGGGGTAGTCTTATTCTTTCCGATATTCACACCAATAATGGCATCGCCCCGGTTGCTGTTTTTTATGTTTTTAACCAGGTTGTCGACGCCAAGATTATTGAAGCCCATACGGTTGATGATCGCCTTGGCCGGACGCAGACGGAAAGCCCGGGGCTTGTCGTTGCCTGGCTGAGGACGAGGCGTCACCGTACCCACTTCGATGTGGCCAAAGCCCATGGCAACGAAGGCATCGATGCTCTCACCATCCTTGTCCATGCCAGCGGCCAGGCCAACAGGGTTGGGGAAGGTCAGGCCCATGCACTCCACCGGGGCTGCTGGCAGCTTCTGGCTGTAGAACATCGCCAGCGGGGTGCCGGCGGTGCATCGCAGGGAAGTGATTGCAAAGTTATGGGCGAATTCCGGATTGGTCTGGAACAAGAACTTTTGTGCAATCTTATAGAACAATGTGTTTTCTCCTACCGAAAAAAAGCCCCGGCTGATTGCCGAGGCTTTTGGTGTTATGGGTTAACCATGGGAATTGCAACGCATGATGAGCAGGTTCAGCTCCCGCAGGGCAACAGAGAATTTTGCAAATTCATGTGTCTTGGAGCTGTGGAACTCAGCCATCATATGTAACCATCTATCCAGGGTCTGTTCATTCTCTTCTACCCACTGGTTGATGATGGCATCGGCGCTGCATTCGCCCTGACAGTTCTTGAGAACCACCGAGGTGAGCATGCGCTGCTGCCAGTCCAGATCTTCGCGGAACGCTGCCCGCGCCAGAGCCTGCCAGTGGTTGGTCACCGGCTGCTGGCTGATCTGATTCAGGAACCAGTGCAGTTCGATACCGGCACCCAGCTTAAAGTAGGTTTCGGCCACCAGGGCCACCGGCTTGCCTTCAGACTTCGCGACTTCGGCGATGTCCAAAGCGGAGAACAGGGTACTTAAGTGGGACATGCGGCGCGCCAGTTCTGGCGTAATGCCCTGCTCCACCATGGCGCTTTCGTCTTCTGAGAGTTGCGCCACTTCGTCCTCCACCAGGAACCCGTCGAAGCCTGCATCCAGCTCCTCCACCACGCCGCGGTAGAATTCCGCTTCGGCTTCGATGCTGAGGCTGCGGTTACGATGACGCAGGAACCAACGGGTTACCCGCCTCAAGGTACGCCGAACCTGATTAAGCAGTTCGCTTTGCCTGTGGGCATCAACGTCATCAAGAGCGTTGATTTGTCGCTTAAGATCTTCGAGATCAAAGACCTGACAGGAGACAGTGTAACATATTGCCACCTCCTCAACTGCGGCGCCTGTCTCATCTTGCATACGCTGGATGAAATTGAGCCCCATCTCGTTGATGATGTCATTGGCCAGGCTGGTGGCGATGATTTCGCCGCGCAAGGGGTGAGTGGCCATCTGCTCGGAGAAACGCTGCTGCAGTTCTACCGGGAAGTATTCCACCAGGCGACGGGCCAGGAACTCGTTGTCGGTGATCTCGGCGGAAACCAGCTGCTCCTTGAGCACCATCTTGGCGTAGGCCACCAGTACGGACAGCTCGGGGCGGGTCAGGCCGACGCCGGAGAGCTGGCGCTCATTGAGCTCATCCTCGTTGGGCAGGAACTCCAGGGCGCGGTCCAGCTTGCCCGCTTTCTCCAGGTGCTGCATGAAGCGGATCTGCTCTTTGAGCTGGTCCGAGTTGAGCACCTCGGTGACGGAGATGGACTGAGCCTGATCGCGGCAGTCCTGCAGGACAATCTCGGCCACCTCATCGGTCATCTTCTCCAGCAGCTGGTTACGCTGCTTGATGGTGAGGTCGCCCTGAGCCACCAGCTGATTGAGCAGGATCTTGATGTTCACTTCATTATCGGAACAATCCACACCGCCCACGTTGTCGATGAAGTCGGTGTTGATGCGGCCGCCGCGCTTGGCGTACTCGATGCGGCCCAGCTGGGTCAGACCCAGGTTACCGCCCTCGCCCACCACCTTGGCGCGCAGTTCACTGCCGTTGACCCGCAGTACGTCGTTGGCACGGTCGCCCACGTCGGCGTCGGTCTCGCTCACCGCCTTAACATAGGTGCCGATACCGCCGTTCCACAGCAGGTCCACCTCCATCATCAGCAGCTGGCGAATCAGCTCATTGGGGGCCATCTGATTCTTGTTGGTGCCGATCATCGCCTTGATCTGCGGGGTCAGCTTGATGGACTTGGCGCTGCGGTTGAAGACACCGCCCCCTTCGGAGATCAGCTCGCTGTTGTAATCCTCCCAGGTGGAACGGGGAAGCTTGAACAGGCGCTCACGCTCGGCGTAGGAGGTGGCGGAATCCGGATTGGGGTCGATGAAGATGTGCATGTGGTTGAAGGCAGCCTGCAGGCGGATGTGCCTGGAGAGCAGCATGCCGTTACCGAAGACGTCGCCGCCCATGTCGCCCACACCCAGCACGGTGAAGTCTGTGGTCTGGCAGTTGACGCCCAGCTCACGGAAGTGACGTTTCACCGACTCCCAGGCACCGCGGGCGGTAATGCCCATCTTCTTGTGGTCATAGCCATACTGACCGCCTGAGGCGAAGGCGTCGCCCAGCCAGAAGTCGTAGCTTTCGGAGATGGCGTTGGCAATGTCGGAGAAAGTGGCGGTGCCCTTATCCGCCGCCACCACCAGGTAGGGGTCATCCTCGTCGTGGCGCACCACGCGATCTGGCGGGGTCAGCTGGCCGGCAACGATGTTGTCGGTGATGTCCAGCAAGGCGCTGATGAAGATCTTGTAGCAGGCCTGGCCTTCCGCCAGCATGCCGTCACGGTCTGTGGGCAGGTTTTTGCACACAAAGCCGCCCTTGGCACCGGAGGGCACGATCACCGTGTTCTTCACCTGCTGAGCTTTAACCAGACCCAGCACCTCGGTACGGAAGTCTTCGCGGCGATCGGACCAGCGCAGTCCGCCTCGGGCCACCTTGGCACCGCGCAGGTGAACACCTTCGACACGAGGTGAGTAAACAAAGATCTCAAACTTGGGCAGCGGCAGCGGCATCTCCGGGATCTCCGCCGGGGAGAACTTGTAGGAGACGTAGCTCTTGGGATGGCCCTTGTCGTCGTGCTGATAGAAGTTGGTCCGCAGGGTCGCCTGAATCAGGGAGATGTAGCGGCGAATAATGCGGTCGTCATCCAGGTTGGACACGTCGTCCAGGTAGGTGTTGGCCTGCTCAATCTGCTTCTCCAGATCCCGCTTGGCCTTGGAGCCCGGGTTGAACTTGCGATCGAACATCTTCACCAGCAAAGAGGCGATGTGCGGATACTCGGCCAGCGTCTCCTCGACGTAGGTCTGGGAGAAGGTGCCGTCAATCTGGCGCATGTACTTGGCGTAGGAGCGCAGCACGCTGGCTTCACGACCGGTCATGCCGGCGGAGAGGATCAACCGGTTAAAGCCATCGTCTTCCAGATCCCTGGCCCACACCTTGGCGAAGGCTTCCTGGAAGCGGGCCTGGGCCGCATTGATGTCCACCTCGGTCTTGCCGGACAGGGTCATGTTGAAGTCGAGCACCCAGTACACCTGACCGTCGGCGGTATTGATGCAGTAAGGTCGCTCACCAATCACCCGTAGACCAAAGTTCTCCAGCATGGGCAGCACGTCGGACAGGTGAATGGGCTCGTCCTTGTGGAACAGCTTCAGGCGAACCTGGTTGGCGTCCAGCACCGCTTCCTGGGGCTGATAGAACAGCATCCCCAGCTGATCGGAATCGTTGAGCTTCTCCAGCTTGGCCACGTCCACTACTGCGGCGGAGGGCAACACGTCCTCTTTGTAGCTGCGGGGGAAACCGGGGAGATAGTTGTTGGCGATCGCCTTACCCTTGGCCTGGCCAAAGGTTTTGCGCAGGGCGCTGTCTACCTTGTCTTCCCAGGAGCGGGTCAGCTCCACCAGGTTGTTCTCCAGCGCAGGGACATCAATATCCATATCGTTATCTTCAACTTTTACCAGGTAGTGGGTTCGAGCCAGAATGGACTCGGAGAAGAAGGTGGTGAACTCCACCTCCTCTTCGGCACTGAAGTACTCCGCCAGCAGTTTCTGGGTGTTGACCCGCAACTGGGTGTTGTACCTGTCCTTGGAGACGTAGACCATGGCGGAGATAAAGCGGCCGAACAGATCCTTGCGCAGGAACAGGCGAACCTTATCCCTGTCCTGCATCTGCAGCACACCCAGGCCAATCTCCAGCAGCTCCTGCTCGTTGGCCTGAATCAGCTCATCGCGGGGATAGGTTTCCAGCACATTGAGCAGGGCCTTGTAGTCGTGGGAGCGCGGCGCCAGGCGGGAGCGCTCCATCACCCGGTTGAGCTTGGCGGAGAGCAGAGGGATCTCGCGGGGACTGCGGTTGTAGACGGAGCTCGCGTACAGGCCGATGAAGCGATCTTCACCGACGACCCTGCCCTCTTTGTCGAAGCGCTTCACACCGATGTAATCGATGTAAGCGGGACGATGCACCCGGCTCTTGGAGTTGGTCTTGGTCAGCACCAGGGGCGCTGGGCCCAGGGCTTCCCGGCGGGCCGACTCAGGCAGAGTGGAGAGCAACAGGTGACGGGCGGTGTCGTCTTTGGAACGCATCATCCCCAGGCCGGTCTCCATCTGCGGCGTCAGTTCGACGTCTCCAGAGACGGGCACCAGGTCATAGCGTCGGAAACCGAGCAGGGTGAAATGGTGATTGAGCAGGAACTTGAGGAATTCGGTGGCTTCACCGTGCTTCCCCTCCTTGTCATTCTCCTCCATCTCCCGGACAGTGGCGCCCAGTTGAGCGCGCATGGCATCCCAGTCGTTCACTGAGGCGGCCACGTCGGTGACCACGGAGTTGAGCTCCTGATGAACGGTGCTGACCTCCTCCTCGGTGGAGAGGCTGTCCACCTCGATGAGGAAGACGGCGATGCGTTCGTCGTTGGCCTTGGCTTCTGCCAGGGAACGCAGCTCAACCACCCGCCCCTTCTTGTCCCGCTGAATGGCCAGGGGCACATGAATCATCAGGTGGGAGGTCACCCCAAGGCGATTGAACGCCATGGCGACCGAGTCCACCAGAAACGGCATGTCTGGCTGGATCATCTCGATCACCGTGTGATTGGACTGCCAACCATGGGTGCTCTGAAGCGGGTTAAATACCCGGCTGAAGGTCTTGCCGCCGGAAACCTGATTCAAACTGTTCCACAGGCTGAGAATGGCACCATAGAGATCGCTGTCGCTGCGGGCGTAGAGATCGTCCCGGGACAGGGTTCCATAGAGTGCGTGGGCAAAGCGTTCGAGCAGGATGGCATCCTGCTTGGGGAGGTTGTTGTGGATGAGACCCACAACATTTTCGAGTAGGACGGAAGGGATAGTGTCGTTATTAGCCATGTTGCTGATTCCCTCTGCTGCTATGGCACCAGATTTTTGTAGTTTTTTAGCTCCGTGTCGGCGCCCCTTCGGCACCGCGGATGCAGCGAAGTGTATCACCATTTTTCGGGATCTGTGAGCGGAATCCACTTTCGAAATTGGGCTTTATAAGTGGTTAATGAGGAAGTTCTGAAAAAAGCGTCAATAATGTACGCTTTCTATGCAAAAAAGGCCGCATATGCGGCCTTTTTATTCAGGAGTGCTATTTAAGCAATCAGGCTTTTCGATTAAACCACAACAACTTAACCATTGCCGGAAGGAGAATAATCGCGGCTAACATGTTCACTAGGAACATAAACGTCAACATTATCCCCATGTCCATCTGGAACTTAAGCGCCGAGAACACCCAGGTGCTTACTCCCACCGCCAGGGTGATGCCGGTGAAAACCACCGCATTGCCCCGGTCGCACAGCGCCTTGAGATAGGCTTCCTGGACCGAATGGCCATCACGAAGCATGATGGACATGCTCGACAGGATGTAGATGCCATAGTCCACACCGATGCCCACACCCAGGGCGATCACCGGCAAGGTGCTCACCGTCAAGCCAATCTCGAGCATGCTCATCAGCGCCTGGGCCAGGGTGGACACCAGGTACAGGGGAACAATCACCGAAATGGTGGCCCGGATGGAGCGGAAGCTTATCAGACAGAGCAGGAATACCGCGCTGTAGACATAGAGCATCATGGGGCCCTGGGCCTCTTCCACCGCTTCGTTGGTGGACGCCATCACCCCAACCGGACCCGAGGCCAGACGGAACTTCAGCTCATCGGTGTCGTACTCACCCTGCAGCTTCTTCACCTCGGCCACCACGGTGTCGATGGTCACCGCCTTGTGGTCCTTGAGGAACAGGTACACGGGCATCACCGAACAGTCGTTGTTGAGCAGACCGGTGGAGGTGGGCACCCGACCTACAGACTGCACCAGAGTAGCGGTGGTGCGTGGCAGCACCCGCCATCTGGGATTACCCTCGTTGAAGCCGCCGTTGACCACCTTGGCCACCGAGGCCAGGCTGGCGGCGGACTCTACCCCGGGTACGTTTTCCATCTGCCACTGGAAGCGGTCGATGCGCTCCAGCACATGATGATAGGTGCAGGCCTCGGGGAAGGCTTCCACAATCACCGTCAGCACGTCTGTGGTGATGGTGAAGTTGTCGGTGATGAAGGCGGTGTCCAGGTTGTAGCGGCTGTCCGACTTCAGTGCCGGCGCACCGGCATGCAGGTCGCCAATCTTCATCTCCTGGGATTTCTCATACCCCACCAGATAGGCGACGGCGGCAACCACTACAATCACCAGGGCCCAGGGCTTGGAGGCAAACACGGATATCGCTTTCCAGACCGGCGACACCTTGGCGTGTTCCGCCCTGACCCGCTCCAGGTAATTCTCGCTGAAACTGACGTAGGAGAGCAGGATTGGCAGCAGCACCAGGTTGGTCAGGATGATCACCGCCACACCCAGGGACGCGGTGATGGCCAGCTCGCGGATGATGCCGATGTCGATGGAGAGTAAAGTCAGAAAGCCGATGGTGTCCGACAGCAGCGCCACGCCACCGGGCACCAGCAGGCTGCGGAACGCCAGCTGGGCCGCGCCCTTGGCGCTCTGCCCTTCGGCCACCTTATGGCCCACGGCGTTGATCATCTGCACCCCATGGCTCACGCCGATGGCGAACACCAGAAAGGGCACCAGAATGGACATGGGATCCAGGCCGAATCCCAGCACGGTCAGACCGCCAAGCTGCCACACCACGGCCACCATGGAACACAACAGGGGCAAGATGGTCAGCTTGGGGCTATGGCAGAAGTAGTACACCATCAATGCGGTGATCACCAGCGCCACGGCGAAGAAGCCCACGACCCCGGCCGCCCCTTCGGCCACATCGCCCGCCATCTTGGCAAAGCCGATGATGTGCACCTTGATGGTGTCATCCTGGTACTTCACCCTAAGCTCCTGCTCCAGGGTCTCGGCCAGGGCCAGTACATCCAGGGGCTTGGTCATGTCACTGCGACCTTCGGCCTGAGCCTTGGCCCGCTCCTCCTCATTGAGGGAGACCCGGTCCATCAGCTGGGCACTGACCATGGCGGCACTGAAGTCATCGGCCACCAGCCGTCCCACCGCGCCGGCCTTCTCGATGTTGGCGCGGACGATGGCCAGCCCCTCCTCGGTGGGACGGAAATCGGCGGGGATTACCGGCCCGCCCTGGAAGCCGTCTTCCACCACTTCGGTGAAACGGGTCGAGGGGGAATAGAGGGATTTGACCTGGCTGCGATTGACCCCTTCGATGAAGAACAGCTGGTCGTGAATTTCTCGCAGCACTTCAAAGAACTTGGGGTTGAAGATGTTGCCGCTGGAGTCCTCCACCGCCACCATGATGCTGTTGGCGCCGCCAAACTGTTCACGGTGCTTGAGGTAGGTCTCCATATAGGGGTGATTCAGGGGGATGTTTTTGGTAAACGCCGCGTCCATCTTCAGCTGGCCGGCACTGTAGCCCAGGGCGACAGTTGCCAGCGCAAACATGATCAGAACGGTCTTTCTGCTGCGGAACAGCACCTGCTCAATCCAGTTCACCATCCTTGTGGTCATAACAGCTCCTTACTCCTCAATGGTGAATGGTTGAACGCCGTGACTGCCGGCCAACCAAAGGTTGCCATCGCCGTTTTCGGCGAGATCAACCAGGTCCTGCCCCTTGGCCACCCGGACCAGGGTAAAGTCAGATTCTCCAGGCTTGCGATAGGCAAGGTCACCACCGTTGGCCACCATCACCAGGGTGCCATCGGACAGACGGCGGATGCTGTTGAAGGTGCCCTGGGTACCCAGCTCCACAGGTGCCCAGTTCTCTCCCTGATCCCGGCTTTCAAAGGCATTGCCGCGCAGACCCACGACCACCCAGCGTCCATCGTCGTCCATGGCCATGTCGGACAGGGAGCCAAAGTAGATCTCAGGGAGTCGTTGCCAGGTACGGCCATAGTCGTTGGAGCGTGCCATCAGCCCCATCTCACCCACGGCAAAGAGATCGCCCCCGGGCAGAGCCAGGATGCGATTGATGTGGGGCAGCATGGCCGCCCGCTCAGCCAGGTAGTCCTCCTCGCTGTCGGCGCGGATCTCCTCTAGATAGAGGCGGTCGTCTTCGATCAACAGGCTGTCCAGATACTCGAACTGCCAGGACCTGCCACCATCCTTGGTACGGAACAGCTGACCGTAGGCACCTACGGCCACCCCCTCGCTCTCATTCCGGAAATGAATATCCAGCAGGGGCACTTCCAGGTCCGGGCGCCACTGTTGCAGGCTCCAGCTCCTGCCACCATCGGCGGTGTGCAGAATCGCGGCATCATGGCCGACCGCCCAGCCCTGCTGATCGTTCAGCATAAACACTCGGGTCAACAGAGTGCTTACCGGCACTTCAGCCTGCTGCCATACCTCATTACCGCTTGTCTTGATCAGAACCTGCCCCCGGCTTCCCACAGCCACCAGAGCGTCGCCCGCGGGGGAGAGGCTCATCATTGGACTGGTTTGGGCTTTGGGGACTTGGATCGCCGCCAGGGGAGTGGGAGCCGGTGGCTCCGCCATGGCGTGACCACCCATCAGGGCAAGCGGAATCAACATCATTAACCGCATAGTGGTATCCATACCGGGGGCAGTCTCCTGCCCCCTTATTTTAGTTTTAAGATTTAGCGTCGGCCGCTGCGACGCAGAGCGTTAGTGGTGAACTCCTTCTGAACGCTGAACTCCTCTTCGAAGCTGGCCACGCCATCTTCATTGTCCAGGCCCATGGCCAGGTAGCGACGAGAGCTCAGATCGTAGAACACTTCGAGGGTGGTCCACAGAGTGGGCAGGTCGTAGTAGTTCACCGCATGGGCCATACCAACACGATAGAGCTGGTCACGCTTGTCGTAGAGATCCACCAGGCTCACCTGCCAGCTGTCCTCGTCCAGGTAGAAGGTACGGGTCTTGTATAGGTGGCTGATGCCATCTTTGAGGGTCGCTTCCACTTCCCACACCCGGTGCTTCTCCCAACGGACCAAATCCATGTTGATGTGGCCAGGCTTGAGGATGTCCTTATACTTCACATCCGCCCCGTGCAACTTGTAGTTGTTGTAGGGGATGAGGATCTCCTTCTTGCCCTTGAGCTCCCAGTTGTAGCGGGAGGGAGAGCCGTTGTACATGTCGAAGTCATCGGTGGTCCGCATGCCATCGGACGCGGTGCCCGGAGTGTCGAACGCCACATTGGGGGCACGACGGACCCGGCGCTGACCTGTGTTGTAGGTCCAGGCCTTACGGGGCTCCTTCTCCTGATCCATGGTTTCATGAACCAGTAGAGCGGTACCCGCCAGACGAGCCGGTGAGGTCACCACCTGCTTGAAGTAGAACAGCAGGTTGTCTTTCTGAAGCTGATCCGCGTTGGCATCAGGCCGCGAGTAGAGGAACTTAATCTTCTCATCGGTCTTCACCAGGGTGTAACTGCCACTGGCGGTGGGCGCCGCCTGGCCACGGAGGATCTGGGCATCGGCGCCGCGATAACGCAGGATGTGGTTCCAAATAGCTTCCAGTCCGTTTTGTGGCATGGGGAACGGCACACCGATGGCGGCGTTCTTCAGGCCATTGCCCCCGGCCACCAGCTCGGCGGTGGTGGCGTTGGTGATGGAGGCGTCATAGATAAACTGCGGATAGGACGCGCTGCGATGCGTCGGGTAGACGGTCATCTTGAAGGTGTCCGGATACATCTCGAACATCTTCTTCACCCCTGGGGTCAGCAGCTCACCGTACTCACCCATATTCTGGGCGGTAATGGTGTACAGTGCCTGGTCTCCGGCATAAGGGTCGGTGTGGAAGTCACCTGGTTTATAACCGGCGGGCGCCTCGGTGATGCCGCCGGTCCAGGCAGGAATGGAGCCATCTGCGTTGCCGGCTTTCTCGGCACCAACAGGCGTCAGGGTGTCACCCAGGGCCTTGGCCTGCTCCGGGGTCACCTTGGCCATGGCGCCAAAGCTGCAGCTCAGGGCCAGCATGGCCGCGAAAAGTGGTTTTACTTGCATTACTCCTCTCCCCTCTTAGATTGAGAACTTCAGGTTAAAGGAGACAAAATCTTTGTCGTCCATAGAGTTGGTGGAACCCTTTCCATCCCAGAAAGCGTTGTAGGCCAGGTCAGCAGACCAACGGCTCTGATAGTCGAAGGCGAAGGTCACGGAAGCGGACTTACGATCTTCGACAAACAGGAACAGAGGATCCGGGGTGGTACCGCTCACGTCGTGGGAGAACACCACTCGGGGCGACATGTTCCAGCCAAAGGCCACGTTGGAGTAATCCCACTTGGCCACCAGGCGATAACCCCAGGCGTTGTCTGTGGGGAACGCGTCCTCTTCCGGACCGTTGTGCAGGATATCCAGCACCGCCAGGTTATCTTCTCGTCCCGCTGAGCCGGCTCGTTCGGTACCTGGGCCATTCAGACGCAGCACCGCCTCATCGGGCATGTCGTGCAGCCAGACCCCACCCACTTCGGCCAGCATCAGGAAGTTGTCTGCACCCATGGTCGGACCGAAGATGTGAGTCAGGGTCATCTGCGCCTGAGTGCTGTCGGTCAGCACATAACCTGGCGCATACTCACCTGGGCCTACCTTGGTGCCATCGGGCTTAACGTACTGGGACAGGTTCTCGAAGATGGCGAAGGCTTCGGGATCGGCGTTGTACAACTGCTCCGGCATGGCGGCAAACAGCAGCTCAACGTCGTCAATCTGCAGAGGCTCATCCTGACGGTAGGCAATCTCACCGGCGACCGAGGTGTCGCCCACCGTGGTGTTGAAGGAGACGCCGTACAGTTTGATGTCTTCCGGATACTCAAGGGTCGCCTTGGAGAAGGAGTTGAGCTGCAGAAGATCATTACGAGACACCTCGCCATTCAGACCAGCCAGAGTGGCCAGATCCGCGGCAACGGCGTCGGCGCCGAAGTTGGCAGTCTGACCGCTGATCAGCGGACGACGGCTGTGGTAATTCATGTAGTAGA
This sequence comes from Ferrimonas sp. YFM, assembly GCF_030296015.1. Taxonomy (NCBI): domain Bacteria; kingdom Pseudomonadati; phylum Pseudomonadota; class Gammaproteobacteria; order Alteromonadales; family Ferrimonadaceae; genus Ferrimonas; species Ferrimonas sp. YFM. The sequence goes on from NZ_AP027368.1 coordinate 2,331,896, forward strand.
AGCCAAATTCGGTGTCGTTCAGCTCAGGGGCAAAGTAGCCCAGCTTGATACCGTACTGACCCTGGTCGTCAGGCTCCTGCTCATAGTTGATCAGGGTGACCTTGGTTGGGTAGGCAATGGCTGCGGAGCCCAAACCGGCCAGGGCCGCAGGGCCGCCGGCTTCGAGGGTCTGCGCCGCCACCGAACTTAGCTGAGCGTACTGCTGAAGCACCCAGTCCAGGGTGTTGTCCGGGTTGGAGGTAAAGCCCAGCTGGGCGTTGTTCACATAGCCACCCGCTCCGGCAAAGTCGTTGCTGGAGAAGTAGGTGCCGGTCACCGGCAGACGGGTCTGTTCCCAGCGGTACTGGTAGAAGGCTTCCACGTTCAGGTTTTCGGTCAGGCCCAGGGAGGCCCACACCATGCCAACGGGAATGAAGGCTTCTTTGAGTTCGGCCCCGGGTGCCTGCAGGCGGGCCAGATCGACCGGGTTGATGGAGTTGATGCCGTGGGCAATCAGGGTGCTCTCACCCCAGCTGACCACCTGCTCACCGATTCGGATGGAGAGAGGCATGTCGCCCAGGTCCCAATCGGCAAAGAAGTAAGCGTCGAGCAGACGGATGTCAGAACAGGCGTACTCGGCCGCCTTGGAGTCTTCACACACGTCATACTTTGCGCCGGAAACCGGATTGCGGTAATCGAAGTCCGAGTCTTCCAGTCGCTTATCGTAGAAGTACATGCCACGGATGAACACACCCATGTTGTCGTACACCAGTTCCAGTTCGTGCAGGCCTTTGAACACCTCGGTGAAGGTGTCGCCCTGATCATAGAGCAGGTTGCCCAGATCCTGGTTGGCAGAGTAGGAACCTGGCAGGGCAAACAGCTGATCGCCGCCGTAGACCTCGTTGAAGCCACCACCGGCGAAATCAAATCCGTAACCCGTCCAGTCCAGACCGGGCTGACTGGATTTGGCTACCTTGCCATAGTCACGGTCCTCGACTCGCCAGGCCGCACCTACTGTCCAGGTGGAGTCAAAGCTCCCCTCTATCTCTCCCCAATTAAAGGTAACTGCTGAGGCCGGAGCGGCTAACACCGTACAGATGCTGGCTGCCAGCGCGGAGCGGCGAAAAACCTTAGCGCCTTGTCTCATTGTCGCGGTTCTCCCTTCCCTGAATTTATAGTTTTGTTGTATGCCGTCACTGTAACGGCACATTAACCCCATTGTTACAACAACGGCGGTGAGGGAGCAACCTTTTTAGGAGAGAGAATCCGCTGAATTTTTAGGAGCTTAAGTAAAGATTTCGCCGAAACCTGTGGGTCAAATTTGATTCAAGTCACACATTGACATTTCGCAATTGCGTAAACCATTGAATTCATCAGGCTTTATCTGGAAAAGCGCGGCAAGTTAGAATTGCAACAACCGTTTGAAGTTATTGCTCTATTAAAGAGATGTTACGTCAATCGTTGCAAATTCAGGAACTGGCTGTCGTTGTCGAGGGTCAGTTGAAAGCGGCCATGGATGCCGCGGGCGGAGAGAAAGGGACGCAGATATCTGGGGTGCAGGTGGATCACCCTGCCCCGCAAACAGCGCACCACCACCACCTGGGCCTGACCCTGGTAGTAGCGTTGCATCTGTTGCCAGCCGATGGCCAGATCGAAGATGTAATCCATAACAGCGCGGGCGGCCGTTGCCGGCCGCCCTCCTCGACTCAGCTCAGGCTTTTGCTGACCTTTTCATACAGGTCCTTGGAGAGATCCTCCAGTGCCATCAGCTGCTCCAGGCACTCACGCATCTGCTGCTGACGCGCCGGAATATGCTGCTTGAAGCCGATCAACGGGGTGATGATGCGAGCGGCACACTGAGGGTTGATGCCGTTGAGGCGGGTCAGCTGCTCGGTGAGGAAGCGGTAGCCCGCTCCGGACGCATCGTGGAACGCCTGAGGGTTGCCATCGGCGAAGGCCCCTACCAGGGCACGAACCCGGTTGGGGTTGCTGATGTCGAAGGCAGAATGATCCATCGCCTGGACGATCTCCTCCAGCAGAGGCTCGACCTCCATAGGGGTGGTGGCCAGCTGGCTGAAGTACTTGTCCATCACCAGAGGATCCTGACGCCACTTGGCCTCGAAGGCGCTCATCATCTGCTGACGCTGGGGCAACAGCCCCTGATTGGCCGCTCGCAGCGCCCCAAGGGTGTCGGTCATATTACCGGCCTGCTCATACTGGGCCAGCACCAACTCGGATTCCCCGCCCAGTGCCATAAACTCCAGCAGCAGGTTCTTCAGGGCACGGTGAGGCGCATCGTCTGCGATTACGCATCTCTGATAAGCCTGCCTCATCTGGCTCGCCAGGGCACTGGCCAGGGTCTGTTGCAATTGGCGGCGAGCCTGGTACAGGGCCACCACGTCACAGCCACTGCGCATCTCCATCAGGGTGGAGACCGAAGGCAGAGCCAGCATTTGCGAAACCAGGGCGGCATCCAGACTGTCGTCGGCCAGGATCTGCCCAAACGCCTCAGTCAGGGCGCCGTTGTCCTGGGCTTCACCGTCCAGGGTTGCCAGCACCGCATTGCCCAGAATCCCCTGAGCCGCATCCCAACGGGCTACCGCGTTGTTGGCGTAGCTCATCAGGTGAATTCGCTCCGCTTCACTCTGGGAGAAATTCAGTTTCACCGGTGCGGAGAACTCCTGCAGCAGGGACGCCACCGGCTTGGCGCTCACCCCGTCAAAGGTCAGGGTCGCGCTCTCTTCGGTCAGGCTGTACAGCCCGTCGAAGGGCTGCCCGTCCAGCGTCATCTCCAGGGCTTGGCCAGTGGCGCTCAGCAGCTCGAGTTTCACCGGCAGATGCAGCGGCAGCTTCTGCGCCTGATCCGCCGTGGCCGGCGTATGTTGACTCAGGTGCAGTGTGTACTGGGCCTTGTCGGCGTCAAACGCCTCCTCAACGGTCAGGACCGGGGTACCGGACTGGCTGTACCAGCGACGGAACAGGGTCAGATCCACGCCGCTGGCGTCCTCCATCGCCTGAACAAAGTCGTCACAGGTGACCGCCTGGCCGTCGTGCCGCTCTACATAGAGGGCCATCCCCTCCTGGAACCCCTGCTCACCCAGCAGGGTGTGCAGCATGCGGATGATCTCGGCGCCCTTGTCGTACACGGTCACCGTGTAGAAGTTATTCATCTCGATCACCTTGTCCGGGCGGATCGGGTGGGCCATGGGGCCGGCGTCTTCGGCGAACTGAATGCCGCGAATCACCTTGACCGCTTCGATGCGGTGCACCGCGCGGCTGCCAAGATCCGAGGAGAACTCCTGATCCCGGAATACGGTGAGGCCCTCTTTCAGGCTCAGCTGGAACCAGTCACGGCAGGTGATGCGGTTGCCGGTCCAGTTGTGGAAATACTCATGGCCGATGATCGACTCGATGCGGTCAAACTCGGCGTCGGTGGCACTGTCGCTGTCTGCCAGCACACACTTGGAGTTGAATACGTTCAGCCCCTTGTTCTCCATGGCTCCCATGTTGAAGAAGTCCACGGCCACCACCATGTAGATGTCGAGATCGTACTCGAGGTTAAACCGCTCCTCGTCCCACTTCATCGCCCGCTTCAGGCTGGCGATGGCGTGATGGCCTCGCTCCCGCTGGCCCTTGTCCACAAACAACTGCAGAGCCACGTCCCGGCCACTGGCGGTGGTGAAGCTGTCCTCAAGCAGATCGAAATCGCCGGCCACCAGGGCAAACAGATAGCTGGGCTTCGGATAGGGGTCGACCCAGGTGGCAAAGTGGCGACCACCGTCCAGATCGCCACTGTCCACCTTGTTGCCGTTGGCCAAAAGGTAGGGATAGGCGGCCTTGTCCGCTTCGATGCGGGTGGTGTATTTGGCCAACACATCTGGCCTGTCCAGGAAGTAGGTGATGCGACGGAACCCTTCCGCCTCACACTGGGTACAGAAAGTGCCTTCGGACTTGTACAGGCCTTCCAGTGCGGTGTTTTTGGCCGGGTCGATGCGGGTAACCAGGGTCAAAACCCCGCTGTCTTTGTCCATGGGCAGCACCAGGTTGCCCTCCCCCAGGCGGTACTCATCTGCTGCCAGGGAGACGCCGTCGATGGACACGGACACCAGCTCCAGCTCCTCACCCACCAGCGCCAATTCAGTGGCACCAGGCTGAGTGCGGCGGATGGCGCTTTGAGCGGTCACCAAAGTGGCATGGTCTTCCAGCTGCACCGTCAGGTGAAGGGTGTCTATCTGATAGGGACTGGCGTGATAATCTAGGCGGTGGCGGGCTGTCGGCTGCGACATGGTTGTCCTCCTGGGAACTGGCCGGGCGGATGTCGCCACCGAATCCATGTCGGTGTTCGCCCGGATAAAGAGTAATGGGCCATTATAACAACAAAACGCGCCGCTCCAGACGGATGCGACGCGTTTGCTGCAGATTTGCTCAGTGGTTCGCCAGAGGCGTTACAGGTTGAGCACCCCAATCAGGTTGAGGAACACCAGGATGATGGCCACAGGGGCGATGTACCTCAGGCAGGTCTGCCACAGCAGGTAGAGCCCAGGCTCGGTGTCCAGCATCTTGCGGCTGATCTGCTCTTTTACCGCCCAGGCGCTGAAGACCGAGATGATCAATCCACCCAGAGGCAGCATGATGTTGGCAGTGATGTAATCCAGCAGATCGAAGTAGCTCATCTTGATGTCGCCCCACAGGGAGACGACGCTCCACTCGGCGCCGGTGAGGGAGAACACCGTCAGCAAGCTCACCAACCAGATGGCGAAGCCCGCTACCGCCGCCGCCTGCCAGCGCAACAGACCGCGATGCTCTACCAGCCAGGCCACACTGGACTCAATCAAGGCAATGGAGGAGGTAAAGGCCGCCACCACCACCATCAGGAAGAAGCTGCCGCCAAACAACCACCCCAGGGGCATCTGACCAAAGGCGATGGGCAGGCTCTGGAAAATCAAACCCGGACCGGCCCCGGCGGGCAAGCCGTTGGCGAACACTATGGGGAAGATCGCCAGTCCGGCCATCAATGCCACCAGAGTATCCATCAGGGCGATGTAGACCGAGGTCTTCACCAGCGAGGTGCCCTCGGGAAGATAGGCGCCGTACATGATCATGATCCCCGACGCCAGAGACAGGGTAAAGAAGCTGTGGCCCAGGGCGATCAACACCCCGTTCCAACTCAGTTTGGAAAAGTCCGGCTCGAACATGAAGCGCACCGCCTGGCCAAACTCACCGGTGTTGGCGGCGTAGAGCACCATGATGGTCAGCAGCACGAAGAGGATGGGCATCATATAGTTGACCGCTTTTTCCAGGCCCTTCTGCACCCCCTTGCCCACGACGATGATGGTACCCAGAACGATCACCCCACTCCAGCCAAGCAGTGGGTAGGGGCTGGCATTGAGGTTGGAGAACAGCTGACCTATCTCATCGGCACTGCGGCCGGTAAAACTGCCGGTGAAGCCGTACCAGGTGTAGGCCACCGCCCAGCCGGCGATCACCACATAGAAGGAGAGAATCAGAAAACCGGCGATCACCCCACCCCACCCGGTAACCCGCCAGGCGCTGGAGCGGCCGGAGTCCCGAGCCAGCTTGATCACCGACTTGGAAGGGGCCAGACGACCATACTTACCGATCATCACCTCGGCCATCATCACCGGAACACCGATAAGGGCGATGCACACCAGATAGACCAGAACGAAGGCACCGCCGCCGTTCTCGCCCATGATGTAGGGAAACTTCCAGATATTACCCAAGCCTACCGCGGCGCCGGTGGCGGCCAGAATGTAGGTAAATCGGTTGGACCACCTTCCGTGATACTCAGACATCTTGTGACTCCCTTACTCCACCGGTACCTCGCTGCATGGGCATGCATCCGGCTTATTTTGTTAATATATTGTTTATTTATTATAGCTTTACCATAGCTGGTGCCCTCTGACTAGGAGGGAACAGGGGGCATTTTCAGGGGATAACCCCATTCTGGGGCGAGGTGCCAGTGCCATCCTCTAAGGCGGGCAGCAACCATGGCACGGAGAACGGAATGAGAGCGGGATCACAAACGATCCCTACAGACGAAAAAAAGGCCGCTAAGCGGCCTTTTTTCAATCAACAGAGCATCACTTCTGTTTGGCGAGTCGGGTCCAGTCGACCATATCCAGGGTGATGTTGGCGGACTCCGCCAGCAGGTAATCGTTGTCCTGCTCATCACTGTCTGTTTCAGGCTCGTCGTCCAGAGACTTGATCGGCTCTTCACCATTGCGGGCACGACGCTCATTGATGCGCGCCAGGGACTGGTCGTCCTCTTCCTGCTCCTTGGCTTTGCGCTCGGCAAGCACCAGAGACACGTAGCCTTTGTCCTTCTCCACCCGGTAGGTGGCGATGTCCTCGGCCAGGTAACCGAACTCGGGGTTGGACTCGGTGCGCTTCACGAAGTTGTCGTTGAGGCTGGACACCATGGTCTGGGGCACCAGATTCAGGGACTGATAGCTGGCCTTGGGCACGGTGTCCCACGGCAACGCATTGTCCTCCTGGGACTCACCGTACTCACCAGGTTCGAAGAAGCTGGGGAACTCGATGTCCGGGGTTACCCCCTTGATCTGAGTGCTGCCACCATTGATGCGATAGAAGCGGGCAATGGTGTACTGCACGTGGCCCATGGGCTTTTCAAACAGATCGTATGACTTGCCCAGGCTGCGGTGCTGCTGAACCGTACCTTTACCGAAGGTGGGCTCACCAATCACCATGGCGCGGCCATAATCCTGCATCGCCGCGGCGAAGATCTCGGAGGCTGACGCACTGTAACGGTTCACCAGCACGGTCAGCGGACCGTCGTAACTGATGCGACCGTCACTGTCACGGTTGATGTTGATGCGACCGCGCTGATCGCGAATCTGCACCACCGGGCCCTGAGAGATAAACAGACCGGTCAGCAGAGTCGCTTCAGACAGAGAACCACCGCCGTTGTTACGCAGGTCGATAAGAATCGCTTCGACGTTGTCCTGTTCCAGCTTCTCCAGCTCCTTGGACACATCCTGGCTGATGTTCACGTAGAAACTGGGGATCTCGATAACACCGATGCGGCGTCCCTGGTTCGGACCCTCATCGGGGACGTACACTTCGGACTTCACCGCGCGATCTTCAAGTTTCACCTTGTCGCGGACGATCACCACAGACTTGGGCTTGGCGTTGTTACCGCCCTTCTTCGGCAGGATCTCCAGGGTCACCTTGGTGCCCTTGGGTCCCTTGATCAGGTCAACCACGTCGTCCAGACGCCAGCCGATCACGTCCACCGGCTTCTCACCCTCCTGGCCCACACTGATGATGCGGTCCTCGGGTTTGACGCCACCGCTCTTGTCCGCCGGGCCACCGGGCACCAGGGAACGGATGGTGGTGTAGTCATCCTCCACCTGCAGCACGGCACCGATGCCTTCCAGAGAGAGGTTCATCTCGGTCTGGAAGCGATCCGCATTGCGGGGAGAAAGATAACTGGTGTGAGGCTCAATGGTGTAGGCAAAGGCGCCCATCACGTTCTGGAACACATCTTCGCTGTGGGTCTGACTCAGGCGCTTGAGGGCGTTGTTGTAACGCTTGCCGAGCATCTCTTTGATCTCGGGCCACTCTTTGCCGGTCATCTTCAGGTTCAGGGCGTCATTCTTGACACGCTGACGCCAGAGTTCATCCAGCTGAGCTTCGTTGGAGGCCCAGGGAGACTCTTCACGGTCGAAGTAGTACTTATCGCCCTCTTTGGTGAAATCAAAGGGGGTTTCCAGAAGCTTCAGGGCGTAGCTGAATCTCTGGTAACGCTTATCCAGCGCCTGCTGATAGATGGCGTAGGCGTCCTTCATCTCACCCTTGGCAATCAGGCTGCCAAAGGTGTTGCGGTACTTGCGGAAGCCATCCACGTCGGCCTGGGTAAAGATGCTCTTGTTGTAATCGAGCTGCTCCAGGTAACGATCAAAGATCTCACCGGAGAACGCCTGGTCCATGGCGAACTTACGGTAATGGGAACGAGTAAACAGATTGGTGATCCGTTTGCTGGCGACCTTATGTTGCGCCTCCTGGCTAAGGACGGGGATCTCCTCCTCAGAGATGACCGGTGAGAGGGCCAGGGCCTGGACACTGAACAGCGCGCCAGCGAACAAGGTGGCCAATGTTGTCATCTTGAGACTCGTTTTCACCATAAGTGCTTTACTCCTTAAAGCCGGCTCGGATTAGATGCGGATGTGGGACGCTTTAACCTTGATGGTCATCCCGGAATCCAGGCGAACCTGAACGTCATCTTTGTTGATGTCTACCACCACACCGTTCGCCGGAGCTCGGCCCAGCTGAACTTTAACTTTCTGGTCCACGCTAAGGGCATCGGCCTCAACACTCTTGAGTTCGGGACGAGGTTTAGCGGGACGTTTGGCTCCTTCAGGCTTGCTGCGAGGGGCGCCGGAAGGTTTACCCTTCAGCTTAGACCGTTTATTTGCCGCCGGGGTTCCTTTGTCACCCTGAGGCTTTTGTGCGGCCTTGCGCTCCTTGGCGCGCTCCTGGCTCTCTTTCAGGGCCTGCTGAGCGTGCTCGACGTGCTGAGCGTCGATCTCGCCACAGGGGGTACCGTCCAGATCGACACGCTGAACGCCCTCTTTGATGGAGCGCAGGTAACGCCAGCTGTTGGTGTAACGACGCATCGCCTGGCGCAGCTGAGTCTTGCTCACGCGCTCGTCGTCAGCCAGGTTCTCCGCCAGCTCCTGAAACAGGCCGATCTTCAGCGGCTTGGCATCGCCTTCCTGGCTGAAGCAGTTAGGGAACTTTTCACACAGAAAGGCGATTACTGCCTTGATGTCGGAAAGCTTGGTTTGGTTCTCAGTAGTCATCAAATTCATCCTGACCCGAACTGTTGTTGAAATGCTCGTAGAGGGAATCGACAAACCCCTCGATCATTTCATCGTCCAACTCCGTAAGTTCGGGATTGTGTTGCCAATAGGGCCAGATGGTTTCCAGCATCGCTTCCAGGGAAGCGGGATCCATGTCGTCATCGGCCGCGTCATAAACTGCATGATAGAGGCGATTGAGGTTATCTGCCGCCAGTTCCTCTTCGCCTTCCCAATCACCCACCCCTTCGGGGTCGGCGAGGTAGCTGTGAATGGTCACCAGCTCCTTCACTTCAGGCCCACCTTATCCAGGTGTTGTTCCAGAGCAGAAACCAGGGTTTCAAAACCCACGCGCTCCTCCTCTTTAAACCGGCCATGTACCGGGCTGTCAATGTCCAGCACCCCAATCACCTTCCCCTGATGGTGCACAGGCACCACAATCTCAGAATTACTGGCAGCATCGCAAGCGATGTGCCCTGGGAAGGCGTGTACGTCCTCCACCAACTGAGTTGAGTCTTCGGCGACGGCAGTGCCGCACACGCCGCGTCCCACCGGGATGCGAACGCAGGCGACCTGACCCTGGAATGGCCCCAACACCAACGTATCCTGATCCTCCAATAAATAAAATCCGGCCCAGTTGAGGTCGGATACGGAGTTGAATATCAGTGCGGAGATATTAGCCAGGTTGGCGATGAGATTGGGTTCACCCTCGATCAGCGCTTCGGCCTGTTTAGCCAAAGTGGCATAGGGATTCTGATTGGAACTGGACATCTTTTCGGCGGTTCATTCACATAAGGTTGTCATTAACCCAGTTTCTGCCAAGTCAGTCAAGCCCGCAACACTGGTTCGACCAAATTTACCGTGGTATTTGGGTAAAAAGTGACGAAATTAGCATTGAGTTCGCTATCATAGGGAGGTTAATCACAGCTAAGTGGCGGTAAACTTTGTCAAATTGCTCCATTTTGTGCCCGCACTGCGACCAGATAGTCCGTCGCCGTGCCCTGCCCAAAGGAATGAGGCTGTTCTGTCCACGCTGCCACAGCCGGCTGGTGGACTCCCCCTACTGCGATCTGGACGCCCTGACCGCCCTGGTGATCACCGCCCTGCTGCTGTTTATTCCCGCCAACCTGTTGCCTATTCTGGAAGTGACCCTGCTTGGCAGCGTACGCCAGGCCACCATCGCCTTCGGCGCCGTCATCACCTTCGAGCAGGGGTTCTGGCTGGTGGGCATCGCCATCTTCATCGCCGGGGTGCTGGCACCATTGCTGCTGCTGACCTCCATCCTGCTGCAGCTGGTGCTGCTTAAACTGGGCAAAGGCAAGACCGCCCTAAGGCAATTGATCAAATGGCACCCCATGCTGGACGAGGTGGCGATGCTGGAGGTGTACCTCATCAGCTTCTTCGTGGCCGCATTCAAGCTCGGCGACTTTGCCGACCTGCATTACGGCTGGGGAACCTTTTGCTTTATGCTGCTGTTTATAATGGTGTTCTACGTGCAGTATGAATATAACCGAGACCTGATGTGGCAGAAGTATGAAGAGCAATTCCTTCTCTGAGCGCGGCATCGACCGCAACTGGACACTGTGCCGGGGCTGCCACAACATAGTGGTGGTGACCGATTACTGCCCCCGCTGCCACACCCGGGTCGATCCACGACGACCACACAGCCTGCAATACGCCTGGGCGTTGCTGCTGACCGCGGTGATCATGATCTTTCCGGCCAACTTCTACCCCATCACTCAGGTGACCAATCAGGGCGTGACCGGCTACGACACCATCTTCAGTGGCATCATCTCCCTGGTGGAATCGGAGATGGTGGGGATCGCCATCATCGTCTTTATTGCCAGTATCCTGGTGCCGGTGATGAAGATCGTCGGCCTGAGCATCATCCTGCTGGCGGTCACCCTGAAGCTTCGGCTGTCACGGCGCTGGCTGATGATCTTCTACCACGTTATCGAATTTATCGGCCGCTGGTCGATGCTGGATCTCTTTGTGATTGGCATCGTCGCCAGCCTGATCAACATGGGGCAACTGCTGGATGCCAAGCCGGCGCCCGCCGCCACCTTCTTCGCCATGGTGATCCTGTTCACCCAACTGGCCGCCAAATCCATCGACACACGCTTACTCTGGGACCTCGAATATCACGATGAACAATAACCAGTCAGCCCGGGTGCGACGCAAGCGTCTGCTCTCCCCCATCTGGATTCTGCCCATACTGGCGACGGTACTGGGCGCCTGGCTGCTTTTCACCTACGTCAAGCAGCAGGGTACCGAGATCACCATACGTTTCCCCGACGCCAACGGCATCGAGGCCCGCAAGACCCTGGTGAAATACCAGGGCCTGGTGGTGGGGATGGTGCAAGAGGTGTCCCTTAACTCGGATCGTCTGTCGGTGAACGTCACCGTCAAGATGGACCACACGGTGGACGACCTGCTCAGGGTTCAGACCCGATTCTGGCTGGTGAGCCCCAAGGCGTCACTGACCGGAGTCGAGGGACTGGACGCTCTTTTCTCCGGCAACTACATCGCCATGAAACCCGGCGAGGGAGAGCGACTGGTCCGCTTCGAAGCGGACATCATGGCCCCCACCTCGGAGGAGGACTCCACCCTGATCCAGCTGATTGCCGACAAGGGCGGATCCCTGGACGCCGGATCCGGGGTCTATTTCCAGCAGATCAAGGTGGGCAGCATCCTTCAGTCCAGACTGGACCCCCAGAGCAAAAAGGTGCAGGTCACCGCCCAGATCGACGCCAACTACGCTCCCCTGGTCAAGGAAAGCTCCCATTTCTGGAACGTCTCCGGCCTGTCCGCCAACGCCTCATTGGGGGGCGTCAAGCTGGAGCTGGAAAGCATCGCCAGCCTGCTCACCGGCGGGGTGGCGTTCGACTCTCCCGAGGCCAGCCCTCAGGCCAAGAGCGGCAGCAGCTTCCGACTCTATGAAAACAGAGAAGCCGCCACCCAGGATCATTTCGTCGACTTCGACGCCGCCAGCGCCGAAGGGCTTAAGGTGGGCAGCAAGATTCGTTTGCTGGGTGTCGATGTCGGCGAGCTCACCGACATCCGGGTTAACGGCAACCGGGTCTCCCTGACCGGTGCCATTCGCGACAGCTACCGTCACATCCTGGTGTCCGGCACCCGCTTCTGGCAGGTCAAAGGACAACTCTCCCTGCGCGGCGTGCGCAATCTGGGCAATCTGGTGCTGGGGGATTTCATCAACGTCTCCGTGGGCAGCGGCGCCCCTCAGGACGCGTTTCTACTGGAGGCCAGCAAGCCCGATGAGGCCCGCCAGGGTCAGGCGGTCACCCTGCACCGACGGGACGCGGCGGGGCTGAGCGAAGGCTCTCCGGTGCACTACAACCAGCTGCAGGTAGGTGAAGTACTGAGTCTGGGACTGGACCAGCAGGACAGAATCAGCGTCAGGATCTGGCTGAACGCCCCCTACGACGCCCTGCTGGGCGGCGACAGCCAGTTCTGGCTGACTCAGGGGGTGAGGGTTCAGGCGGACCTGTCCACCCTGACCCTGGAAGCCGATCCCTTGCCGCAGCTGATCTCAGGCGGCATCGCCTTCTCCAAGGGTACCCCCGACTCACAGGCCCGAAAAGAGGGCTATCCACTGCTGGACCGTCCCGGCTCAGACGAGGCCCCCGAGCCCCTGTGGCTGAGACTTACCGCCGATGAGGCCGATGGCCTGGCCCCGGGCGCCCCGGTTTACTACCGACAACTGGAGGTGGGCCAGGTGGAGAAGGTGCGTCTGGCCGACGAGGGGTTCCAGATCAGCCTGACTCTGGATGGCGACTACGCCAGGTTGTTCTCCAACGCCAGTCGCTTCTGGCGCTACTCCGGGCTGCGCATTCACGGTTCTTTGACCAACTTCGAGGTGGACACCGCCGCGGCCATGGCGCTGCTGCGCGGCGGCATCGCCTTCGATAACCTCGAAGGGTTGGAGCAGCCGCAGCGGGATCGCTGGCTCTACGCCAACCGCGATGACGCCCTGACCCCGGCCCTGCGCATTCAGATCACCCTGGATGCCGATGCCGACCTTCAGCCCGGGGCACCGGTGAAGTATCACCAGCAGAGCCTGGGCAAAGTGGAGCGGGTCAGCCTCAATGGCGAGCTGTCGACCCTGACCGCCACCCTGGCACTGGATCCCAAGTGGGCGGACCGTTTTGCCGTCGAAGGCACACGCTATTACCTGGCGGAAGCGGAGCTCGGCTTTGGCGGAACCAAGAATCTGTCCAACCTGGTGCTGGGCAATCACCTGGCCGCCCTGCCCGGCCCGGCCGGCGCTCAAGCTCAAACCCGATTTACTGCCCTGGCAAGTGAGCCTGCCCCGGACGCACGCGCCCAGGCACTGCGACTGGTACTGACCCAGCCACAATTAGGCTCAGTGCGCATTGGCAGCCCGGTGCTCTACCGGCAGATCCCGGTCGGTAAGGTGGTCAAACAGGGCCTTGCCGGTGACGCCACCCAGGTGGAGATCACCATCGAACTGGAACCCGAGTACCGCCATCTGGTGAATCGCTCCAGCCGCTTCTGGAACGCCAGTGGCCTGACGGTGAAACTGGGCCTGTTCAGCGGCGCCGAGATCCACACCGAATCTCTGGACACCCTGCTGATGGGCGGCATCGCCTTCGCTACACAGCAGAGCACCAATGATGAGAACCGGGCCTCGACCCTGGACCGCTTCCCCCTCCATGAGAGCTCGAGAGAGAGCTGGCTCGAGTGGAAACCGGTGTTCTAAACAAGAGAAAAGGCCCGCTGAAGCGGGCCTTTGTGTATCTGCTCCTGCCCCTTATCCGTAAAACAGATAAGCCACGGCGATGGCGGTGAGTATGCCCGCCAGATCGGCGGTGAGGCCACAGACCACCGCATGGCGACCATTGCGTATCCCCACAGAGCCGAAGTAGACCGCCAGAACATAGAAGGTGGTTTCGGTGGAGCCCTGGAACATGGCCGCCAACCGACCGGCGAAGGAGTCGGCCCCATGATGATTCATGGTCTCCACCATCATCGCCCTGGCACCTGAGCCGCTGAGCGGCTTCATCATCGCCGTGGGCAAGGCATCAACGAAACGGGCATCCACTCCCAGGGCGCCACACAGGGCGCGGATGGCATCGAGCAGCGCCTCCAGGGCACCGGAGCCTCTCAGCCAGCCGATGGCCAGCAGCATCGCCAGCAGGTAGGGCAACAGGGTGACTACCAGCTTTACCCCCTCCCCTGCACCACTGACGAAGGCATCATAAGCGTTAACCCCCCGGTACCAGGCCAGTCCCAGAAACGACATCACCACGGCAAACAGCACCAGGGCACTGGATTGGGTGGAGAACTGTTGCAGCCCGTCGGCAGACAGGGTCATCAGATAGGCCACCAGTGCCAGTAAGCCGGCAATCAAGCCGCCGCCCCACAGCAGCACCACCCTGTCCAGCAGGTTGATGCGCTGCACCAGTGACACCGCCAACAGGCCGGCCAGGGTGGAGGCGCAGGTGGCCAACAGAATAGGAATGAACACATCCGTCGGGTGGGCCGCCCCCTGCTGGGCACGGTACATGAACACGGTCACCGGCAACAGGGTGACCGACGAGGTGTTCAGCACCAGAAACAGGATTTGGGCGTTGGTGGCCACCGAAGGGTTGGGATTGAGGCTCTGCAGGTCCTTCATCGCCTTGAGGCCCATGGGGGTAGCGGCGTTATCCAGCCCCAAGGCGTTGGCCGCCAGATTCAGGGTCACCGAACCCAGGGCGGGGTGACCCGCGGGCACCTCCGGCATCAGCCTGGAAAACAGCGGCGTCAGCAACCGTGATAACGCCTGGATGAGGCCCGTTTGCTCACCGATGCGCATCAGCCCCAGCCACAGCGCCAGCACACCCAGCAGCCCGATGAGGATCTCCACCGAGAGTGTGGCCATATCAAACAGGCTGGCGATCATCTGTGGCAACACCTGATCATTGCCCAGCATCAACCATTGCCACAGGCCGCCGGCCCCCCCAAGAAAAAACAGCGCCAGCCACAACCGATTTAGCACCCGAGCATCACCTTTTTCATTTTTGTCTGTGCTATATTTGCCGCCATTTTCCAACAGCCGGAAGCCGTTATGGCGAACATCAAGCAGGAATTCCTCAACTCTATCAGTGAGATTTTGCCAAGTCACCTGAGCCTTGAGGAGTTTGTTCATTACAACAGCCAGCCACTGCGTCCCTCCATTCGCATCAATACCCTGAGGACCGACTGTGACAGCTTCATCGAGCGCATGACCCCCAAGGGTTGGCATTTCGAAGCGATCCCCTGGTGCCCACAGGGCTACTGGCTGACCCGGGACGACGACAGCGTGCAGCTGGGCAACACCCTGGAGCACCTGGCCGGGCTGTTCTACATTCAGGAAGCTTCGTCGATGATGCCCCCCTTTGTGATGGCGTCGCTCACCGAGGCCCCGAATACCCTGCTGGACATGGCCGCGGCCCCAGGGTCGAAGACCACCCAGCTGGCAGCCTGGATGGGCAACCATGGGCTGCTGATGGCCAACGAATACTCCTCCTCCCGACTGAAGGGGCTGCATGCCAACCTGTGTCGTATGGGGGTGGCCAACACCGTGCTGACCCACTTCGATGCCCAGGTGTTTGGCCACACCCTGCCGGAGACCTTTGACGCCATCTTGCTGGACGCCCCCTGCTCCGGCGAGGGCACCCTGCGCAAGGACCCGGACGCCCTGAGCAACTGGAGCCTGGAATCGGTGGAAAGCATCGCCCAGACCCAGCGGGGTCTGATTGAGTCCGGGTTTCACGCCCTGAAACCCGGCGGCCTGATGGTTTACTCCACCTGCACCCTGAATCGTCAGGAGAACCAGGAGGTTTGCCTTCACCTTAAATCCCAGTTCGGTGACGCCGTGGAGTTTATCGATCTCTCCTCACTGTTCACCGACGCCGACAAGGCGGTCACCCCTGAAGGGTTTCTGCACATCTGGCCACAGATCTACGACAGCGAAGGCTTCTTCGTTGCCGCCCTGCGCAAGACCGCGTCCGTCGACAGCGAGCACCGTCCGCCAAGGCTGGGCCGCTTCCCCTTTACCCCGGCCTCCCGCAAGCAGCAGGACGCGTTGCGAGACCACCTGATGGCCACCTTTGGCCTGACTCTGCCCGGCGGTGAGCTGATGGCCAGAGACAAGGAGTTGTGGCTGTTCCCACAAGGCTGTGACCGCTTCATTCCGGCGATTCGCATGCAGCGCTTGGGGGTCAAGCTGGGTGAAGAGGCCAAACACGGTTTCAAAGTCAGCCACGAAACTCTGGTGCTGCTGGGCGCAGACGCCGACAAGGCGGTAGATCTCGATGATGACGAAGCGGTGACCTACCTGATGGGCAGGGATCTTCCCCGGGACAACAGTGCCAAGGCCAAGGGCGAAGTGCTGCTGCGCTGGCAGGGTGTGCCCCTGGGCATGGCCAAATGGGTGGGCAACAAGCTGAAAAACTCACTGCCCAGGGAGCTGGTCAGGGACAATGTCGCCAAGGTTTAGCCCCGCTCTGGCGTACCCTGTTGCTTTAAAGGTCGGATCAGCGACAAAACATCGTTCAGCCCTTGGCGAATGATGAATTTTTGGTCTACCTTTATTGGAGCTTTCGCAAGGGCGCGGAAACACTGCGCCCACCAGTTCCCCTAAGCCTGTGACAACTTGGAGTGGTTATGGGCTTTTTTTTGTGTTTTTTTCAAACCAATTATCCCTATCCCCATCTTTAAGACGCCCGACCATCGACGCTTGCCCCTAGCCGCAGAGTCCCTATCCCCTTGCTAAATTTTAGCTGCGCAGTAAAAACGCATAGATGACGCATACCGTCATGTGCGGGTGAGCATCTCGGCTCATTTCACCTGTTCGAATTTATCTACCTGTTTAATACAAAGTACCGCCGTTGTTCTGTCGTACTCCGGGCCCTAGATTAAAAAGAGTTGCTGACACAGGGCAGTCCAAGAAGAACCCGATGTCAGCTTTAATCCTAATGTCAGGAGCTATTTATGAATCAGACCAAACTCCATGAGTTTGCTCGTGCCTTCTTTGCTGCGGTGGACGACCAGCATGCCGATGGACTTCGTCCTTACCTCAGCGACAACGTCAGACTTCAAATGGCAAACTTTCCCGCCAGCCACGGCGTGGAGTCCCTTGTTGATGCATTCAAGGCCACCGAAGAGCGGTTCTCCTCCATCACCCATGACGTGCAGGGGATCTGTATTGGAAACTGGTCTGAGGGAGATGTGGTCAGTGTGGAGGCCATTGCCCACTATGTTGTCAGAGAGGGGGGAAACCGGGTAAGCCTGCCGGTCACCAGTACCCTTCGTCTCAATGGCGAAGGCAAGGTTGCCGATTACCGCATCTTTATCGATCCCGCTCCGGCGTTCGCCTGAACCACACAACAGAGGAGTAACCATGACCAGCATTGCGGAAATAAACAAAGAGCGGGTTCGGGCGTTTTTCAAAACACTTGAAGCGGAAGACCCCAAAGCAGTTTCCGAGATGTTTGCCGAAGATGGCATTCACCTCAACCCTTACCACTGTGGCGTGTTTCCTGAAGGTGCCAAGGGCCCACAGGGCGTTTATGACTATTGGGCGCCAACCTTCGGCCTGTTTGATGGGATGTCCTTCCCCATCCATGAGATCTACGCCATGGAGGGTGGAGAGGGCGTATTCGTGCGCTACAGCGGCCGAATAAAATTGAAAGATGACGCCGGTTGGTACGAAAACGACTACTACTCAACCTTCAAATTTAACGGCCAAGGCAAGATCACCGAGTATGTGGAGATTTTCAACCCTGTCACCGCCGCCCGGGGTTTTGGGCTGCTGGGCAAACTCGTGACTTCCCCTCGCCAGTAACCTCGCAACAGGCTTGGAGGGAGAATTGCTCCCAGCCTGGGGCTGCCTTTGGGGCTTAATGCCAGCGACGCCTATGGGCGTTAATCCCAGTCGCTGAATACAACAAAGCCCAGTGGCGCATGGCAACTGGGCTTTGGTTTATCCGACGCGCTTATCGTTGAAACAGCTTGCGATAGTTCTCTGCCGTTTGACGGCACAGCTCCTCGTAGGAGCAGTGCTTCAGGTCGGCCACATACTGGGCCACCTCTTTCACGTAAGCGGGCTGGTTCTGTTTGCCCCGGTAGGGAACCGGCGCCAGATAGGGGGAGTCGGTCTCCACCAGCAGTCTGTCCATGGGCAGCTTACGCACCACATCCCTGAGCATATCCGCATTGCGGAAAGTGACGATGCCGGAGATGGAGATTAGCAGTCCCATGTCCAGGGCCGCCCTGGCCATCTCCCAGTTTTCGGTGAAGCAGTGCAGCACCCCAGTCACCCCCTGCCCTTCGCGCAGGACACCAAGGGTGTCCTCCCTGGCATCCCGGGTGTGGACGATCACCGGCTTGCTCAGTTCCCGGGCCACTTCGATGTGCTCGGCAAAGGCACGCTGCTGGTCGGCGATGTTGTCTTTGCTGTAGTAGTAATCCAGGCCGGTTTCACCTATGGCCACCACCCGGGCGTCCTGAGCGTGCTGCCTGAGCCAGGCCTGATCAAACCCCTCTTTGATGTCCAGGGGGTGAACGCCACAGGAGAACACCACCTCCTCGAAGGGCTCGGCGGCCTTTCGCATGGGCTCATAGCCTTTCTGGGATACGGACACACAAAGCATCTCCTTGACGCCCGCTTCTCTGGCTCGCTCCACTACGGGTCTGAGCAATTCAGAACTGGCGTCTTCCGCCAGGCGATCAAGGTGACAATGGGAATCGATAAGCACAACTTCACTCCGGAAAATTTCGAAGCGGCAGAGCTTAAGTGGTTAGAGGGTCCAGGTCAATTGGCCACTGGCCAACTGATCGGCCAACAGCTGCTCGATGCGCTCCCGGTGTGGTTCGTCGCCTTCGGCAAAGGCGACGCCTACGCCCCGAGGACGTTGACTGTCCGCCTGGGGATTGGACCACACCACCTGACCCACCACCCTCTTGGTCTCACTCTCTCCGGGCAAGGTGTAGAGCAGCTCCACCCTCTGCCCCAACTCGGTAAGTTGTTCACAGGGAATGAAGAGGCCACCGGACTTGAGGAAGGCCATATAGGCCAGATGCAGCTCATTGAGAGAGTGAAAGCTGTGGGTCAGTCTGGTGGTCATTGAATCTCCATCTGGCAAGGGTGAAAGCCGGGTTCCCTCAAACTAGTGGCGCACCAACAATTGCTGAAACACCGCCACTGCGTTCAGCCCGGGCTGGGTTTCAAACCTTTGGTGCAGCTCTGCCACCTCTCGCGCCAGCACCTGGTAACGCGCCAGCGAGGCCACATAGGCGTGAGGATCGGCTACAAGATCAATATAGAGCAACTTCAATGCCTGCGCCGCCTGGGCATCATCCAGGCCAAAAAGCACAGGGTCGAGGACGCCGGTGTCCAGGCTTCTTTGCCAGGCCTGGCGCCAGGATTCTATGGTCTCAAGTTGCCCAGCCTCCAGGGCCTCGGCCAGCTTAAGCGGCCCGCCGAACAAACGCAGCAGGCCATCCAGCTGCTGAGGCGCCACCCGCCCCTCCCCTAACCATTGCAGCGATTGCTGTCGGGAGGGCGAGGCCACCAGCAGGCGCTGACAGCGACTGACGATGGTGGCCGGCAGACGATTCGGGGCATCACTGACCAGCAGCAGATGCACCCCGGGCGCCGGCTCCTCCAGAGTCTTGAGCAGGGCATTGGCGGCGGCGGTGTTCATGGCGTCGGCCTGGTGAATCACCACCACCCGACGACCACCCTGGTGAGCGGTGGCTTCAAGGGCGTGGATCAGCTCGCGGATCTGTTCCACCTTGATCACCCTGGGATCGGGCTGGATCACCAGGCGGTCCGGGTGATTGTCGGCGGCCAGCAGCTGACAGCCGCGACACAGGCCACAACCTGTGCCTTGCTCGCACAAAAGCGAGTCCGCCAAAGCGTTGGCCAGTTCGGTTTTGCCTATGCCTGGGGCGCCGCAAATCAGCCAGCCATGACTGAATCGTCCGCTGGCCAGGCTCTGCTGCCAAAGCTGCCAGCTTCGTTCGAGCCAGGGCATGGCGCTTAAGGCCACAGGCAGGGTCACAGCAGCGCCTCCGCCAGGGCGTCCTCGATGTCCTGTTGTACCTTTTCCATGGACTGGGAGGCATCGATGGTTCGAATGCTGGCATCGGCGGCGGCGTGGCTCAGATAGCTTTGACGGGCGCGCTCGAAGAAGTCCAGGCTCTCCAGCTCGATTCGGTCCAGTTCGCCCCGGCCCCGGGCCCGCTCCAGTCCCACCTTGGGATCGATGTCCAGATACAGGGTCAGGTGCGGCTTAAAGCCGCCCAGGGTGATCTCAGAAAGGCCTTCCACCTCCTTGGTCAGGCCACGACCGGCCCCCTGATAGGCCAGGGAGGAGAGGTTATGACGATCGCCGATAACCCAGCAGCCACGCGCCAGCGCAGGCTTAATCACCGTCTCCACCAGCTGTGCACGGCAGGCGTAGACCATCAGCAGTTCGGTCATGTTGGCCATGGGCTCCTCGCGCGGGCGCTTCCAGATCTCGCGGATCTCTTCCGCCAGTGGCGTGCCGCCAGGTTCTCGGGTGTTGACCCTCTCCTGTCCGGCGAAGTGGCGCTCAAACCAAGCGTTGACCCGTTCAATGGCGGAGCTCTTTCCCGCCCCTTCCAGGCCTTCGATGACGATGAATTTTCCAGTCTGACTCATGATCTCTTTCTGATGTATTTATTAACGGCCCTGTTGTGTTCCTTCAGGGTCCGGGAAAAATGGTGGCTGCCGTCGCCCTTGGAGACAAAGTAGTAATATTTGCTCTGAGCCGGCTGGCAGGCGGCTTGCAACGCTTCACGTCCCACCAGGGAGATGGGGGTCGGCGGCAAACCTCGAATGCGATAGGTGTTATAGGGGGTTCTCTCCAGCAGGTCCGCTTTGGTGATGTTGCCATCGAAGCGCTCCCCCATGCCGTAGATCACCGTGGGGTCTGTCTGCAGACGCATACCCCGATTCAGGCGGTTGATGAACACCGAGCCGATCAGCGGACGCTCCTCTGCCAGGGCGGTCTCCTTCTCGATGATGGAGGCCAGGATCACCATCTGGTAATCAGTCTCCAGGGGCAGCCCCTCCTGACACTGGCTCCAGGCCTGCTCTATCTCGCGCCGCATCCGGCTGGCGGAACGACGCACCAGGGCTTCGGCGGAATCCCCGGCATGAAACTGATAGGTGTCCGGGAACAGCATCCCCTCGGGATTGGCACCATCGAACTCGATGGCGGCCAGCAATCCCTCCATCCCCTGGGCAGGCTGGGTCAGTTTGGGGTGACCGAACACCCGGGCCAGGGCCTGCTTCAGGGTTTCCCCCTCAACCAGGGTCAGACGGAACGCCATCTGCCTGCCGTCCATCAACAGCTGCAGCGCCTCCCGGACGCTCATCTGGGGTTCCAGCTCGTAGGTGCCCGCCTTGATGTTGGCCAGGCTGGGCTCCATGCGCACCGCCAACTTGATCCAGAAGGAGGTGGGGATCCACCCCGCTTCAGACCAGAGGTTGGCCACTCGCACAGTAGAGGCCCCCACCGGCAGTTGCCACTCGGTGGCCTCGGCCAGATTCAGGGGAGCCGCCATCTCTTTGTCCAGGCGATGAACCATGTAGGCCGCGGCAATCACCGCCGCCAGGGCCAGACTGGCCAGGGACAGCGCCAGGCCAATCATCCATTTTCTCATTGTGCCAACGCCTCCTGCAGGCTCCTGATGTCGGCAGAGACGACTAATGCACGTCCCGCCAGTTCAGTGATGGGCACCAGTCCCATCAACGAATTGCTGATAAAGGCCGCCTCCGCCTGTGCCAAATCTGACCGGGTCAGATCCCGCAGCTCAATCTGCCAACCCAGTTCGGGAGCCAGCCGCAGTATCTGCTGGCGCATGACGCCGGCCACGCCGCCCCGGTGCAGAGACGGCGTCACCAGCACCCTGCCCTGACACAAAAACAGGTTGGCCGCACTGGTCTCCAGAACTCTGCCCTGAGGGTCCAAGGCCAGAAGCTCATCACAGGAGCTGGCGTCCACCTCGGCTCGATGCAGCACCTGCTCGGTGCGGCCCAGGGTTTTCAGCCCCGCCAGGGCGGGCTGGTTGCCCAGGATGAAGTCGGCGACGCCAACACGAATCCCCTGCTGCTGCCAGTGAAGATAGTGTACCGGATAGGGATGGAGGGAGAGGATCACCCGGGGAGGCTGATGCAGGGACGCCGCATAGCCTCTGCCCTGCTCACCCCGGGTAAACAGCAGTTTGGCCACCTTCAGCCCCTGCAGGCCTGAGGTCGCCTGGGCCAGGGTGGCCTCCACCTGGTGCCAATCGGGCTGAGCCATCATCAGCCTGCTGCACGCCTGACTCAAACGTTGACGGTGCAACGGCCACAGCTCTATGTCGCCTTCACGCACCAGCATGGTGGTGAAGTGGCCGTCCGCCAGGTTCAAGCCCCGGTCAGACAGACCCAGAGACTGGCTGGGGACACCGTCAATCCAGCTACTCATCAGCCATCCTGGGTGATGCGACTGGCCACCGCACCCTGCTGGTCGCGGTACTTGGCATTGCTGCGCTTGTTGTACGGCCGGGCACACTCCATCGCCAGCTTCTCGAAGTTCAGGGCACCGATGGTCATTCCCGGGCGCAGGGCCAGGGGCAGTTTGCCACTGTTGTAGAACTCCAGAACAATCTGACCGGACCAGCCGGGATCGATCCGATGGGCGGTTACGTGCACCATCAAGCCCAGGCGAGCCAGGGAGGAGCGGCCATCCAGCCAACCCACAATGTCCGCCGGCAGAGTCAGGGACTCGAAGGTGGCCCCCAGGGCAAGCTCACCAGGGTGCAGATAGAAGGCATCGCCATCGGCAATGGCAATCTCATCGCTCATGACGCTGTTGAGCGCCTTCTGTACCTCATCCCGGGGACCGGAGAGGTCGATGGAGGCGGCGGTGTGATCCTGGAAGACCCGGAAACGGTCTCCCAGAGTAACGTCAACGCTGACGCCGGAAATTCGGTCCTGGGAGGGCCGGGGATCAATGCTGATCTGGCCCTTGTCCAGGTGCTGTTCAATCTCGATATCGGTAAGACGCATGTTCTCTATCCCTAAAACCTTTGGGTACAAGTCGATTGTTTTATTATTGTTTTAGTCGCTGGCCAGCTGACGAATTTTGGCTTTCAGGAAGTCGATGGCGATGCGGTTCTTGCCCCCGCGCGGCACGATCAGGTCGGCGTGCTGCTTGGACGGCTCAATGAACTGCAAAAACATCGGACGCACCGTCTGCTTATACTGCTCCAGAACGGAATCCATGGTCCGGCCACGCTCCTCCACGTCACGACGCAGACGGCGCAGCAGACAGATGTCCAGCGGAGTATCCATAAAGATGGAGGCGTGCATCTGTTCGCGAAGCTTGGGATCGGTCAGCAGCAAGATACCTTCGATGATGATCACCCGCTTCGGCGTCACCTTGGTGGTCTGGGGCATGCGGGTGTGTTCCACGTAGCTGTAGACCGGCACCTCGCAGGATTCACCGGCACGCAGTTGCTCCAGGTGCTGACACAGCAGCTCATGGTCCAGGGCGCTGGGGTGATCGTAGTTGGTCTTAACCCGCTCCTCCATGGACAGGTGACCCTGGTCCTTGTAGTAGCAATCCTCGGTGATCATCGCGATCTGATCTGTGCCCATATCCTGGCGCAGATCGTCACAGATGGTTCGAGCGATCAAGCTCTTACCCGAGGCTGACGCACCGGCGATGCCGATGATGACGCATTGTTGTTGGTTAGCCATGACTTGTACTTCAAATTAACGTTAATAGAAACGGGTGACGGCAGGCGGACCTACTCGTCGCAAATCTCAATCTCCAGCCCGGTGGGCACGGACAGATTCACCAGGGCGGCGGCGCTCTTGCGGGCGATGCTCTTGTACTGAGCGGTCAGCTCCCCTTCTGGGTCTGCCACAACCGTCGGGTTGCCACTGTCGACCGCCTCGCGGATCGCCACGTTCAGCGGCAAGTCGCCCAGCAAAGGCACATTATAGCGCTCTGCGGTGGCCTGACCGCCGCCGGAGCCAAACGGGTGCTCCTTGCTGCCGCACTGGGAGCAGATGTGGTAGCTCATGTTCTCCACAATCCCCAGCACAGGGATGTTCACCTTGTTGAACATGGTGATCCCCTTACGGGCATCGGCGGTGGCGATGTCCTGTGGGGTGGTCACCACCACGGCGCCGGCCACCGGCACCTGCTGAGACAGGGTCAGTTGAATGTCACCCGTGCCTGGGGGCATGTCGATCACCAGGTAATCCAGTTCCGGCCAGTTGGTCTCGTTCAGCAGTTGCACCAAGGCGCCAGCGGCCATAGGGCCACGCCACACGGTGGCCTGATCTTCGGTCACCATAAAGCCGATGGACATGGCGGCCATGCCGTGGGCAATGGCCGGCTCCATGGTTTTACCGTCGGTGCTCACCGGCTGGAACTCTTTCACGCCCAGCATGATCGGCACGGAGGGCCCGTGAATGTCCGCATCCAGAACCCCCACCCGGGCCCCTTCGGCCGCCAGGGCCAGGGCCAGGTTGATGGCGGTGGTGGACTTACCCACGCCGCCTTTACCTGAGGAGACAGCGATGATGTTCTTCACGCCCTTCACCTGCTCTGCCTGACCGGCGGCGGTGATGGTGGGCACCTGCAGGCCAATTTCGCACTCCACCTCTTCGATGGCGTCCAGCTTGGCCAGGGCATTGGTCAGGCCCATTACGCGCTGGCGGTACTTGCTCTGACAGGGATAGGGGTAGACCAGCCCCAGCTTCAGGCAGCTGCCGTCGATGTCCAGGCTGCGAACGATGCCGGCCTCGACCAGGTTTTGCTGAAGATAGGGGTCTTGCTGTTGGGAAAGGATCTCAAGGACTTGCCCGGAAAGGGCTTCCGGTAGCTTATCTTGGATGGGATTTGGGCTCACGCTCAGGCTCCGTCATAGAGATATTTCGCCAAGTGTACCAGAACTCTGAACATTCGCATGCGCATAATGCGTTCAACGGCGCCCCGTATGGGTGAAAATGCGTCTCCTATCAGTTAAACTTGCCCGAATTCCGTAATCCATTGCACGCAAGAGATAAAATGGCATCTCCACAAAGAAAGATCCTGGTAACCAGCGCCCTACCCTACGCCAACGGTCCCATCCATCTTGGCCACATGCTGGAATACATCCAAACCGACATCTGGGTACGCTTCCAGAAGCTGCGCGGCCACAACTGCACCTATGTGTGCGCCGATGACGCCCACGGTACCCCCATCATGCTAAAGGCTCAGCAGCTGGGCATGACCCCGGAGGAGATGATCGCCCAGGTATCCGAGGAGCACCAGGCGGACTTTGCCGAGTTCCAGG
Source organism: Ferrimonas sp. YFM (assembly GCF_030296015.1). Classification (NCBI taxonomy): domain Bacteria; kingdom Pseudomonadati; phylum Pseudomonadota; class Gammaproteobacteria; order Alteromonadales; family Ferrimonadaceae; genus Ferrimonas; species Ferrimonas sp. YFM. The sequence continues at coordinate 2,357,089 of NZ_AP027368.1, forward strand.
TAGGCTTTGACAACTACCACTCCACTCACAGCGATGAGAACCGTGAACTGGCGACCCTGATCTACACCCGTCTGAATGACGCCGGCCACATTAAAACCAGCACCATCAGTCAGCTGTTCGATCCGGAAAAGCAGATGTTCCTGCCCGACCGCTTCGTTAAGGGCACCTGCCCCAAGTGCGACAGCGAAGATCAGAACGGCGACAACTGTGACAACTGCGGCGCCACCTACAGCCCCACGGATCTGAAAAACCCCAAGTCCGTGGTCTCCGGTGCCACTCCGGTGCTGAAAGACTCCGAGCACTACTTCTTCGACCTGCCCGCATTCAAAGATATGCTTGAAGCCTGGACCCGCAGCGGCTCCCTGCAGGAGGAGATGGCCAACAAGCTCAACGAATGGTTCGAGCAGGGCCTGCAGCAGTGGGACATCAGCCGCGACAAGCCCTACTTCGGCTTCGAGATCCCCGGCACCAACGGCGAGAAGTTCTTCTACGTCTGGCTGGACGCCCCCATCGGCTACATGGGCTCTTTCAAGAACCTGTGCGATAAGCGCGACGACCTGAACTTCGACGACTACTTCGCCGCCGACTCCGACGCCGAGCTGTACCACTTCATCGGCAAGGACATCATCTACTTCCACAGCCTGTTCTGGCCCGCCATGCTGGACGGTGCCGGTTTCCGCAAGCCCACCAACGTGTTTGCCCACGGCTACGTCACCGTTAACGGTGCCAAGATGTCCAAGTCCCGCGGCACCTTCATCAAGGCGCGCACCTACCTGGATCATCTCAATCCCGAGTACCTGCGCTACTACTACGCCGCCAAGCTCAACAACCGCATCGACGATCTGGACCTGAATCTGGAAGATTTCGCCCAGCGGGTGAACTCCGACGTGGTCGGCAAACTGGTGAACATCGCCTCGCGCACCGCCGGCTTCATCGCCAAGCGCTATGACGGCAAACTGGCGGACGCCATCGATGCCCCAGAGCTGCTGAAAGAGTTCCAGGAAGCCGACACCACCATCGCCCAGTACTATGAGGATCGCGAGTTTGGCCGAGCCATGCGCGAAATCATGGCCCTGGCGGACAAGGCCAATGGCTACATCGCCGACGCCGCCCCCTGGCAGTTGGTGAAACAGGACGGCATGGAGCAAAAAGCCCATGAGGTATGCTCCATGGGCATCCACCTGTTCCGCCTGCTGATGATCTACCTCAAGCCTGTGCTGCCCACCATGGCCGCCGCCGTTGAGGAGTTCCTGGCGTCCGAGCTGACCTGGGAGGGGATCCACACCACCCTGGCCGGTCACGGCATCAACAAGTTCAAGCCACTGATCCAGCGCATCGAGATGGACAAGGTGACCGCCATGGTCGACGCCTCCAAGGAGAACCTGGTGGAAGCCCAGGCCGAGCCCGAAGCCGCTGCCGCCGATGACGGCGCCAACGACGAGCTGGCCAAGGACCCCATCAGCGACACCTGCAGCTTCGACGACTTCATGAAGGTGGACCTGCGGGTGGCCCGCATCGCCAAAGCGGAGCACGTCGAAAAAGCCAAGAAACTGCTGAAGCTGACCCTGGATCTGGGCGGCGAAACCAAGCAGGTGTTCGCTGGCATCAAGTCCGCCTATGCACCGGAAGACCTCGAAGGCCGTCTGACCGTGATGGTGGCCAACCTGGCGCCACGGGAGATGAAGTTCGGTGTGTCTGAAGGCATGGTGCTGGCCGCCGGCCCCGGCAAGGATGAGCTCTACATCCTGTCTCCGGACTCCGGTGCCAAACCCGGTATGCGCATTAAGTAAACCCGGTCATCGCAAATGCGAAAAGCCAGCCCATTTGGGCTGGCTTTTTTGTTGTGGCGTCAAAAAGGCTCAGTTCACCCGTCGACCGTGCCCTTCCCAGTATGGCGCGCGCAGATCCCCCTTGCGCAGCTTGCCGGCGCCGGTCACCGGAAAAGGCTCACTGCGGACCTCCACGCTGCGCGGGCACTTGTAGCTGGCGATTTCCCCCTGACAGAAGGCGATCAGTTCCCCCTCCTCCAGTTGCTGATCCGGTTTAAGGCGAACCAGGGCGTGCACCTGTTCGCCCCACTGGTCGCTGGGGATACCGATCACCACCACCTCGGCCACCGCCGGGTGACGGGACAGGGCGCTCTCCACCTCGGCGGAATAGACGTTCTCGCCACCGGTGACGATCATGTCCTTGACCCTGTCCACCAGGAACAGAAACCCCTCCTCATCCAGATAGCCGGCGTCGCCGGTGTGAATCCAGCCGTCGCACATCACCGTCGCACTCTCTTCGGGCCGGTTCCAGTAGCCCTGCATGGCGTTGCCGCCGCGAACCCGAACCTCACCGACCTGGCCACAGGATACAGGCACACCGGTAGGATCCACCACCTCCAGTTCCACGCAGCTGACCGCCTGACCGGCAGAACGCAGCTTGCCGGCATAGGGCCCGTCGAGGACGTGGTACCGAGCTGGCAGTATGGTGGCCAGAGGTGCCAGCTCCGTCTGGCCATAGGCCTGAATGAAGCCCACCTTGGGGAGCTCGGCCAGAGCCTGACGCAGGGTGCCCTCCGGCATGGGGGATGCCCCATAGACTATGGTGTCCAGGCTCGACAGATCGGCGCCCTGAACCACCCCGGCACCCAGCAGCATGGTGATCATGGTGGGCACCAACAGGGTGTGGGTCACCCGGTGCTCGGCGATGGTGTTCACCAGCGCCTGACAGTCGAAGGCGGGAATGAACACCTGGGTGGCGCTGCAGATGGTGGTGGCGTAGGACATAGCGATGTCGGCCGCGTGAAACATGGGCGCCGCATGCAGATAACGTACCTCGGGACGGGCCAGATCCAACCCCAGAGACGCGGACACGCTGGAGATCCACAGGTTGTGGTGGCTGAGCATCACCCCCTTGGGAAACCCCGTGGTGCCGCCGGTGTAGTAGATCCCCGCCAGGGACTCCCCTCCCCGGCCAGCGTCTTCCATTATCGCCTGCTCATCGAGTCGGTCGGCGTAATCCACCATGGTATCGGGTGTGGGCTTGTCGCCGATGTGAATCACCCGCTCCACCCCGCTGTCGCCGGCGAGAATCGCTTCGGCGGCAGGCAGGAAGGCATCGTCCACCACCAGCACCTTGGCACCGGAGTCCTTCAGGGCAAACAGGTTCTCTTTCACTGTCCAGCGGATGTTCAGCGGCACCAGGACCGCGCCGGACCAGGGGGTCGCAAAGAACTGCTCGTAGTAACGATCGCTGTTCAGCGACAGCACCGCCACGCGGTCGCCCGCTTCGACGCCGCAGGCGCGGAGCAGAGACGCGGCCTTGGCTACCCGCTCTCTGAGCTGTGACCAGCTGTGATGACGGCTGCCGCAGATGGTGGCGGTCTTGTTTGGATAAAGCGCCGCGTTGCGTTTTATCATCTGGGTCAGTTGCATGGATCCCTCCAGGTAACGGATTTACAGGGCGCCAACCGCCTCCCCATCATAGGTTCAGATTAAAGATAGATGGCCCTGGCCTCCTCCGGGCTGGCCACACTACGACCCGCTTGCTCTGCCAGCGTCGCCAGGGCGGCGATCATCTCGCCATTGCCCCTGGCCTTACGGCCGTCAGGCAGATAGAAGCTGTCTTCCAACCCGGTGCGCAGGTGCCCGCCCAGCTCGGCGGTCTTGCGGTGCACCGGCCAGATCTCCTGACGCCCAATCACCGTGCTCTGCCACAGAGTGTCAGGCAGCATGTAACGCTGCAGAAGCGGCAGCAGGTCCGGGTCGGCGGGCATGCCGGAGGCCACCCCCATCACCAGGTTGTAGTTGGGTTTGGCTACCATGCCCACCTGCTGATACATGGCGACACTGCGCACTATGCCCAGGTCGAAACACTCAAACTCGGGACGAATGTGCCAGCGATTGCAGCGGTCGACCATCTCCTCCACTTTGTCGGCAGGGTTGTCGAACAGCATCGGCGGCCAGGCCCAGTTGCCCTCCGAGGTGACCTTGAGGTAGTTGAGGCTGCCGGCGTTGCAGGCGGCAATTTCCGGGCGACAGCGCTCCAGGCAGGCCAGAGGCCCGGACTGATCCCTTCCGACCACGCCAGTGGTGAAGTTGAGCAGCACCCCGGGGCAAGCGTCCCGTATTGCCTCGGCGATCTCCTGAGCCACCTGCGGTTCCCAACTGGGCAGGTGTCCCTTGCCCGGTTGCTGACGGCGAAAATGGATGTGCAGGATGCTGGCACCAGCGTCATAGGCTGACCTGGCTTCAGCCGCCATCTGTGCTGGGGTGACCGGTACCGGGTGGCGGCTGGGGTCGGTGAGCACCCCGGTCAGGGCGCAGGTGATCACGGCCTTGTGGGTCATAAAGCCTCCAGTTCAGTAATTGAACTAACCTACCAAGCAATTGCTTGGTAACACAAGAGTCGTGCTATCGATAACCTCAGATAGAGAAAAGGCGACCGCAATGGGTCGCCTTGGCTCGAAGGGAATCTAGGTTGGCCAGCACTAGAGTGTGGCGTTGATCTCTTTCAGGGCCTGGATGGGGGACTCGGCCTGGGTGATGGGCCGGCCAATCACCAGGTAATCGCTGCCTGCAGCCACCGCTTCGGCCGGGGTCATCACCCGCTTCTGATCGCCCTTGTCACTGCCTGCGGGGCGAATGCCCGGGGTCACCAGCTTAAACTCGCGGCCCAGTTCGGTCTTGAGCAGGGACGCTTCCCGGGCGGAGCACACCACCCCGTCCAGCCCACTGGCCTGAGCCAGCTTGGCCAGGGCCAGCACGTGCGCCTCGGCGCTGCGGGTCACCCCCAGTTCGGCCAGTTCGCTCTCCTCCATGGAGGTCAGCATGGTCACCGCAATAAGCAAAGGCGCCTTATCCCCATAGGATTTAAGCGCCTCGGCGGCAGCTTTCATCATGCGACTGCCGCCCCCGGCGTGCACATTCACCATCCACACCCCCAGCTCGGCGGCGGCGGTTACCGCCTTGGCCACGGTGTTGGGAATGTCGTGAAACTTAAGATCGAGGAAGACATCAAAGCCTTGGTCAATCAGGCTTTTGACAAACTCTGGGCCGAATGAGGTAAACAGCTCTTTGCCCACTTTGAGCCGGCATTGGGAGGCATCCAGTTCAGAGACAAAGCTCAGTGCCGTCTCTGCGTCATTGAAGTCCAGTGCGACCAGCACCTTGGGGTCATTTTGCATGGGTGTCTCCGGTTGTAGGGTGTTATCAGTAGTTCTTGGTTTTGGAAACAGCTGCGCTCTGTGGCGCGTTGTCTATTCTCCGTCGAGGCCGCGGATGCGCTTACCCTCGCCCCAACTCTTGCAGGAGGGGCAATGCCAGTACAGGCTGTGGGAGGGGAAGCCGCAGCGGCGGCACCGATAGATGGGTCTGAGCTTTATCTGGGCTTCCACCAGCTTGGAGAGCATCTCGATGCGCTCCTTGCCGGCGCCGAGATCCGCCTGCTCCATCTGCAGTTTCATCAGGTGATGGAAACCGCGCATGGTGGGCTGGCGCTTAAGCTGCTCCAGAAGCAGCATCTCAGCCTGATCCGGCCCCGAGGTTTCGGCGGTGATGTCCACCAGTTTCAGCAGGGTGCTGACGTTGCCGTCACGCTCCATCACCGAGTGCAGCAGGGTCACGAATTGATCGTCCATCCCCAGCTGATGGAAGATCGCTTCGGCGTCATCCAGGACTTCAGGCAGCATGTCCGGCGCCGCCGCCACCAACTGGTTCACCAGCTTTGCCGCCCCGGCATTGTCTTTGCCCTCAAGGGCGCGAATCTTCTCCACCATGGCGCGGACGCAGTGACTGTCGGTAGACAGCGCCTTATCCAGCAGCTTCATGCTCTCGGTGGGATCCTTGGCCTGATGGGCCAACTCACAGTAGTAGTGGGCCACCACCGGCTTGAGCTCCTTGCGGCTCACCCGGCCAAACTTTCGGGCCACCTTGATCGCCTTCCACCACTCCTTGGTAGCCTGGTAGATGGAGAGCAGTTGTCGCTCGGCATCCTGGCTGTGATCAGGCTCTTTCACCAGCTTGAGGAACAGGTCTTCGGCACGGTCGTACAGACCGGCCGCCAGGTAATCCTTACCCAGCTCCATCATCGCCGCGTCTCTCTGCTCAGTGGTCAGGTGAGGCCGGGCGATCAGGTTCTGATGGATGCGAATGGAGCGGTCAACCTCGCCCCGCTTACGGAACAGGTTACCCAGGGAGAGGTGGGTCTCGAAGGTCTCTTCGTCCACCTGAAGCAATTCGATAAAGAGATCGACCGCCTTGTCCGGCTGATCGGACAGCAGGTAGTTCAGGCCGTCGTAGTAATTCTTGGAGAGAGCACGGCTGCGCTTGCGCTCGGTCTGACCGGCGCTGCGCTGGCCCATGTACCAGCCGTAGGCGGCGGCGATGGGCAAAAGAAGGAAAAACAGCTCAAGCATTGGTGTCGTTGGACTCGAGCTCGGCTAACCGCTTCTCCAATTGCTGGTTTCGGGCAAGGATTCGTCTCAACTTGAACCTTTGACCCAGCATCAATGCCATGGTGATCAGCCAGCTGATCACAAAACCACTGAAGAAGGTCACCGCCAATACCATGGGCAGCGAGAACTCACCGCGGGCAATAAAGTAGTTCAGGGTGATCAACTCATCGTTGCGGGCACCAAAGGCCATGGCAACAATGAAGAAGACAGCAATCAGTGCCGTGATAAGCAGGGCTTTCACTGTAGCTCCTCATGAGCATCAGACAGGGAGTAAGATTATCTTATAAAAAGAAAATCATGGCTAGGGCGTGGTGTGGAGAATTTGCCGGGAGTGACCTCAGCCAATCAACGAACTGGACGGCAGACGAGGCAAATCGTCGCCCGGTAGAAACGATGCGAACACCCGACCTCACGCCGACGCCTCAGGCCAGATTGCCATCGGCCCAGGTTAACAGGCCCAGATACTAAAAAGCCTCCGCAATGCGGAGGCTTTATTCAATCAACCCTGAAGGCTTTGGTTGACGCGTTCGCGCAACTCTTTGCCCGGTTTGAAATGAGGTACGTATTTGCCAGTCAGCTCAACGGCATCCCCGGTCTTGGGGTTACGGCCAACCCGAGGAGCCCGATAGTGAAGCGAAAAGCTACCGAAGCCGCGGATCTCAATGCGATCCCCCTGCTCCAGCGTGGTTGCCATCTGCTCCAGCATCTCTTTTATTGCACCTTCCACTTCCTTACCGGACAGGTGCGACTGTTTACTGGCCAATCTCTCGATAAGTTCGGACTTGGTCATCCTCGCTCTCCTAAAAGCCAATACCAGTCGCCTTTATGGGGAACCGAAGTTCCCCAATCAACAGGCGATTATTGTTTAGCAGCTTTGAAGGCTTCAGCCATAGCGCTGGAGAAGGTAGCTTCTTCACGCTGGTTCAGGGTATCGATAGCTTCCTTCTCATCGGCCTCATCCTTAGCACGGATGGACAGGCTGATGGTGCGGTTCTTACGATCAACGCCCATGAACTTGGCTTCTACTTCTTCACCGGCGGACAGCACGGTGGAAGCATCTTCAATGCGATCACGAGAGATGTCAGCTACACGGATGTAACCTTCAACGCTCTCGCCCAGCTCTACAGTGGCGCCCTTGGCGTCAACTGCAGTGATGGTACCCTTAACAATAGCACCTTTTTTGTTGTCAGACAGGTACTTGTTAAAGGGATCTTCTTCAATCTGCTTAACACCCAGGCTGATGCGCTCACGCTCAGGGTCTACAGACAGAACAACAGCGGAGATCTCTTCGCCCTTCTTGTAGTCGCGAACGGCTTCTTCGCCAGCAACGTTCCAAGAGATGTCGGACAGGTGAACCAGACCGTCGATGCCGCCTTCCAGGCCGATGAAGATACCGAAGTCTGTGATGGACTTGATCTTACCGGAAACCTTGTCGCCCTTGTTGAAGTTGGATGCGAACTCATCCCATGGGTTAGCTTTACACTGCTTCAGACCCAGGGAGATACGACGACGCTCTTCGTCGATGTCCAGAACCATAACTTCAACGCTGTCGCCCAGGCTAACAACCTTGGATGGGTGGATGTTCTTGTTGGTCCAATCCATTTCGGATACGTGTACCAGACCTTCAACGCCTTCTTCGATCTCAACGAAGCAGCCGTAGTCAGTCAGGTTGGTCACGCGACCGGTCAGCTTGGTACCTTCTGGGTAACGGCCAGCGATGGCTACCCATGGATCTTCACCCAGCTGCTTCAGACCCAGAGATACGCGAGTACGCTCACGGTCGAACTTCAGTACCTTAACGTTGATCTCGTCGCCAACGTTCACGATCTCGGAAGGATGCTTAACGCGCTTCCAAGCCATGTCAGTGATGTGCAGCAGGCCGTCAACGCCGCCCAGGTCTACGAAGGCACCGTAGTCGGTCAGGTTCTTAACGATACCCTTAACTTCTTGACCTTCTTGCAGGTTCTCCAGCAGCTGCTCACGCTCAACGCTGTTCTCAGACTCGATAACCGCACGACGGGAAACAACAACGTTGTTGCGCTTCTGGTCCAGCTTGATCACCTTGAATTCCAGCTCTTTGCCTTCCAGGTGAGTGGTGTCACGTACAGGGCGTACGTCTACCAGAGAACCAGGCAGGAACGCACGGATGCCTTCCAGCTCGACGGTGAAACCGCCTTTAACCTTGCCGTTGATGATACCGATAACGGTCTCTTCATCTTCGTAGGCTTTTTCCAGACGCAGCCATGCTTCGTGACGCTTGGCTTTTTCGCGAGACAGTTGGGTCTCACCGAAGCCGTCTTCAACAGCGTCCAGAGCAACGTCTACGGAATCGCCTACGTTGATCTCCAGCTCGCCCTTAGCGTTCTTGAACTGCTCGGCAGGGATGGCAGACTCGGACTTCAGGCCGGCGTCAACCAGAACGATGCCGTTCTCGATAGCAACAACGGTACCTTTAACGATGGCACCGGGGCGGGTTTCCAGATCCTTGAGGGATTCTTCAAACAGTTGAGCAAAAGATTCAGTCATGTTTAATCAACAAATATATAGTGGTCATCCATGTGCCATCCTGGACATGGGGTAGTTGCCAAAAACCCACTTCACTCCTTGAAACGGGCAGTTTGCGGACCGTTACCGGCCCAGTTTTTCCACCACGAAGCGAAGTACCTTATCAACCACCTGGTCGATGGACAGCTCCGTAGTATCAATCAGTAATGCGTCTTCAGCGGGCTTCATAGGAGCCACCTTACGGTTGGCATCGCGCTCGTCGCGCTCCTGTATCTCCGCCAAAAGGCGGTCAATACTAGCATCTAAGCCCTTCTCCTTCAACTGCAAGTAACGTCGGCGCGCGCGCTCTTGTGCACTGGCAGTCATAAAGATTTTAGCCTCTGCGTCAGGGAACACCACTGTTCCCATGTCACGGCCGTCGGCAATCAGGCCAGGATCCACCCGGAATCCTCTCTGGCGACGCAGCAGAGCTTCGCGAACCCGAGGAAAAGCCGCCACTTTTGACGCCGCGTTGGCGCACTCCTGGGTGCGAATCTCCCGGCTCACCACTTCCCCTTCCAGCACCACTTTGATGCCGCCCTCTTCGTCGGGGCTGAAGGAGACATCCAGGTGGGCGGCGGTCAGGGCCAGGCCCTCTTCGTTGTCCAGCTCGATGTTGTGGTGCAGTGCCGCCAGTGCCAGAACGCGGTAGATGGCGCCTGAGTCCAGCAGGTGCCAGCCCAGTTTCTCGGCCAGCAGATGGCACACAGTGCCTTTCCCTACCCCACCGGGTCCGTCAATGGTAATCACAGGGGCCTGTTGAGGCATGCTTGTCTCCAAAAATTCTTTTTCTTCTCCGTCAGGGGACCATAACCCGGACGGTTCCGGCCGCGTCGGCGGCGGGAAAGCGGGCCCATTATACAGATTCCCGAGTTAAAGTAAGCCCTTAGGTGTAAATTGCTGACTCCTCTGGGTCATTTTGACCCAGAGAAGCCGCGAACCACCTAGTTTAGCAGCTGCTATTGGCTGATGGCGGCCAGGCGGTCGAAGAAGTCGGGGAAGGTCTTGGCGGTGCAGCCGGGATCCAGGATGGTCACCTCCTGGCCGCCCACGGCCAGCATGGCGAAACACATGGCGATGCGGTGATCGTTGTAGGTTTCTATCTCCGCATGGTTAAGCTTGTCCACCGGCTCGACCCGGATGTAATCCTCACCCTCTTCGACCACGGCACCCACTTTACGCAGTTCGGTGGCCATGGCAGACAGACGATCGGTCTCCTTCACCCGCCAGTTGTAGATGTTGCGGATGACGGTGGGCCCCTTGGCAAACAGGGCGGTGGTGGCGATGGTCATGGCCGCATCCGGGATGGCGTTCATGTCCATGTCCACCCCATTGAGAGCGCCCTTGCTGCAGCGGATGAAGTCCCTGCCCCACTCCACCTGGGCCCCCATCGCCTCCAGGACATCGGCGAAGTGCTTATCCCCCTGCAGGCTGTCGGTGCCGACGCCGCGCACCTCGACGCTGCCACCACCGATGGCCGCCGCCGCCAGGAAGTAGGAAGCGGAGCTGGCATCCCCCTCCACCAGGTAATCGCCGGGGCTGAGGTACTGCTGGCCGGCGGCAATCTCAAAGCTCTGGTAGTCGTGGTTGTTCACCTCGACGCCGAAGCGGGCCATCATCCCCAGGGTGATGTCGATATAAGGCTTGGACACCAGTTCCCCTTTGACGCGGATGGTCAACGATTCTTTGAGCAGAGGCGCCACCATCAGCAGCGCAGTGAGAAACTGCGAGGAGATGGAACCGTCGATCTCCACCTCACCACCGCCAAGCTCGGCGGCATTGATGGCCAGAGGCGGGTAACCGGGGTTTTCCAGGTACTGGATGTCGGCGCCCAGTGGCGCCAGGGCTTCCACCAGATGGCCAATGGGCCGCTCCTTCATTCTGGGCTCACCGGTCAACACAAACTTGCCGCTGCCGATGGCCAGGGCCGCCGCCAGGGGACGCATGGCGGTGCCGGCGTTGCCCAGATAGAGCTCCGCTTGCTGGCCCCGGGCCAGGCGATCGCCCAGGCCGTCCACTTCGATGGTGGCCGCCTCCTTGTTATAGCGGTAACCCACGCCCAGGCTGTCCAGGGCATTCAGCATATGGCGGATGTCGTCCGAGTCCAGCAGATTGGTCAGTCTGGTGGTGCCTTTGGCCAGGGTGGCCAGCAACAGAGCACGATTGGAGATGCTCTTGGAACCGGGCAGGGTGATAACCCCGTCAACCCGGGAAATTGGAGAAAGGTGTAACTGCTCCATGGACTACTCCCGCATAGAAATGAAAAGGGGCCTGTTGGCCCCTTGAAACTGCTTTAACTGAATCGAGGTTATTCGGCCATCACCTCATCCAGCGCCTGCATAAATCGGGAGTTTTCCCACTCCAGACCGATGCTCACGCGCAGGTGAGAAGGCATACCATAACCCGCAATGGGACGCACTATCACCCCTTTTTTCAGCAGCGCCTCATAGATGGCGCCCGCCTGGCCCACTTCGATGGTAATGAAGTTGGCCACACTGGGGATAAAGGGGATGTTGCGCTCGGTGAAATAGGCTTCGAGGCGCGCCATCTCGCACTTGTTGAGATCGATCCCCTGCTGAAGGTACTGCTCATCCTCCAGCACCGCCTCGGCGGCCGCCAGGGCCAGAGAGTTATTGTTAAAGGGCTCTCGCACCCGGTTGAGCAGATCCGTCATCGCCTCGGACGCCACCAGATACCCTACCCGCAGCCCCGCCAGGCCGTAGGCCTTGGAGAAGGTGCGACTGACACAGAGGTTGGGGTATGTGGCCAGCCACTCAATGCTGGGGGCGCGTTGGTCGGCCTCGAGATACTCAAAGTAGGCTTCATCCAGCACCACCAGCACCTCGGCCGGCACCTTGTTCATAAAGGCCTCAAGCTCGGCGCTTGAGAGGAAAGTCCCGGTGGGGTTATTGGGGTTGGCGATGCAGATAAGCTTGGTGCGCTCGGTGATGGCGGCCAGCATCGCCTCCAGGTCGTGGCCCCAGTTCTTGGCGGCAGTCTTCACCGCGGTGGCACCGCAGGACTGGGTCAGCAACTGGTAGACGATAAAGGCGTGGGCATCGAAGATCACCTCATCCTCGGCGCCGACGAAGGTGCGGAACAGGATCTCCAGCACCTCATTGGAGCCATTGCCCAGGGTGATCTGATTGCTGGCGCAGCCCAATCGCTCGGACAGCTTCTGCTTCAGGTAGTAGCCGTTGGCGTCCGGGTAGCGCGCCAGTTCCGGCATGGCACGCTCGATGGCGGCCTTGGCCAGTGGGCTCAAGCCCAGGGGGTTTTCGTTGGAGGCCAGCTTGACGATGTCGGTGATCCCAAGCTCTCGCTCCAGCTCCTCCGTCGGCTTGCCCGGCTGGTAGGGCATCAGCCCCTCTACGCCAGGGTTGGCCAGCTTGGTCAGTTCATTTGACACTTGTGCTTCCTTATCTTCTTTCTTATTTGTTGTTCAGCTCGAAGGCTTTCATAAAGGTCACCAGGGCCTGAACCCCCTCCAGTGGCATGGCGTTGTAGATGCTGGCCCGCATACCGCCGACACTGCGGTGCCCCTTCAACGCCATCAGGCCAGCCTGCTGAGACTGGGCCAGGAATTGAGCATCCAGATCCGGATTGACCAACTGGAAAGGTACATTCATCTCACTGCGATGGCTTGGGTCCACCCGGTTTTGGTAGAAGTCACTGCTGTCAATAAAATCGTACAGCAGCGCTGCCTTCTGCCGGTTCAGCTGGGCCATGGCGCCGACACCGCCCTGGGCCTTGAGCCACTTGAACACCTCACCGGCCAGATACCAGGCGTAGGTGGGCGGGGTGTTGTACATGGAGTCGTTCTTGTCCAGCAGGGCGTAATCCAGGATGGAGGGGGTGGTGGCCTGAGCCTGACCGATGAGATCCCGGCGAACGATCACCAGCGCCAGACCGGCGGGGCCGATGTTCTTCTGGGCGCCGGCGTAGATCAGCCCATAGCGGTTGATGTCGATTTCCCGGCCGAGGATGCAGGAGGAGTAGTCGGCAATCAGCGGCTTGTCGGTCTCCGGCTCTTCGAAGATGGCCACGCCGTCGACGGTCTCGTTGGGGCAGTAATGCAGGTAACTCCCCTGCCCCGCTTCGCTGACTTTGGCCATCTCCAGGCCATTACCGCTGCGCAGATCGATGCTGTTGACCCTGGCGTACTTGGCCGCCTCTTTGGCGGCACCGGCAGACCATTGACCGGAGATCAGGTAATCCACCTGATCCTCTGCCCCCACCAGATTCTGGGGAATGGCGGAGAAGTGAGCCCGGGCACCGCCGTGGGTAAAGAGCACCGCATAGTCGTCGCCGATGTTCATCAGCTCACGCAGGTTGGCTTCTGCTGCCTCGGCCACCGCCAGGTACTCCTTGGATCTGTGGCTGAGCTCCATCACCGATACGCCCAGGCCATTAAAGTCCACCAGCTCTTTCTGGGCTTTGGCCATCACTTCGGCCGGCAACATCGCCGGACCGGCGCAAAAGTTATATACGCTCATTCCTCGGATCCTATGTTTAGACAAAACACCCCATTTAACACCAGTTTCCCCGGCTAAGGAATAAAAAAACGGACGCCTGGGCGTCCGTTTTCGGTTATTGCGCGATAAGCAGTGATTACTCGTCGCCGGCCTCGTCGGCTGCGGGTGCATCGGTGGCCGGGGCATCGCCCTCTGGCGCTTCCGCCTGCTCGCCGTCAACCAGCTCGCCTTCCGGCAACTCAGGCTCCTCGATCTCATCGATGCGCTGCAGACCCACCACCTGTTCGCCCTCCATGGTGCGAATGATGGTGACACCCTGGGTGTTACGGCCCACTTCGGAGACTTCGTGAACCCGGGTACGCACCAGGGTGCCGCCGTCGGTGATCAGCATGATCTCGTCGTTATCCTGAACCTGTACCGCACCCACCACGGAGCCGTTACGCTCGCTCACCTTGATGGAGATAACCCCCTTGGTGGCCCGGCTCTTGGTCGGGTACTCGGACTCGGCGGTACGCTTACCGTAACCGTTCTGGGTCACGGTGAGGATGGCACCATCGTCGCGAGGCACGATCATGGAGACCACGCGGTCCACGTCATCCAGGGCGATGCCGCGCACACCTGTGGCGGTACGGCCCATGGAGCGCACGTTGGATTCGTCGAAGCGCACCACTTTACCGGCGTCGGAGAACAGCATCACTTCGTTGCTGCCATCGGTGATGTCCACGGCAATCAGCTCATCACCCTCGTTGAGGTTGATGGCGCGGATACCGGAAGACAGCGGACGGCTGTAGGCGTCCAGAGCGGTCTTCTTCACGGTGCCCTTGGCGGTGGCAAACACGATGTATTTACTTGGGTCGTACTCACGAACCGGCAGAATCGCCTGAATCACTTCGCCGTCATCCAGCGGCAGCAGGTTCACAATCGGCTTACCACGGGCGGTGCGGCTGGCCAGAGGCAGCTGGTACACCTTGAGCCAGTACACCTTACCGGCGTTGGAGAAGCACAGGATGGTGTCGTGGGTGTTGGCCACCAGCAGGCGCTCGATGAAGTCTTCATCCTTCATCTTGGCCGCCGCCTTACCCTTACCGCCACGACGCTGGGCTTCGTAATCGCTCAGAGGCTGATACTTACAGTAGCCGGCGTGGGACAGGGTCACCACCACGTCTTCTTCGGTGATCAGGTCTTCCAGAGAGATGTCCGCGGAGGCGGAGCTGATCTCGGTCTTACGCTCATCACCGTACTCGGCGCGAATCGCTTCCAGCTCCTCACGGATCACTTCCATCAGGCGCTCTGGGCTGGCCAGGATGTGCATCAGCTCGGCGATCACATCCAGCAATTCACGGTACTCGTCGAGGATCTTCTCGTGTTCCAGACCGGTCAGCTTCTGCAGACGCAGATCCAGAATGGCCTGGGCCTGAGTCTGGGTCAGGTAGTAGAGGCCGTCACGGATGCCGAACTCTGGGGTCAGCCAGTCTGGGCGGGCGGCGTCATCACCGGCCTTCTCCAGCATGGCGGCCACATTACCCAGCTCCCAACCGCGGGACAGCAGCGCTTCACGGGCTTCTGCCGGGGTCGGAGAGTGTCGAATCAGCTCAATCACAGGATCGATGTTGGCCAGGGAGATGGCCAGACCTTCCAGGATGTGAGCCCGCTCGCGCGCCTTGCGCAGTTCGTACACGGTACGACGGGTCACCACTTCGCGACGGTGGGTCACGAAGGCATCCAGGGTCTCTTTCAGGTTGAACAGCTTGGGCTGGTTGTTGCCCAGTGCCACCATGTTGATGCCGAACACCGTCTGCATCTGAGTCTGAGAGTAGAGGTTGTTCAGCACCACTTCCGGCACTTCACCACGCTTGAGTTCAATCACCACGCGCATGCCGTCCTTATCGGACTCATCGCGCAGGCCAGAGATCCCCTCCAGCTTCTTGTCCTTCACCAGCTCGGCGATCTTCTCGATCAAACGGGCCTTGTTCACCTGATAAGGCAGCTCGTGAACAATGATGGACTCTTTGCCGGTGCTGCTGGTTTCCACCTCGGAACGGGCGCGCACGTAGATCTTGCCGCGACCGGTCTTGTAGGCATCGATGATCCCCTTGCGGCCATTGATGATGCCGCCGGTGGGGAAGTCGGGACCTGGAATGATCTCAATCAGCTCATCGATGCTGATGTCGCCGTTGTCGATAAAGGCCAGGCAGCCGTCGATCACCTCGGTGAGGTTATGAGGCGGAATGTTGGTGGCCATGCCTACCGCAATACCACTGGAGCCGTTGACCAGCAGGTTTGGTACCTTGGTGGGCAACACCTCTGGAATCTGTTCCGTGCCATCGTAGTTGGGCACGTAGTCCACGGTTTCCTTGTCCAAGTCTGCCAGCAGCTCGTGGGAGATCTTGGCCATGCGCACTTCGGTGTATCGCATTGCCGCCGCGGAGTCGCCGTCGACGGAGCCGAAGTTACCCTGGCCGTCGACCAGGCAGTAACGCAGGGAGAAAGGCTGAGCCATACGCACAATGGTGTCGTAGACCGCACTGTCACCGTGGGGGTGGTATTTACCGATAACGTCACCCACCACACGGGCGGATTTCTTGTAGGGTTTGTTCCAGTCGTTACCCAGGCCGTTCATCGCGAACAGGGTGCGACGGTGAACAGGCTTAAGGCCGTCCCGGACGTCGGGCAATGCACGCCCGACAATCACGCTCATGGCATAGTCGAGATAGGAGCTTTTCAACTCCTCTTCGATATTAATCGGCGTAATTTCGTTAGCCAGATCAGTCATAGACAGATAATGTCCCCTAAATGCGGCAGAGAATCCCAATTTCCCCGCCGAGCCGGCCAGGCCGGCAAAAACGGTAATTCGGCATTGTAGCACAGACATTGGCGTTGGAAAGCCGCGTTTCTTGCCTAAGGAAACAACGGCTTACAACTGACCAAAAAACGTGCTGAGCCGTGGGTAAAATGTACCATTTTGTGTCTGTTTGAGGTGTTTTCCTCCCAAGCCTGTCTTTCTCCCCATCCGACGCCATCGTATACTGGCGTCATCGGAGCCTTCTGTCAGGGAGGCACGCAGTATCTAGAGAAAGGACACAGAATGCAGCAGTCAAACGTCGATCCCGTAGAAGTGGGCAAATTTGAGAAGCTGGCTTCCACCTGGTGGGATCCCATGGGGCACTCCAAGCCTCTTCATCAGCTCAATCCCCTTCGCGCCGCCTACATTGAGCGTCACGCCGATGGCCTGTTTGGCAAACAGGTGCTGGATGTGGGCTGCGGCGGCGGCCTGCTGACCGAGGCCATGGCCAAAGCCGGCGCCCGAGCCACCGGCCTGGACATGGGCGAGGAGCCCATCGAGGTGGCCAGGCTGCATGCCCTGGAGAGTGAGTTGGATATCGACTACCAGCTGTGCACCGCCGAGGCCCACGCCGAACACAAGGGGGCCCACTACGATGTGGTGACCTGCATGGAGATGCTTGAGCATGTGCCCGACCCGGAATCCGTGGTGCGCGCCTGTGCCCAGATGGTCAAGCCAGGTGGTCATCTGTACCTGTCCACCATCAACAAGACCCCTTTGGCCTACATGACCACCATTGTGGGCGCCGAGCAGATCGTCAAAGTGCTGCCCAAGGGCACCCACGACTACAGCAAGTTCCTGCGCCCCTCCCAGCTGATTCAGTGGTGTGAGCGCGCCGGACTGCGGGTGCAGCACGCCGACGGCGTCCTCTACAACCCGCTGACCGAGACCTTCCGCCTCTCAAGCCGCATGGACATCAACTACATGATTCACGCGGTTAAGCCTAATGAGTAACGCCGCCATCAAGGGGGTGCTGTTCGATCTCGACGGCACCCTGCTGGACACGGCCCTGGATCTCGGCCATGCCGCCAACGTGGCGCTGGCCAGGTTCGGCTACCCCGGCATCACCGAGGAGCAGGCCTACCTCTATTCCAGCCACGGCTCCAAGGGGCTGCTCAAGGCGGGCCTGGGGGACAGCTTTCATCGCACCGACATCACCCCGATGCGAGACACCCTGCTGGCCGCCTACGCAGAACGCATCAGCCACCACACCCGTCCCTATGACGGCATCCCCTCCATGCTCGGCTATCTGGAAGAGAATCTGTTGCCCTGGGGGATCATCACCAACAAGCCGGAAGGACTGGCGCGTCAGCTGCTGGAGCAACAGCCGGAACTCTCTGGCAGTGCGGTGTTGGTGGGGGGCGATACCCTGCCGGTGGCCAAGCCCGACCCTGCCCCGCTGCACCTGGGGGCCGAAACCCTGTCTCTGGCGCCGGAAACCATCCTCTATGTCGGCGATGCCGAACGGGACGTGGTGGCCGCCAACCGCGCCGGGATGATCAGTGTGGCCGCCTTGTGGGGCTACATCAGTGACGAGGACCAGGCCCACACCTGGCCCGCACACCACCGCTGCGATCGTCCGGACGATCTCTTTGATCTTATCCGCGATCTGACTCAAAAATAGTCATACGAACCGGGGCAAAAAAAATTTTTTGCCCCCTCGTTTTTGTGAAAAAAACACTTGCATTTTCCTCAGCCCAATGGTGGTAAGGCTTAGCAGAAGCACATCTTTTCCCCTCCTTAATTATTCACATGTTTACCCACAATTTGATCACATCCGGAGCTATTGCACAGATCCGAAAACCGCCTTATCTTGTAGATCAACCCATCGGCGCTACTACATGTAGTGCTCGATAATAAAAACACACACAATTAGGGGTGATTGCCGTTCAGACGGTGATCGGCAGTTCTCAGGTACTCAAACTAAGGATAAGGTCTCGACGTTCGCCTTTGCCGCAGTGGGCGACGTGAAGACGAAAATTGGACATGAATAAATCTCTCCTCATCACGAAACGAAGTGGTAAACAGGAACCCCTGGATCTGGATAAGATCCATAGGGTGATCTATTGGGCCGCTCAGGATCTGAACAATGTGTCGGTCTCCCAGGTGGAACTGGCCAGTCACATCCACTTCTTCGATGGCATGACCACCGAGGCGATCCACGAGACCATCATCAAGGCGGCCGCGGATCTCATCAGCGAGGAGACCCCGGATTACCAGTACCTGGCTGCCCGCCTGGCGGTCTTCCACCTGCGCAAGAAGGCCTATGGCCGCTTCGAGCCCCCTCACCTGTACGACCACGTCACCAAGATGGTGGAAGCGGGTAAGTACGACCAGCACATCCTCAGCGACTACAGCCGGGAAGAGCTGAACCAGCTCAACGATCACATCGACCACTGGCGCGACATGGACTTCTCCTACGCGGCGGTGAAACAGCTGGAAGGCAAGTACCTAGTGCAGAACCGGGTCACCGGTGAGGTGTTCGAAAGCGCCCAGTTCCTCTACATGCTGGTGGCCGCCTGTCTGTTCGCCAACTACCCCAGAGGCGAACGACTGGACTACGTGAAGCGCTTCTACGACGCCGCGTCCAAATTCAAGATCTCCCTGCCCACGCCCATCATGTCCGGCGTGCGCACCCCTACCCGCCAGTTCAGCTCCTGCGTGCTGATTGAGTGCGGTGACAGCCTGGATTCCATCAACGCCACCTCTGCGGCCATCGTCAACTACGTGAGCCAGCGGGCCGGCATCGGCATCAACGGCGGCGGGATCCGTGCCCTGGGCAGCCCCATCCGTGGCGGCGAAGCCTTCCACACCGGTTGCCTGCCCTTCTTCAAACACTTCCAGACTGCGGTGAAGTCCTGCTCCCAGGGCGGCGTGCGCGGCGGTGCCGCCACCCTGTTCTACCCCCTGTGGCACCTAGAAGCGGAAGAGCTGCTGGTACTGAAGAACAACCGCGGCACCGACGCCAACCGTATCCGTCACCTGGACTACGGCGTGCAAATTAACCGCACCCTGTACCAGCGCCTGATTGACGGCGGCGACATCAGCCTGTTCTCCCCGTCCGACGTACCCGGCCTGTACGATGCCTTCTTCGCCGATCAGGAGGAGTTTGAGCGCCTGTACACCCAGTACGAAGCGGACAGCAGCATTCGCCGCAAGACGGTGAAGGCGGTCAGCCTGTTTGGCCTGCTGATGCAGGAGCGCGCCTCCACCGGCCGCATCTACATCCAGCACGTGGATCACTGCAACACCCACAGCCCCTTCGACCCCAAGGTGGCCCCGGTGAAGCAGTCCAACCTGTGCCTGGAGATCGCCCTGCCCACCAAGCCGCTGAACAGCCTGGACGACCCCAACGGCGAGATTGCCCTGTGCACCCTGTCCGCCTTCAACCTGGGCGCCATCGACGACCTGAGCGAGCTGGAAGAGCTGGCGGATCTGGCAGTCCGCGCCCTGGACAACCTGCTGGACTATCAGGACTACCCGGTACCGGCCGCCGAGCTGGGCTCCATGAAGCGCCGCACCCTGGGCATTGGGGTGATCAACTTTGCCTACTACCTGGCGAAGAACGGCGCCCGCTACTCCGACGGCAGCGGCAACGGACTGACCCACAAGGCGTTCGAAGCGATTCAGTACTACCTGCTCAAGGCCTCCAACAACCTGGCCAAGGAGCAAGGGGCCTGCCCGGGCTTTGACGAGACCACCTACGCCCAGGGCCTGCTGCCCATCGACACCTACAAGAAGGCGGTGGATGAGTTTTGCGAAGAGCCGCTGCACCTGGACTGGGAAGCCCTGCGCGCCGACATCAAAGAGTTCGGCCTGCGCAACTCTACCCTGTCCGCGCTGATGCCTTCGGAGACCAGCTCGCAGATCTCCAACGCCACCAACGGCATCGAGCCGCCTCGTGGCCTGGTGAGCGTCAAGGGCTCCAAAGACGGCATCATGAAGCAGGTGGTGCCTGGCATCGAGACCTTGAAGAACCAGTACGAGCTGCTGTGGGACATTCCGGACAACACCGGTTACCTGCAACTGGTGGGGATCATGCAGAAGTTCGTCGACCAGGCGATCTCCGCCAACACCAACTATGATCCGGGCCGCTTCAATGAGAACAAGATGCCCATGAACGTGCTGCTCAAGGACTTGATGCTGGCCTACAAGTACGGCCTCAAGACCCTGTACTACCAGAACACCCGGGATGGCCAGTCGGACTCCAGCACTAAGACCGACGGAGCCGATGATTGCGCCGGCGGCGCCTGTAAGATTTAAGCGGCCGGCTCCGCCTGCGGGGCCGCTCTCTCAGCCAAGGATATGACCATGAGCCACAGATACAGCACCTTTTCCCGGGAAGCCAACAACGCTCTCAAGGAGCCCATGTTCCTGGGTAATCCGGTAAACGTTGCCCGTTACGACCAGCAGAAGCACCCCATCTTCGAAGAGCTGATTGAGAAGCAGCTCTCCTTCTTCTGGCGCCCGGAAGAGGTGGACGTGACCCAGGACCGCATCGACTTTGCCGAGCTGCCGGATCACGAAAAGCACATCTTCCTGTCGAACCTGAAGTACCAGACCCTGCTGGACTCCATCCAGGGCCGCAGTCCCAACGTGGCGCTGCTGCCCCTGGTGTCCCTGCCGGAGCTGGAGACCTGGATTGAGACCTGGTCCTTCTATGAGACCATTCACTCTCGCTCCTACACCCACATCATTCGCAACATCGTCAATGATCCCTCGGTGGTGTTCGACGACATCGTCACCAACAGCGAGATCCAGAAGCGTGCCGGCGACATCTCCGGTTACTACGATGAGCTCATCGACTACACCCAGCGCTACCAACAGTTTGGCGAAGGTGAGCACAGCGTGGGCGATGAGACCTTCACCATCAGCCGCCGCGAACTCAAGCGCAAGCTGTACCTGTGCCTGGTGTCCATCAACGTATTGGAAGCGATCCGTTTCTACGTCTCCTTCGCCTGCTCCTTCGCCTTTGCCGAGCGTGAGGTGATGGAGGGCAACGCCAAGATCATCCGCTTTATCGCCCGCGACGAGCAGCTGCACCTGGTGGGCACTCAGCACATGCTGAACCTGATGGCCACCAACCAGGATGACAACGAGATGGCGGAGATCGCCGTGGAGTGTTTCCAGGAATCTGTGGAGATCTTCCGCCGCGCCGCCGAGCAGGAGAAGGAGTGGGCCGCCTACCTGTTCAAAGATGGCTCCATGCTGGGCCTGAACAAGAAGATCATCGAGGATTACGTGGAGTTCATCACCAACCAGCGGATGAACGCCCTGGGCCTGCCCGAGCTGTTCCCCAAACGCTCCAATCCCCTGCCCTGGATGAGCAAGTGGCTGGAGAGCGACGCGGTACAGGTGGCCCCTCAGGAGGTCGAGGTGTCCTCCTACCTGACCAACCAGATCAAGAACGAAGTGGACCAGGACGACCTGTCCGGGTTTGAACTCTAGGGTTGGCGGATAGCAAAACCTTCAAGGTTCAGGTGGGCGAGCGGGCGCCGGTCAGCCATCAGGGCGACAACACGCCCCTGCTCACCACCCTTGAGGGTCACTACAGTGAGTGCCGCAGTGGCTACTGCGGCGCCTGCAAGACCCGGCTTCTTGAAGGCCGGGTTCGCTACCTCTCCACCCCGATGGCTTTGGTCAGGGGTGATGAGATTCTTCCTTGTTGCTGTGTTCCTGAGACGGATCTTCTTCTGGCACCTCAGTAACCTTCTGGGCTTCAGTCAGCTCCATGCCGCCATAGCGGTTCATGGGCTGGGCTGGCTGACGCCACTCATTAAACGCCAGCTGCTTCTCCCGCGCCAAGGTCTCACCTGACTCCCACAAACGCTGACTCTCCAGCCAGGCCACCTGGCCCAGCTCGGAGGCGCTGTGACCCAGCATCTCCATCGCCTGACCCGCCTCGGTCAGGGCCAGCTCCACTCTCTGCTGATTGTCTTCAGTGCAACCGGTCAACCCCGCCAACACCAAGAGAACCAGGCCAGTTTTTAATGTCTTACGCATCATATTTCGGCCTCCTCCGTTGCACTCTAGCCTAGTCCAAAATCGGCCAGCTCAACGGACAATCCGGGGCGCAAATCTTGAAGCGATTGATTTTTAGGCATCTCTTTCGTCGCAAGTGGATGCAAGCTCTGGCATGTGCCCCCGGCTCTGGTACACTTGCCGCACACAGCTATCACGCTAAAGAGAGTGTTCATGACCGAATCTACCAAGATCCCGCCAGAAGGCGCCTCCGTCGACCTGTTTACCGGCGAGTCCAACCGCATCCTGATTGCCATCCCAGCCCCCAGCCACCCAGAGGTGGAGCAGGTTTTGGGTCAGGGCAACCACGAGGTGAAGGCCGGAGTGATCTACCGCTCCCCTGCCCTGCTGCTCTCCTTCGATTTTGGTAATGGTCTGGTGATGGACTGCCCCTTCGAAGCCAAGAGCCTGGGCGACAAGTTTGTCGAGCCCGAGCTGACTGAAGGCCGCCTGCCGCTGATGCTGCAGGTGTTCGACGCCGAAACCGGCGTATTGTTGGGCGAGCGTCCGGTCGAGCTGCACCAAGAGAGCACCTCGACCCTGATGAGCGCCGTCGCCGAACAGCGCGAGAGCGACTGGCAGCACCAGGAGTTCATCAGCCAGCTGTCTGAGCTGTACAAGATTGAGATGGAGCAGTTCCTGCAACTGGTGGAACAGCGCCCTCTGCTGCTGAAGTAAGAGTAGGAGCGCCCATCTAGGCGCTCCAACAGGGCGAGTCAACCAAAGCAAAACAGGAGCCACTTGGGCTCCTGTTTTTGTAGATGGTCACTGCAAACACCTTTTTCCAGAAAGGGGGGTCTCCCTCTCTCAACGTAACCCTCAGGCGGCGTAAAACAGACAAGGCCACCTAGCCACAAACGCCCAGTTCATCCGCAACCGGCCCCTTAACCTGAAACGCGATTCGGCCTCCCTCCTCCATGCCGGCCTTCCACCCTGGAGCCTGTTCCGGGCCTTAACCCAGGCGGCTGGAAAATGTCCCAAGCTGTTCTAAGCTAAATCGGTGCGTACGAGCTGAACCGGGTTCCAACCCGCTTTCTATCGGCCATTTCCCCACACAGGTCTTAATAAGCAATGAATAAAATCATCGCATTGTTTTCGGCGTTCACCGCCGCCTCCTCCTTCGTATTAGCTGATGAAGGCCCTCTCAAACCTCAGATTGTCTTTAACAATGTCGACATCTTTAACGGCACAGAAAACAAGCTGTACAAAGACCATTATGTGCTCGTGGAAGGCAACCTGATTAAATCCATCTCCTCCAGTGCGATTAGCGTTAGGGACGATGCCCTGGTGATTGATGGGAAAGGCAAAACCCTGACGCCAGGATTCATAGAAAATCACGCCCACCTGATGTTGATGGGCCCAAATCTTCCGGCGATGGAAGCCGATAAAACCTGGGAAGACTTTGCCATTCACGGTTCACGCATGGCCGAAATGTATCTTATGCAGGGTTTCACCACAGTCCGGGATGCCGGCGGGGCGAACGGCGGCCTGCGCAGGGCCATAGATGGCGGTGACATCATTGGTCCGCGTTTTTATCCCTCTGGTGCTTTTCTGAGTACCCGGGGAGGCCATGCAGATTTTGCCAATTTTTCTGCCCCGGTTGGTGCCGAAACCAACTTTGGCCGCCTCAACCTTTCTCAAGAAGTGGACAGCGTGGCAGAAGTTAAAAAATACGGTCGAAACAACTTCCGTATGGGCGCGACTCAGCTGAAATACATGCAGTCTGGCGGGGTTGTGTCCGCATTCGACCCATGGCAGTTATTGGCTGGTTCCCCGGAAGAGATCGCGGCCGCGGTCGAGGTGGCCAACAGCTACGGCAGTTATGTAATGGCGCACTCTTACCGTAAAGAGGCCATTCTCAGTGCTCTGGAATCCGGAGTGATGTCGATTGAGCATGGTTTCGCCTTTGACTGTGACATTGCCAAAGTCATGAACAAAAAAGGCGCGTATATCACCACCAACCTGACCGCCTTCGACCCTGGCCTTCTGGATATTCCGGCGGTAAAAAATGTTCCCTCCAGCCTGGCGAAAGCGAAGTCTGCCACCGAAACTTTCCGCAACTACATCCCGAACATGAAGAAATGTCCGGTTAAACGCGGCTTCCAGACCGACTGCGTCGGTTCAGTCGATGCGTGCAACATCCAGATTGCTTATGAAAAACACCTGAATCACGAGTTTTTTGGCGCCTTCCAATCCATGGTGACTTTGACGTCAATTGGCGGTGAGATCTCTCAGCTTTCTGGCGACTTTACCAACCCCTACCCTGAGGGAAAGCTTGGGGTCATCGAGGTTGGGGCATACGCAGACATCCTGTTGTTAGACGGAAACCCCCTGGAGGACTTTTCCGTTGTGGGCACAGGAACCAAATGGTTCGATGCCGAACCCCGCCCCGCCAGTCCTGAAACCATCAGGCTGATCATGAAAGACGGTGTGATCTACAAGAACACCTTAAACCCCTGAACATCCTGATGCACCGCCCTTTTTTTAGGGCGGTGCGTGTTAAAGGTGCCGTTGACAGCGTCGAGCAATACTCCGAGGAGCAGCCGGATGACAAAACCCTACCTGCCATTGCTGGCCATCATGTTCACGGCAAACGCACAGGCCTCTGTTATCGACCTGGATTGGCAACAGCTTCGCCCTCAGGCCCAAATCGAATCGGTTTCCTTACCCACATTAACCGAAGAACAGAAGCGGCAACTGCAACGGCTGCTGACACTCAGAAGTTCCAATGTGCCTTTGGATCAAGCCACCGCCGCCTCCCTAGAAATGGATTTAGCGTCTGAGGGGTTAGATGCTGACCATCTTTTGGCACTCAGGAACAAATACATAGAGCAACAACAACTGGCAGCCTCTACCCTGACTCGCCAATATGACGGCCAACAAGTACGCATTCCTGGCTACTTAATCCCCCTGGAGTATTCCTCGGAAGCCATGGTCGTCACAGAGTTTCTGCTGGTGCCTTACGCTGGAGCCTGTATTCATATGCCACCACCTCCGGCAAACCAGATCGTGCTGGTGTCGTTCCCCGGCGGCTACAAGCTAAGAAATGCCAAGTACCCGGTCTGGGTAGAGGGAACACTGACATCTCAGCTTGCGACTGAAAGCGTCTATATCGTCGATGGAACCCGGGATTTAACCATGGGCTACCGAATGAGTGCATCATTGGTTGAGGACTACAACTGACGACCTTCACTGCGGCGGAGTAATGATGAGTTCAGCCTCAAACCCGGTGAATTACCCTACTCTTGAGCCATTGGGTATTTCTGTTTCCGGACAGGCTAAACATGGATTTAATTTGTCTTCATAGCCAATGCCGAAATACATGCCCCGAGATACTTCATCGGCCACTTTTCTTTTCGGCAGGTTCACAACAAACAACGCCTGCTTGCCCTTAGCCTCCTGAGACAGCGACTGGCAACGTCAAAATTTCATCAGCCAGCTTCCCGAGCAGTCGAGAATGGGACGGAGCAACTCCTGCAACTGGTGGAACAACGCCCTCTGCTGCTGAAGTAAGAGCAGGAGCGCCCATCTAGGCGCTCCAACACTGCGAGTCAGCCAAAGCAAAACAGGAGCCACTTGGGCTCCTGTTTTTGTTTTAAGATCTTAACTATTCACCATTAGGTCATCGAATCGCCATCTTTAATCTTATAGTTTTACTTTTTAGCTTTTAAGAAGATGTTTGATGCACTTGACCCTAGAATCTGTAAGCAAAGGGCCTCTTAAATGCAAAATATGAGCATTAACATGCGCACGGTAACTAGCATACTCCCCAACGACCTCATGGGGTATCTGGACTGCATCGATCACCTCATAATCTTCATCAAAAATAACAGCAATGAGTTGATCAAAATCCTTGTCAGCATACCTTCTAATGGCACCAAGTTGCCTAGAGTGGTTATCTGAAGTTATTCTACGACCTTTAATTTGAATCTTGGTGCCATCTGAATCGACACCATCATGCCCCGCAGATGAATTTTTGGCCAACTCGAGACCCAAATTTTTTGCGACTAGCCATTCCGCATAATCCCCGACGGGGTTGTTCTTTGTTCGGACTACTTTACGTCGCTTCAGTTCTTCAATCACAGTGGATTGAAGCTTAAGAAGTTTCTTGATGGGAAAATCCCTTAACTCCAAATAGTCCTTCATAATTTCCCTCCTATCCTTGAGAGATTGTCAGCGCTTAGCGATCTAAAGTAGCACTCTACAAAGCTACCGAAAAGGCCCTGTATTACTGCTTCTCGATACTGGTTTCCCAACCATCATAGCGTCCCCCCAGTTCCCTGGCTTTTCGATTAGATTTAATCGTATGGCTGGTGATATCGGCCAGAGTCATCGTCCCTACATGGCTGTATTGAGTTAACCACTCTGAGCCGTCCTCCTCTTTGCCACTGAAATGCACTACGTAATGTTCACTTTTGGCCCAGTCGGCAAACTCCCTTCCCACGACCTCATTGGGCAAGTAGGCCCAGTGCATCACTTCTCTCTTTCGTTCCTTTACATCACCATGCTCTGCCAACCTATCCAGGACATCCAAATCCTTGATGACCTGCCAATCATCAACTGTGGGGTAAAGCTCATTCCAGTAGTTTGTCTTTTCCTCATCCAACTCATACACATACTGAAGACGGTAACGGGTAAGAGTCGCCACCCTCCTAACGATGTCGGATGCCTGACTCTCGGGAAAACCAACGTAAAAATAGAAGTAGCGATGGCCGTCGACGGTAAGCCTGCCCACATAGACACCGCCCGCGGACGAGATCTCTTCATCCAATGCCTCATCCACATCCTGCAACTGCGGATACTCCTCATTGGGCGGAAGCCCATGCTCAGTTGGGTTGTGGAACGGCAACCTGACCTTCAAGACATGATGGCGCGAATCAGCCTCGGCAATCTCAGAATAGCCCAGGTTAAAGGTTATCCAGGCCTGATGTTCGCCCATGTCGCAGCAAAGATGTGCCACACGTCTATCATCGTCATTCCCCAACGCTTCTTTGACACAGCATTGAGATACTCACCTGATAAGCAAGAAGCATCATTCTCGTCACCGTTTTCAATGTCAGCATCATTGCCTTATTTACCGCTGTGCATTTTCAAGCTTTCGCTGATAAAGTTGACCTCTTTTTTGCAAAGTAGCCCAATCTTTTCCAACCTCTCTTTTTCCAGCGTTTTTTCAAATTCGAAAAAAGCCTGTTTCTTATCAAGATAACCCTTGAGCTTCTTGGCAAACTCCGGGTCTGTCTCAGAACAATAATTGTAGTTTTCACTGATGTCCTGGTAAGCGACTTTAGTTAAAATCTTGGATGACTCATTCATCTCCATGATTTTATCGTCGGCGCCCTGATAACACGCCTGTGCTTCCATCATCACCTTCTCGACGCCCTGCTTGGCCGCTTTTCCATATTTGTTGAGATAGTCAACCATTTTCCCTGTCGAATCAAAATATCTATGGTAAGGGTTGGCGTCGATATAATTCGTCTTATAATACGTCTCAACCTCAGTCAGATAGCCTATATATTGTTGCTCTATACGATCTATTCTGTCCATGGCATCGTTGGACTTTCTCTTACTGCAAACTTTTGACAACTCGATGGCCTTACTTGTAAATGCATACTCATCACTGCACAGTTTCTTAAGATTAGCAATCCTTTCATTAACCATGTGATCATGGAAATCTTGATAAGACTCTCGCCTGTCATAATGTTTTTTTAATTCTTTTTTAAACTGGCTGTCACCGCTGTCGGCACACTGCTCATAGGTGTGGCTCAAAATTTTTGACAGAATAGCCGAATCCCTCTTATATTCTTTCATGCGCGCGGTGTACATTTCAATTTCTTGAAAACACCCTTCCATGCTATGTATTGACGATGAGGCCATGAGTTCTACAACAAAACCGTTAACGACAATTGCCTTAGAAAAACCCTCAGGGGAATCATATATTTTATTAACCGGTGTTCTTTCGTAAAACAACTTGTCTGTATATTGAGACACTCCGACAAGATGAAATCGATATGCTTTATACATGGCATCATGCTCTTTCATCGCCTGCTTTGCGTACTCGATATCGCACGAAGCAAAAGAGGCGTTCGCAATGACCAGACCAAGAACTGCAGATAACACCTTTTTCAATTTCTTCTCCAAAGCAATGTGAGATTGATTAATAGCTTACATCATGCACCTGTTGTTGTTTGGGCCAAATCAACCTTTGACTTTACTGTCTTGAATCAGCTCAAACTCTTAAATCTGTTCTGCCTGCTTCACCACCTCTTTGCAGCCCGATACCACCATATCCAGATAACCCTCGCCAAACAGGTTGAGGTGATTGAGTTGGTGGTAGAGGTTGTACAGGGCTTGGCGGCGCTGCCAACCCTCCGCCTGCGGCAGGATGCTGTAATAACCTTGATAGAAAGAGGGCGAGAAACCGCCGAAGAGGCGGGTCATGGCGAGATCGGTTTCCCTGTCTCCGTGATAGCAGGCAGGATCGAAGATGACCGGACGGTCCCCATCAAAGCCAGCATTGCCCCGCCACAAGTCGCCGTGGAGCAACGACGGTCGTGGTTTGTGGTCCGCCAGCAAGGTGTCGCTGGCGTTTTTCAGGGGTTGTAGCCAGCGACAAAGGCTCGAAGCGCCCGCTTCGATGGCCCAGTCAAGCTGTGGCTCCAATCGACGTTGCCACCAGAAGCTCTGCCAGCTGTCGTGCCAGCCATTGAGCTGCAGCGTGGTGCCGATGTGGTTGTCACTGTGCCAACCGTAGCGGCTGTCTTTGGGTACGTGTTGATGCAGCCTGGCCAGAGCTTGCCCCAGGGCACGTTCGGCTCCCCGGCGGCCCAGTTCCATCCAGGGCAACACCAGATACTGCCATCCATCGGCGTCCCCCCAGCACAGAGGCTGAGGCGCGATGTCGCCCAGCGCCATCAACCCCTCGGCTTCCTCCTCGAACAGGGCACCGTGGCTGAGTCGATTGACCTTGATAAACCATCGAAGCTGGCCATCGCTGACGGAGTAGGCCTGGTTGATGTCCCCCCCGGAGACCGGTTGCGGCGCAGACAGGGATACCGGCCCATTTAAGGCATCGGCCATCCCCTGCTCTACCGCAGCCCAGGAGAGGTTCACGAGACGAGCCCTTCCAGGTAAGCATCGGCGGCTGCGGCGCCCATCTCATAGCCCTGGCCCAACAGGGCCGAGTCCTTGGTAAGACGGCCTACGGGAAACTCCGGTGGCGGCTGAATCAGCCGGATGGTGCAGCCCTCTGGTGGCGAAGATAAGAAATTAAGGGTGCGATTGTAATGATGATGTCGCTGCAGCATCGCCTCACCCAATTCCGGATGACGGCGAAAGGCCCAGCGCATCAACGCGGGGAAGCGCGGCGCTGACTTCAGGTACCCGGCTCCCTGGGAGAGCACCACGGTGATCTCGTTAAAGCCCGCCTGCCAGGCGGCCTCAACCGGAATGGAGTCGGACACGCCGCCGTCGGTGTAGGCTTCCCCTTCCAAAGAGACGAAGTCTCGATAGGCCAGAGGCAGAGAGCATGAGGCTTTCATGGCCATCGCCAGGTTGTGGCGGTCGGCTTTGAGTTGCAACGGTGCAGCGTCGCTGGCCCGGGTCAGGCCGATGTAGAGAGGAATGCCACGGGCTTCGAAGGCATCGAAGTCAAATGGCAGTTCGGTCAACGTGATGGGCCAGAGCCAGTCGAGATCCAGTAGGTGACCGCCGCGGGCAAATCGCCAGGGGTTGATGAACTCAGGCCTACAGGAATAGTCCTCTATCACTTTGCGGGTTCGACCTCGTTGGCCGGACAAGTATGAGGCCAGTGCGGTAGAGCCCGCTGAGACACCGAAGCAGCCATCAAACGCAAAATGCTCTCTTTCGATAAACCTGTCCAGCACCCCGGCCGCAAAGATGCCGCGCATGGCACCGCCCTCTACGACGAGGGCGTGCCCTTTGAAGCCCTGATTGACGATGCCGGACATCTCCCTGTCCTGGGTCATGACTACTCCTTGTCGACGGTGACGGTGAACACCGGCGTGGGACTCAACAGGCTCTGCACCACCTTGTGCAGTCTGGCCAGTTCCATCTTTACCGTGGTCTGATCCGCGCCGAAGAAGCTCATCTCCAGTTGCATCTCACCATCGATGTACTGGCTGGACATCACGTTGGAGTCGGAGATTGCCGAGTCCATATACTGTTCAAACAGGCGCTCCAGGCCGGACACATGCTGAGGCTCCAGTTTGAAGCTCACCCTCAGCCGGATCAGAGCAAACTCTGTGGTCTCATGCCCTTCAAATCCAGGTAATACCATCTATCGAATCCTGTGTTTCACTCAGTTGCACCAGTCTAACCCACACAATAGGGCCTGTTGACCCTTGTGTCTCACATTTGTGGCCGAGCCAACTCAGTCCTGCTCGCGGGCTTGGTAGGCGGTCAGGGTGTTGTTCAGCAGACCGGCAATGGTCATGGGACCGACGCCGCCCGGTACCGGGGTGATGGCACCAGCGATGGGCGCCACCTGATCAAAGTCGACATCGCCCACCAGGCGAGTGCCCTCGTCGGTACTGATGCGGTTGATGCCCACATCGATCACCACAGCGCCAGGCTTCACCCAGCTGGCATCCACCATCTGCGGACGACCCACGGCCACCACCAGAATGTCTGCCTGACGGGCCAGTTCAGCGCCGTTGCTGCTGCGGGAGTGAACGATGGTGACGCTGCAATTTTCGGCCAGGAACAGCTGAGCCGCTGGCTTGCCGACGATGTTGGAGCGACCCACCACCACCACATGCTTGCCGGTGAGATCCCCAAGCTCCTCTTTGGCGAGGATGACGCAACCGGCCGGGGTGCAGGGCACCAGGGCACGTTTGTCGCCGATGCCCAGCAGGCCCACGTTGACCGGGTGGAAACCGTCCACGTCCTTTGCCGGAGAAATCTGCTTGAGGATACGCCCCTCATCCAGATGCTTGGGCAGAGGAAGCTGCACCAGGATGCCATCGATCTGCTCGTCCTGATTCAGTGAGTCCAGCAAACCCAACAGGTCTGCCTCGGTGGTCTGCTCGCCCAGACGGTGCTCCACGCTGAGGATCCCCGCCTGTTCGCAGCGTCGAATCTTATTGCGCACATAGACGTCACTGGCGGGGTTGTCGCCCACCATCACCACCGCCAGTCCGGGGGACCGTTTGCCGGCGTCGGTCAGGGCACGGACCCTGTGGGCCACCTGGTTCACCTGATCGTCGGCGATGCGCCGTCCGTCGATTCGCTTGGGCTGATTCATGCTGCTCCTTGGGGGTGGTAATCGGGAAAAACGTCCCATCTTAGAGCAAGGTCTCGACTCTGCTCCAGAGGGGGGAGTACGACCGCTGGTTTTCTGGTCGTTTTGAGGGTTCGGTATTTCATTAAGAGAAACAAGGATTACGATTCTTTATGAGGGAATACCTGGAAAGATATTGATTTGGGTCAACTACTTAATTACCTTCAGGGGTAACTTAGGTGAAAAGTTAGCCTCCCATCTCAGGGGCGCAGGAGCGCCTCCCGGGCCACAAGGAAGGAGCGGCAGATGAGCTACTTTGTAACCGGAGCTACCGGCTTGCTGGGACGGCAACTGATCCGTCGATTGCTCAGCGGTGGCAACACCCTCTACTGCCTGGTCCGGGATCAGGCGGGGCAGACTCGTCTTGAGGTTTTAGCCAAGGAGCTCGATGCCAGCGATCGAATTCGTCCCATCGCCGGCAGCCTCAAAGATCCCGCCCTGGGGTTGTCCGAGGCGGATCGCGTCGAACTCAAAGGCCGCATCTCCCACTTTATCCACCTGGCCGCCTACAACGATTTTCGCCGCGACGGCAACGAAGTGGTCAAGGCCAATGTCCAGGCCACCGAGGCTGCCCTGGCCTGTGCCGAGGAGCTGGGTGCCGGCTGCTTCCATCATCTGAGCTCCATCGCCGCCGCCGGACTGTATCGGGGCTGCTTCGATGAGTCCATGTTCTCCGAGGCTGAGCAGCTGACTCACCCCTATTTCCTCTCCAAGCATCTGTGCGAAAAGGCGGTTCGCCAGCAGCAGGGGATCCCGTGGCGCATCTACCGCTCCGGCATCCTGGTGGGCGACAGTCAGACCGGTGAGGCCAACACCATTCAGGGCCCCTACTACTTCTTCAAGCTGCTGCAGAAGATGCGCAACGCCCTGCCCAGCTGGTTCCCCTTGGTGGGCTTTGAGGGAGGCCCCCTCAACATCGTCCCGGTGGATTACGTGGCTGATGCCATGGCCCACCTGATTCGCCAGCCAGAGTTGGAGATGCAGTGCTTCCATCTGACCGACCCCAGACCCTACAACGCCGGTCAGGTGCTCAACCTGCTGTCTCAGGCCGGTCACGGTCCCACCCTGTCTCTGGGGCTCAACCTTAAGCTTTCCAGCCTGTTGCCCCAACCCTGGTTGCAGCTGGCCAGCCAGTATCCGCCTTTGGTGAAACTGGCCAGGCGCATACTCAGTGACTATGGCATCCCCCAGGAGACGCTGAGCCTGCTCAACTACCCCACCCGTTTCGACTCCCAGGCCACCCAGACACTGCTGCGCAAAGCAGGCATCAGTTGTCCGGACCTGGCCAGTTATGTGGTGCCTCTGTGGGATTACTGGGAGCGAAACCTGGACCCGGACCTGTTCCTCGACGACAGCCTGCGTCACCGCCTGACCAACAAGGTGGTGCTGATCTCCGGTGCCAGCTCCGGTATCGGCCGGGCCACAGCCCTAAGGTTGGCGCCTTATGGTGCCAAGCTGTTGCTGGTGGCCAGGAGCAAAGAGCGCCTTGCAGAGACGGAAAAAGAGGTCCGCGAGCTTGGGGGCAAGGCTCTGACCTTCAGTTGCGATCTCACCGATGAACAGGCCAGCGAGGCGCTGATGAAGCGGATACTGGGGGCCCATGAACGGGTCGACCTGCTGATCAACTGCGCCGGGCGTTCCATTCGCCGCTCCGTCGCCGCCTCCACCGAGCGCATCCACGACTATGAACGCACCATGGCCATCAACTACTTCGGCGCCCTGAGGCTGATCCTGGGCTGTCTGCCCGCCATGGCCGAGGCGGAATCGGGCCAGGTGATCAACGTCTCCTCCATTGGCGTGCTCACCAATGCCCCCAGATTCAGCGCCTATGTGGCGTCCAACGCCGCCCTGGAATCCTTCTGCCGCTGCGCCGCAGCGGAGTACTCAGACCTTGGGGTGCGTTTCACCACCATCAACATGCCGCTGGTGGACACGCCGATGATTGCCCCCACCCAGCTTTACCAGGCGGTGCCCACCTAAAGTGCCGAACAGGCGGCGGATCTGATCGCCACCGCCGTGGTGCACAGGCCCAAACGTATCGCCACCCGACTGGGTGTCGTAGGCGCGGTCATGCACGCCCTCTCTCCGAGACTGGCGGAGATCGTCATGAACATGCTCTACCGGATGTTCCCTGAATCCGGAGAGGTGCAAGAAGAAAAACTGAATTACAGCCAACAGCAACAGATGATTGGCCTGGCAGCGATGCTCCGGGGCATTCACTTTTAGGAGAAACGATGAAATTGGAACTCACCCACACCTATGCCTGCTCCACCGATGAACTGCTGCGCTACTTCAGCGAGCCGGAGCTGATAGAAGAGAAGTATGAGGCCCTCGGGTGTCACAAGGTGCGAATTCCTCAACATCTGAATCAGGATGACGTGCTGACTCTGGCGACCAAAAGGGAAGTGGCGAGCAACGTGCCCGCGGTACTCAAACGGCTGCTGGGCTCGCAGAACATGGTGAAACAGGAGGAGCAGTGGCAACTGGGCCAGGGGCCTGTCTATCGCTGTGAGATGTCCGTTGAGCTGGTGGGTGTGCCCATCAAGATCACCGGCACCATGGTGTTCGAGCCCACCGACACCGGCTGCGTCAACCGGGTGGAGATGCAGATGAAGAGCGCCCTGCCCTTTATCGGCAACAAGCTGACTCGCTTCGTCCACGACGAGATTGAGCGCATGGCCAATGCCGAGTGGCACTACCTGCAAACCCAGCTGACCACTGAGCCCGCCTGATATGGGTACCCGTCAGCGCATTCTCGACACCAGTCTGGCGATGTTTAACCACCATGGGTCGGCCAACATCACCAGCCTGGACATTGCCGCCGAACTGGAGATCAGCCCAGGCAACCTCTATTACCACTTCAAAGGTAAAGAGGAGATCATCAACCAGCTCTCCAAAGAGTGCGAGCTGGCGGTGAGCACCCTGCTGGCCCGGGTGGATCTGGAGGAGATCAGCGAGCCGGAGTACTGGGTGTTTCTCCACTCGCTGCTGCGGGTGTGCCTGCACTACCGCTTCCTGTTCCTGGATCTGCAGACCGTCGCCCCCGACAGCGGCAACCGCCGGGCTCAGCGGCTGATGAAGCAACTGCACAGCTTCACCTCCCACAGCCTGGCGGCACTGGAGGATAAGGCGCTACTGCAACTTAAGGGGGAGAATCGGGAAGAGCTGGCGGACAACCTGTTCCTGCTGGGGCTCTCCTGGCTCTGCTTCGACTCAGGGGACAGCGACGAGAAGGCGGTGGAGCGTGGCGCTCACCGTCTCATCTCTCTGGTTAATCCTCACCTGACCCGGCAACTGAATTTTGCCGACACTGATCGATAAACTTTCCGCACCGCTCCATCGCCTCCTTGGCTTCGGGCAGTTGTTGGAACAGGGTAAACACATGGGGCAGGCCTGGCCAGATGGTCAGGTCTGCGACCCCACCCTGACGCCTCACTTTGGACTTTAACCTCACCGAATCGTCGAGCAAGATCTCCAGACTGCCCACATGCACCATGATCGGCGCCAGATCGCTGAGATCCGCCCCCAGGGGGGAAGCCAGAGGATCGCAAGGGGTGTGGCCATTGAGGTAGGAGTTTCGCAGCAGCATCAGGCTGCCCAGATCGAAGAAGGGATCCTCATTGCGCATCACGAAGGCGGACTGACTGTTCATGGTCAGGTCCAGGGCCGGGGAGAACAGCAGCGCCGCCAAAGGCTGGGGCAGCCCCTTGTCCTTACATTTGACC
This sequence comes from Ferrimonas sp. YFM, assembly GCF_030296015.1. NCBI lineage: Bacteria > Pseudomonadati > Pseudomonadota > Gammaproteobacteria > Alteromonadales > Ferrimonadaceae > Ferrimonas > Ferrimonas sp. YFM. The sequence continues at coordinate 2,392,436 of NZ_AP027368.1, forward strand.
ATGGTGGCCAGAGCCAGGTTGCCTCCGGCAGAATCACCACCGAGGATGATCTTCTCCGGCGGTACCCCCTGCTCCAGCAAGGTGCGGTAGGCGGTAAAGCAGTCGTTCAATGCCGCCGGAAAGGGAAACTCGGGCGCCAGACGATAACTGACCATGACTCCCCGAGAGCGGGTTTCCCGGCTGAGGTAGTGGAGCATGGCACTGTGCACCTGGGGAGAGCGGAAGCAGAAACCGCCGCCATGGAAATACAGCAAGATGTTGTCGCCGGCGGGCCGTCCCTTGACGATCCACTGGCAAGGCACCCCGGAAAGGCTGTCGTCAATCCACTCCAGGCCACCGGGAGTGCCGATGTAGGAGTTGAGCTTATCCAGCCCGGCGATCACCCCACGGACCGACAGAATGTCATTGCAGCGCTCCAGGCGACCACGAATCGCCCGGTAGAGGACCTTGTTTAAAGCCTTAGCACGCCAGCTGGACATCCAGTTTCCTTAGTTTGCGGGAGTGAGTCTTGATGATATGTGAGAAAACACAGAAGACTCAAGCTCTTCCAAACCCTCCTCGAGATAGCGATCGAAGGATTCGATTCCGGGCAGGGAGTGACGGCAGCACACCAGGCCAAAGTGCAGCACCCCGTCGTAGTGCATCAGGGTCATGTTGAGGGTCTGGCCCGGCATCAGCAGAGACAGAGGGTAACTGGCGGTCAATTTGGCCCCCAGCAGAGAAAGGGGATGATCCGCCGCTTCCACTTCGGAGATCAGCATATTGGCCGCGGGAGGCAACCACTGCTTGTCGTCGTAGCGTGCCGCCACCAGGGCCAGCGCGTTGACCACAGAGGAGTAGCGGTTGTAGGCCTTGGCGCTGGTGCGGCGGGTCTGCTCGCGGATACGCCGGTTGGTACGACCTATGGTTTTCAGTCGCTGCATCGGCGTCATCCCGGGTTTGCCCAGCTCCACCAGACCCACGGAGATCATATGCAGCCGGTCGCCCTCCTCCCCGTCTCTCAGCGGCACCATGGCCACCAGGGGGTCCCGGTCGCGCCAGTTGTGCACCTTGAGGTAGCGGTGCAAAGCCATATCACACAGGGTCAAGACCACATCATCGAACCGGGCTCCTGTGTAGGTGGCCAAGCGGCTCAAGCGGCTGGCGGGCAGCTTGGAGAGGATCACCTGCTTAGCCCGATCCGAACTGATGTCATTGAAGGGGGTGCGCGGTGCGGTAAAGGGCAGGCGTATGCCACTGGCGGTCAGCGACAGTCTGTCCCCGGCGGCCATCCCCAACAGCTTCAGGCTGTCCAGTCCTATCTTCGCCTGCTTCACCCAGAAGGAGGGTGACAGGGCTTCCAGCCACTGACTGAGCTCCGGCGGCTGCTCATCGATGCGGCTGCCCAGTTGCCAGAACGGCACCAGATAGCCCAGGTGCTCAGACAGCTCAAAGCTGTCCGCCACCAAACTGGCGGCGCGCAGGCCATCGGTGAGGGCGTGGTGGAACTTCATCACCAGGGCAATATCGCCGCTTTCCAGGCCATCAATCACCCACAGTTCCCACAGGGGGCGGCTGCGATCGAGGCGGTAGCTGTGAATGCGGGCCACCAGCTCCATCAACTGGTCAGCGTCGCCGGGCTTGGGCAGTTTGGCGAGACGGACATGGTAGGAGAGATCCACCTCATCCGCGGGCAGCCACTTGGGCACCCTGGAGGTGGAGCAATGAATCACTTGATCGAAAGGCGCCACCACCGGTCCGCAGCGTACCAGCTGCCGGTGGAGGCGCAGACCAAAGTCTTGGACGTCCTGCGGAGGGCGCAACATCATCAGCCCTGACACATGCAATGGTGTCGAGTCGCTTTCGAAAAGCAGGAACACCAGCTCAGACAGGGACAGAGTGGTCATGCGCCCTCCCTTTGGCCTACTTGGCCAGTTTCTCGATTGCCTCGGCCAGTTTGTCGACCTTGGCGTTCAGCTCATCAATCTGACGTGGATGGATGCCGCTGAGGCGATAGAACAGGTTATGTACCCGTGCTTCCACCTCTTCGTTGGCGCGATCCAGGTTGTCCTCGACCCGGGCTCGGGTGTTGGCTTCCACTTCACGACCACGCTCAACCAGCTTCTCGAACAAGTCACCGGATTTGCCTTCCAGCTCCTTGGCTTCTTCGATGCTGCGGCTGTAGACACCCAGGCCGGCGAGCCAGATGTTTCGAGCCAGTTGCTCGTTATCAACGCCTTCTACGGGTGGCATTCCCTTAATTTCGTTGCTCATCATGTGCTCCTTACACCGCGGCATTAGGCGGGTTTAGTGGTGGTTCGGCGAGTGGTCTTGGCTGCGGGCTTGGCGGCGGGTTTCGCTGCAGGCTTCGCGGCTGGTTTGGCTGCGGCCTTAGGCGGCGCCTTTGGGGTCGCGGTGGCTTTAGGAGCAACCTTAGCGGCGGCTTTCTCTTCGGCCATCTTGTCCACCAGAGCAGTCAGACGATCAATCTTGGTCTCCAGCTCTTCCAGCTGTTCCGCTTCAAGGCCGGTGACCTTCTGAACCTGGTTGTGCAGCTGGGCTTCGAAGGCATCCTTGGTCTGGCTGGATGCTTCGGATACGCGCTCTACGGTTGAGGACTCAAGCTCTTTACCCCGCTCAAGAAGCTCATCAAACAGGCCCAGGCCTCGCTCAGACAGTTGGCTGATCTCTTCGGCACCCTTAGAGTAGGCGCCCAGTCCTGCCAGCCAGATTTTCCGATACAGAGCCTCTTGGGTGTCGGCATCGGCATTCTTAGATCCAAATAGTCGCTTCAACATGTTGCCTCCATGACGGGAAAGTTTTCTTTTGTCATGGTCAGAGTACGGCGGATCTTTAGAAGGGGCATTCTAAACGGCTGGGAAAAATTGAGATTGGTCAATCTTGGGTCAGATAAGCAGGGTGTCCAGTTGTGACTCAATGCCCTGTCGAATGACCGGGGCGAAGGGGATCAGCATCAGGCCCAATTTCATCTCTATGGTCACCTGATGAGGTTCTGGGACCAGCACACCTTTGGCACCGCTGCGACGAAAGGTCAGCTGCTCACCCTGCCACTGCCAGGTGACCTGGTAGTCGTTGGCCAGGGTCTGAGCGACCTGCTCGCTGAGGTCACGAATGCCCTGGTGACCCAGAGTGTGATTACGTTGAATGTAGATGGCAGTCATCGGCCTATTCTCCCTGATGCAAATGAAGGGGTCTGATGCCCCTCTTTTCCTATACGTTTTAAGTTACCAGACCAGAGCAATTTTTCCACATTGTTCTCTTTGGACGATCACTCAATGGCTCACTAACCCGGCCAACCCACCCATCATTATCGAATTAATTATTCTTATGCATAAATGATAGGACTTAGCGAAGGCGTAGGCGGCCACACCTGCGAACCGACATGGCAGCACCTGCAAACAGGAGTGGCCAGTAAACCGCAAATATCACTCGGTACCCATGAACGTGCACAGACAGCCCAGGTCAGAATCAGGCCTATTCACCTCAGCTTGTCTTCTGGCTTCAGAGGCCAGATTCAGACAAGGTCCCTCTTTTTCAGACGAGCGAGTAGACTGAGGCGCCAGAGGCGGGTCAGAAGTGTAGCATCGACAAAAATTGACTTTTGACGAGATCGCGCCCTCAAACGCCTGGTCGAAACGCCACCAAAAAGGGACGGGTTACACTTTTGGTTACACAACGTAAAAGTCGGTAAAAATGGAAAAGGCGCGCAACCCGACTCAAGTCAGCCGGCGGACTTTTGTATGTGTAGCCTTTTGACCCACATCTTTGACAGCTCAAACAGCTCCCCAACCTGCCCCTCTGAGGGCCTCTCCTCCAGCAGCGGCCAGGGACGTTTGGGCACCTCTCTGCCCTGCTCTTTCAGCCACTGGCTGGCCAGCTCTCGAATGGAGGCGGTGGTGAAACGCCGGTCAAGACCACATTGCCCCTTGAGATCACTCATTAGTTTTACTGGGTAGCTTTCCGGCATCGGCTTGCTGGAGTCCGTGGGACAGCTGAATACCCAGGGGCCCTCTGATGCCTCTCGCTGGCGACGCTTGAGCCAGGCAGAAGTCTCTGAGGAGAGCATCAGGAAACGGACCCTGCCGTCGACCTGAACCCGTGCGAAACCCCGGTCCAGATCCAGCTGAGACCAGCTCAGTTGACACAGGGATTTGAAGCCGATGAGGTTGCTCAGTTGCAAAAGAAGGAGGGGCTTTAGGGCCTCGGCATCGTCCAGGGCCAGTACCGTTTTGTGGTAACGGCCCAGCTCTCGCCAACCGATTTTATGGCTCAACGAAGTATTGCGTGCCAGGCTGAAGGCTTCACAGGGACAGGCCGTGCCTGGGGTCATCCACCCCTGGGCAGACTCCAGTCCTCGCGCCACCCGGAAAAACAGCCGAAGCAGGCTGAGCCGGTGTTTGGCCCCAGGCTGCTGTGGGGCCACCAGGGCCTCCACTTCCGCCAGGGTCAGTGACTCACCGATGCGCTCTGCCCGTTCTCCGTCGAACAAGGCTTCCAGCTGACTCACTTCCGCCCGCCACCTTGGGCGCCGGCCCTGAGCCCAGTCGGCAAAGAGCTCAACCCCTTTGCTCAAAGGGGTGCCCTGGGGCGGCGGCGCTTCACCCTGCTGCACCAGCCTGTGCTGCTGCCAGGACTCAATGGCGGCCTGTCGGTCCATCTGCGGGTAGTAGCCCAGGGTAAGCTGGCGGGTGCTCTTGGCCCCCTTGGGCGTGTAACGGTAGACCCAGCGGCGCTTGTGACGGCCGACTTTGAAGATCAGGCCCGGGTAGTCCGCTTCATTGATGTCGCTTTCCGCATGCTGATAACCGGAGGCTTTACCCTGGCCCTCAATGTCGGCGATCGCCTGCTTGATCACCGCCTGAACCCGGCCTCGCACGCCTGTGGCCAGGCACTGATCCAGCAGGGCCAGCACCTGCTGTTTCGGGGTCATTTTGATGGCCGCACCGTCATTTTGGTGCGCCTTGTCACTCTTTTTCATTCTGTTACCAATGTTGTCTCACAGCATTGCGCCACAGTTGCTAAGCTGCTGCTGTCTTTAACCATAACGATTATATGGACTTACAATGTTTAAGCAGTCACTGATTGGCCTGGCCCTGTTTGCCGGCGCCGCCCTTTCACCGGCCCTGGTGGCCGAGGAAACTCAACAGAACTGGGATCTGACCCCACTCTACGCCGATTGGCAACAGTGGCAGGGCCAAAAAACCAGCCTGGAGAAGCAATTGGATCAACTCGCCGCCTATCAGGGCAAGTTGGGCCATTCCGCTGCGACCCTGGCCGATGCCATGGACCTCTATTACGGGCTGTCCAAGACTCTGTCCCAGTTGTACGTGTACGCCAACCTGAATGCGGACACCGATCTGCGCAACTCCGACAACGGTGCCAAGCGTCAGTCCATCGCCATGCTGGCCAACCGTTTCAACCAGGGCTCCTCCTTCATCAACCCTGAGCTGATCAGCCTGGGCGAAGAGAAGGTGTTGGCCATGGTGAAGTCTGAGCCTCGTCTGGCCGACTACCGCTTCCCGCTGGAGAACATTCTGCGCGGCAAGGCCCACACCTTGGCCCCTGCGGCAGAGAAGATCCTGGCTGCTGCCGGCACCGTCACCAGTGCCCCCTACTCCAGCTACGCCACCTTCACCAATGCCGAACTGCCCTGGCCAGAAGTGGAGCTGGACGGAGAACTGGTGACCCTGAACCAGGCCACCTACGCCCGTTTCCGCAGCCATCCTGATCGCGATGTACGTAAGAAAGCGTTCGACAACTTCTTTGGCACCCTGTCCAAGTACCGTCGCACCATCGCCTCTCTGCTGGACGCCAATGTAAAAGCCGACGTATTCAACGCCCGCAGCCGCAACCACGACTCCGCCCTGGAAGCCGCGCTGAGCGAAGACAACATCCCGGTAGAGGTGTACAGCGCCCTGGTGGACACCACCAACGCCAACCTCGACACCCTGCAGCGTTACCTTAAGTTACGCTCCCGTATGCTGAAATTGGATGATCAAGGCTATTTTGACATCTACCCCGCCGTGGTCAAAGCCACAGGTGATTATCCCATTGAGCGTGGCATCGAGATGATGCTGGCCTCCCTGGAGCCCATGGGCGACAGCTACGTCAACAAGATCCGTACCGGCCTGGACCAGCGCTGGATGGACACCTATCCCAAGCTGGGCAAGCGCTCCGGTGCCTACATGAGCGGCAGCGCCTACGACGTACACCCCTACGTGCTGATGAACTACAACGATGACTACACCTCGGTGTCTACCCTGACCCACGAGTGGGGCCACGCTACCCACTCTGTGTACGCTAACGCCAATCAGCCCTACGCCACCGCAGGCTACGCCACCTTTACTGCAGAGATCGCCTCCACCTTCCAGGAGCACCTGCTGACCGACTACGCACTGAAGAATGCCGCAGACGACAACGAGCGCCTCTACTACCTGGGCCAGACTCTGGAGAAGTTCCGTCAGACCTTCTTCCGTCAGACCATGTTTGCCGAGTTTGAACGTGCCATCCACGAAGAGGTAGAGAAAGGTCAGCCTCTGAGCGATACCCGCGCCTCTGAGATCTACCTGGATCTGCTGCGTCGCTACCACGGTCACGACAAGGGCGTGATGGCCATCGATGACGCCTACGGCATTGAGTGGGCCTATGTGCCGCACTTCTACTACAACTTCTACGTGTATCAGTACGCCACCTCCATCGCAGCCTCTGCGGCGTTTGCCGATGAGGTGCTCAGCGGCGACAAGGCGGCCTACGACCGCTACCTGAACCTGCTGAAGTCCGGTGGCAGTGACTACCCCTATGACCTGGTGAAAACCGCCGGGGTCGATCTGGCCAGTGCCCAGCCTTACGAAGCGATCTTCAATCGGATGAACCGTCTGATGGACGAGATGGAAACCATTCTCGATCGCAGCGAAAAGCTGTAACAAAACCGCCATTTGGTGCTGAGCAAAAAGGGAGCAAACGCTCCCTTTTTTTGTTATCAGAACCGCCATTTTGCGATCAGGAATTTAACAAGGATCTAACCACAGCTCTAAGGCAGGGCAACCAAGGGCCGAAGCGGGTTTTCCACAAGCTGTGAAACCATCCACAGGGACAAGTATGAAGAACACTGTTTCCATCACACCCTCACCCCCTCATTTTTGCACCGACAACCGCCGACTCTCTGTTCAGAGATCACATCGAAAGATCATATCGGATACATGTTGATTACTTTATAAAAACTTGATCAACACCAATGAATCACTTAACAGTAACTTCATTCGAATTTTGGGTAGTGATCTTCTTGATCGCGATCAATTTATCCGACGGAAAATTGGCGCTTAATATGCGTCGAAACCCCACATATGGGCCATATTTAAGACAAGGCAACAAGATGTAGTGCTTGTCAAGGCCTATTCCTACATTCTTAAGGATTTTTTCTCATGCCAGTTGTGATTAAGAGAGACGGTTGTCAGGTGCCCTTTGATAGCGCAAGGATTCGCGACGCTATCGCACGGGCTGCCATGGCAGCTGACGTCAAGGATGATGACTACGCTCAACGTGTCTCTAACACCATTGAGCAGGAACTGGCTGAGTCTGGCGACGTCAACATCGACGAGATCCAGCAGATGGTGGAAAACCATCTGATGGCGGGCCCCTATAAAGCGGTGGCCCGTGCCTACATCGAGTATCGCCATGATCGCGATATCGCCCGCGAATCCAATAGCCGCCTGAACCGTGAGATCCGTGGCCTGGTGGATCAGAGCAACGCTGCCCTGCTCCACGAGAACGCCAACAAGGACTCCAAGGTGATCCCCACTCAACGGGATCTGCTGGCTGGCATCGTCGCCAAGCACTACGCTACCCGCCACATCCTGCCTCGGGAAGTGGTCAAGGCCCATGAGTGCGGCGAAATCCACTACCACGATCTGGACTACGCCCCCTTCTTCCCGATGTTCAACTGCATGTTGATCGATCTGGAAGGGATGCTGACCGGCGGCTTCAAGATGGGCAACGCCGAGATCGACGTACCCAAGTCCATCTCCACCGCCACCGCGGTGACCGCCCAGATCATCGCCCAGGTAGCCAGCCACATCTATGGCGGCACCACCATCAACCGCATCGATGAAGTGCTGGAGCCCTACGTCACCAAGAGCTATGAGAAGCACCTGGAAGTGGGCAAAGAGTGGCAGGTGTCCGACGTGGAAGCCTACGCCATGGCGCGCACCGAGAAGGAGTGTTATGACGCCTTCCAGAGCCTGGAATACGAGGTCAACACCCTGCACACCGCCAATGGCCAGACCCCCTTTGTGACCTTCGGCTTTGGCCTGGGCACCAGCTGGCAGAGCCGCCTCATCCAGCAATCCATCCTCAAGGTGCGCATGGTCGGCCTGGGCAAGAACCACAAGACTCCGGTGTTCCCCAAGCTGGTGTTCGCCATCCGTGATGGCCTGAACCACAAAGAGGGCGACGCCAACTACGACATCAAGAAGCTGGCGCTGGAGTGCTCCACCAAGCGGATGTACCCGGACATCCTCAACTACGACCGCGTGGTCGAGGTGACCGGCTCCTTCAAGACCCCCATGGGCTGCCGCAGCTTCCTGTCCGCCTACGAGCAGGATGGTCAACTGGTGCACGAAGGGCGCAACAACCTGGGCGTGGTCAGCCTGAACCTGCCCCGCATCGCCATCGAAGCCAAGGGCAACGAGAACCTGTTCTTCGAACTGCTGGACAACCGCCTGGCCCTGGCCAAGAAGGCCCTGATGACCCGCATCGATCGCCTGGAAGGTGTGAAGGCCCGGGTGGCCCCCATCCTGTACATGGAGGGTGCCTGTGGCGTGCGTCTGAAGCCGGACGACGACATCAGCGAGATCTTCAAAAATGGCCGTGCGTCCATCTCCCTGGGCTACATCGGCCTGCACGAGACGGTCAACGCCCTGTACGGCGCCTCTGGCCACGTGTTTGACTCTGAGGAGATGCGTGCCAAGGCCCTAACCATCGTAGAGCGTCTGCGCGCCGCTACCGACGCCTGGAAGGCACAAACCGGTTATGGCTTCAGCCTCTACTCCACCCCCAGCGAAAACCTGTGCACCCGTTTCTGCAAAATTGACCAGCGCCAGTTCGGTGTGGTCGACGGGGTAACCGACAAGGGCTACTACACCAACAGCTTCCACCTGGATGTGGAGAAGAAGGTGAACCCTTACGACAAGATCGACTTCGAGAAGCCCTATCCGAAGATCGCCAACGGTGGCTTCATCTGCTACGGCGAGTACCCCAACATGCAGAAGAACGTCGAGGCGTTGGAAGATGTGTGGGATTACTCCTACCAGCATGTGCCCTACTACGGCACCAACACGCCCATCGATGAGTGCTATGAGTGCGGCTACACCGGTGAGTTCGATTGCACCTCCAAGGGCTTCACCTGTCCCAAGTGCGGCAACCATGACCCGTCCAAGGTGTCCGTCACCCGTCGCGTCTGCGGTTACCTGGGCAGCCCGGACGCCCGCCCCTTCAACGAAGGCAAGCAGGAAGAGGTTAAGCGCAGGGTTAAACACCTGTAGCATTTGAGTACACGACAAAGGGCAGGGCTGGTCCCTGCCCTTTTTGATGGAGGACGCATCAATGAACTATCACAACTATTATCCGGTGGATGTGGTCAATGGACTGGGCACTCGCTGTACCCTGTTTGTGTCCGGTTGCGTCCATCAGTGCAAGGGCTGCTACAACCAGAGCACCCAGCGACTGGACTCAGGTCACCCCTTTACCGACGAGTTGGTGGAGCAGATCATCCGCGATCTCAGCGACACCCGCATCAAGCGCCGTGGCCTGAGTCTCTCCGGAGGCGACCCCCTTCACCCGGCCAATGTGCCCGCCATTCTCGAGTTGGTCACCCAGGTTAAGGAGCGCTGCCCGGACAAGGACATCTGGTGCTGGACAGGCTACCGACTGGACGAGCTGGATGACGCCCAGCAGGCACTGCTGCCCTACCTGGATGTGCTGATCGATGGCCGCTTCGAACAGGAGCTGGCGGATCCCTCCCTGCTGTGGCGAGGCAGCAGCAACCAGGTGGTGCACCGTCTCTCTCCAAGGGCACAGGCGTGCATCCCTGCCGTGGAGTAACTGCCACACAGACCACAAAAGGGGCCCATTGGCCCCTTTTGTTATTGTCGCTGCAAGTCGCTACACCTTAGAGGAGTCTATCTCCACCGCCTGGCGAATCAGGTTGCCCTTGCTGATGTTGTAGCCACTGAGCTTGGACAGCCAGTCCTCCGGCCCCAGCAGGCGATTGATGATCTCGTCAGACTCCACACCCTCTCCATGCAGGGCACTGGCTTTGTCACACAAGGCGCGCAGGTTATCCAGCTTTTCCCTCAGGGCCAGGTGGCCCTGGGGCACTATGCCCCTGTGAGGGCAGAACAGCACATCAAACTCCAGCGCCAACACCTTATTGATGCTCTGCATCAGCTGCAGCAGATTTTCATCCGCCCTTAGGTAACGAATCGACTTGGACAGATAAAGATCACCGGAGAACAGGTAGCCCCGCTGTGGCCAGTGAAAACAGGTGAGGTCCTTGGCGTGTCCCGGGGTATGGATGGCGTGCAGATCCCCCCCTTGTGCCATGGGCACCGTCTCAGGCAGCGGCTGGGTCTCCACTGGCAGTGGACTGCCCCAGATCATCCTCTGTATGGGGGGAATGCGATAGCCGCGCGCCAGCTTGGCCCGCCCAAGCTCTGGGGCCAGGGGCGTCAGCTGATAGCGGCTGGCAATGCGGGCGGCGTTGCCCGCGTGATCCTCATGGTGGTGGGTCAGCAGCAAGCGCTTGGGAGGCTGGGCATCGAGGAGGCGACGAATGGTGGACCACTGATTCGGCGGCCCGGTATCAATCTGGGTGTCACCGATGCGGTAGAGGATGAAGGTGGTGTTGATCCCCTGATTGAAGCGCCCTACCCGCACCCCTTCAACCCCTTCATGAGCCATTCTTTCCCTGACTGGCATCGCGTCTCACAGCTCCCTGTCGCCCTATTGATCTTTCAAGCTAACAGAGGGGCTGAGGCCATACAAGGTTCAGGCTGCAGGGCGGCGCCTACGCTGCAACGCCAGGGCGCCCAGGGTGACGATGATGATGTTTACCAGCAGCTCTGGCGTACCGAACACCTGGCAGTCGTCACAACCACTCAGCAAGGACGCGCTCAGGCGGGCAACGCCATAATGGATAAAGGGAAACAGCAACAGCAAACCACCGCCAAAGGCCAATGTGATGGTGCGGCGTTCGATGCCGGTCCCAATCAACAGCAAGCCGGACGCCAGCCAGCAGGCGGGCAACCAGTAGTTGGCCAGCACAAACTGCCTGAGCTCATTGCTGGCGCTGTGAAGCTGATTGCCGTCGCCGTACACCTGGAAGGCCAGAGGAAATTCAAACACCATGGCCAGGATCGGAAACAGGAACAGCCCCAATGCAGCCCAGTAGCACCCGCGTTTTAACCAGTTCATCAATACCTTCCCTTAAACAACGGGCTCCAAAACTCCCCCTTTAGAGGGCGTCACACGAACCGGGTTCCTGAAATGTAAGAAAATTGAGTCGGTCGCCCACAAAGTGGGCGCCGCAGTTCAAGGACATTAGGTTAGTAAGAGGGGGCGTCTAAGGCTCGATGATGTTGAATTCTGACTCCGGTGGCTCAAACAGGCGGAAGAAGGCCACCATGTCCATGATGCTGCCATCCACCCGGAGGTTGTCACCTGTCACCAGATCCTGCATCGCCACCTGTCGTGATGCCAGCTGGATAAACAGCTTACGACTCAGCCCCAGGTAAGGCATGGAGTCGTCGGGGTCGCCGGTCAGTGGCCGGTAATGGAGGACTCCGTTGGCAATCTGCAGCAGATAGACTTCCTGGGCATCCAGGATCTCCAGCACCAGAGAGTAGCTGTCCTCACCGGCGGCTTCGTAATCGACCCTGGTGGCCAGCGCATCGAGGAAGTGGCGTATGTCCGTCTGCTGCAGCACCCCGGCCATCTTCTTCTCCATACTCAGCCCCTCAGGCACCCCTTCGCGCAGTTCCAGGGCGGCACTCAGATAGGAGTCGCGCCAGGTACCGGACTCAGCCTGATAGCCCATCTGCTCGTAGGTCCTGGCCAGCATCTCTCTGGCACTGTTGTCATCCGGGTCGAAGAACACCAGGTGGTTGAGCAGCTCTGCCGCCCAGCGGTACTCGCCCAGATCCATGGCGGCGATCGCCTTGTTGCGCATCACCTCTGCGCCACCGGCCAGCTCCACGTAACGCCGGGCTGCCGAGGCGCGCGGCAAGGGATCCAGATGGGCAGGATTGCCGTCATACCAGCCAAAGTAAAACTGATACACCGCGCGAATGTTCTGTTTCAACGTGCCGTAGTAGCCTCGGGCGGAGAACTCCTGACGCAGCCCCTGAGGCAGTTGCAGTTGCTCGGCTATTTCTCCCGGGGTATAGCCCTGGTTGGCCAGTCTCAGGGTTTGGTCGTGAATGAACTTGTACAGGTCGCGCTGGCTGCCCAGGAACTCCTGCACCCTCTCCTGGCCCCACACCGGCCAGTGGTGACTGCCGAAATAGATCTCCGCCTCGGGATAACGACTGGCGGCCTCATCGATGTAGCGGCTCCAACCCAGGGCATCACGCACCTTGGCGCCGCGCAGGGTATAGAGGTTGTGCATGGTTTGCGACACCATCTCGGCGCCGCAGAAGGCCCGCTGCTGGGGAAGGTAAAAGGTGAACTCCGACGGGGCTTCAGAGCCGGAGACCATCTGGAATTCAAACTCCACGCCATCCAGGGTGTGACGCTCTCCGGTTTGTGTCACCTCCAGGTTGGGTGGGATCAGGCCGACGGTGCCAAAGGCCACCGACTTGCCCAAGCCCAGATCCACGTGGCCCTGGGGAGACACAGGCAGATTGCGGCCATACTGATAGCCGGCGCGACGCACCATGGCGGTCCCCGCCAGAATGTTTTCACTGGTGGCTTCCTTCATGAAGCCCGCAGGCGCTACCACGGTCAGTTCGCCGTCTGCATACTCAGTGGCCGCTTCTGCGCCGCCGAAATGATCCACGTGGCTGTGGGTATAGACAAGGGTGGTGATGGGATCGGACTCAAGATAGTCAAAGGCAAAGGCCAGCGCGGCCTCTGCAGTCTCTTTGCTGGTCAGCGGGTCCACCAGGATCCAGCCCTGCTCTCCACGGATCAGCGTCATGTTGGCCAGGTCAAAGCCGCGGATCTGATAGATCCCCGGGCTCACTTCGAACAGGCCAGCCATGTTATTCAACTGAGCCTGACGCCAGAGGCTGGGATTGACCGTGTCCGGGGCATCGCCCGTAAGAAAAGCGTACTCTGGCAGCGACCAGATGACCCGGCCCTCTGCGTCTTTTACGGTGAGGGAATCAGGAGAGGCGATATGACCCCGAAAGGCATCCTCAAACGCCTGTTGGCTGGTCAGAGGCAGAGACTGAGCCACACGGCTGTTGTGTGCATGGGTAAACTCGCTGGCTTCGCCCTGCTCAGTAGGAGGTCTGTCCCCGCCACAACCTGCCAATACCCAGGCTGCTGCACTCAAAAACACCCATTCCTTGCTGTTCATGCGGCTCTCCCCTGAAATTGTTCTTATAACCTAACATCTTATTGATCTAATTCACCGTATTTCTACTCCCGGTACTCCCTTTGTCACCCTGGTAAAAAATTAGTTTCTTTGTCGTTGCCTTTTCAGGTGTTCTTTACATTGGCCCATGAAAAAGCCCGCCATTTGGCGGGCTGTTCGTCAGGGAGGCTCAGATCAGCGAATCATCTGCTTCAGGGCCTTGGCGATCTCGGTGTTATCCAGGTGGCCCCGGAACCGTTCTGAGCCTGGGCCCATGGCACCCAGGGGCACGTCAACGGCGGTGTGACCACTGGTGGTCCAGCCGGTATAGCTGTGGCCACTGAGGATACTTGCCAGCTTCCAGCGCAGCGCCTCCTCCTCTTTGGACACCTTGGCCAACTCGCCCAATTCCCCCTGGGTCAGCTCAAAGCCCAGGAATCTGGCCAGGATCTGCGGAAACTGCTCTTGCGGCTGGTTCAGCAATGCATCGGTGATGGTACGCAGCGACGCCCCGGTCTGTTTCACCTGTTCCGCCTCCCAGCGATACTCTCCGCCGGCGCCCAGGGTCAGGCCACCGGTAGAGTGGTCAGCCGTAAACACCACCAGGGTGTCGCCCCGCTCCTGTGCGAAAGCCTCCGCCACTTCGAGGGCACCGGCAAAGTCCGCCATCTCTTTCATGGCACAGGCGATGTCATTGTCGTGGCCACACCAGTCGATAAGGCTGCCCTCAACCATCAGGAAGAAAGGGGTGTCCGACTGACTGAGCAGGCGCAGCCCGGTGCTGACCATGGCACTCAGGCGCTTGGGTTGATCGCTGTCGACGGCATAGGGAAGCTGCTTTGGCGCAAACAACCCCAAGGCCGGCAAGCGCGTCAGACTGTCCAGTTGCGTCAGCTTATCCGCATACTGGTAGCCCCAGTTCACCATCTTGCTGCCCAGTTGGTCTTGCTCCATGGGGAAGTAGCGCTGGCCTCCTCCCAGGATCAGGTCCACCAGTGGCTGATCTTCTTTGAGACGGCGGCTGTAGAACTGTTCGGCAATCTCCTGGTAGTTGCGTCGTGAGTCCGCATGAGCGACAAAACTGGCCGGGGTGGCATGATTGACATGAGAGGTGGCGATCACCCCGGTGTGCCAGCCCATAGATTTGGCCTGTACCAGCATGCTGTCCAGAGGTTGCTTGTGTGCATCCACGCCTATGGCACCGTTATAACTCTTGGTACCTGTGGCCAAGGCGGTGGCGCCGGCGGCAGAGTCGGTCACAACGGTTTCATCGTGGGGGAAGGTACTGGCGCTGCCAATCAGCAGCCGATCGAAGACGGTGTCCGTTACCTGACTCACCTGGCTGTCTGCCTGGTAATAGCGGTAAGCGGTGGTGTAGGCGGGTCCCATGCCGTCGCCAATGAAGAAGATGACGTTCTTGGGTACTTCGGCAGCCTGGGCTGAGCCAGCCATCAAAGCAACACCAAATGCCATATTTTTCAACATAATAGCTATATCCTCTGGTACTTAGACCAGGGATCATGCCCGGTTTCCAGGGCAAATGCCAGCGGCGGAACCAGGGCTGGGCGGCGTCTATGTCAAAAGGATCAGGGCTTCCAGACCAGGGTCACCCCCCGATCCGCTTCTGCGCCTTCGTAGCGCGCCTTCAAAGACCAACCGGCCTTAAAGCCGGAGACAATGCTCAGACCGGCGCAGCCCTTGCCGCCCTGCTGACAGATCTGAATCAATACACCGTCGGGGCGAAGCCGGGACAGCAGGGAGTCGATGCCAGGCAAGGCCAGGATTGCCAGGGGAGCCAGGTCGCGGAACAGCAAGGCGTGCAGCGGCCCCTGGGCAGATTGTTCCCTGTCCAGCACCTCATAACCAAGTTGAATCAGGCCGGTTTCCAGTTCCTCGTCCGGATCCCACATGGCCACCCTTCCGCCTTCAGGCACCCAGTGTCGCCATCCCTGTTGTAATGAGCGCCATACGCGGGTGCGTTTCAGGTTCGATTCCTGTGCCTGCTTCTGCTGAGCGCCTTGGTGCATAACGCCTCCATTAATCGTTGTGCTGAACCCAGTCTACTGTCCCTAACAGGGCGTTTATTGACCTGACACCATAGAAACAGCGATTTAAGTCACAATTTCACATTGATTTAGCCTTGAGCGCCTTCTAAGGGTCAAACCTAGTTCAATTCGTTGCAGTTCGATTACAACCCAATGGAAAATCAACGATTTTTTGATCTAATCGACTGGTCAGTCCTCATTAAAGACGCTAGCTTAAACCTTAACCAACCCAAAGGAGACCCCACATGGATGAACTGAATCAGGCATTTGAGCAAAGCCAGCAAGAGGTTAAGCAACTGCCCAGCCGCCCAAGCAATGACCACCTGCTGTCGCTCTACGGCCTGTTCAAGCAGGCAACCCAGGGAGACGTCACCGGCAGCGCCCCCTCGGTGTTCAAAATGGCCGAACACGCCAAGTACCAAGCCTGGAAAGCCCTGGCCGGTACCAATTCTGACGAATGCAAACAACGCTACATCGACCTGGTACAAACCCTGATCCGTCAACAGGGGTGATCCTGACGGCCCTGACTTTCGTATGCCATAATTAGCATTTTCAGAGAGTTAAGGGCCATGCTCAACAAAGACAAGCTCACCGGAACGCCGGACAACCTCTCCCCCGAGGAGGTTCGGCGCTTTGACGCCCTCGCCGAAGAGTGGCGCAAGCCTGACGGAGCCTTTCATACCGTGCTCGAGTTTAACCGGGTGCGGTTGCACCACATACTCAACGAGATTCAACGCCATTTCGGCGACAAACCCCTGTCCATTCTCGACGTCGGCTGTGGCGCTGGCATCCTGACCGAACCCCTGGCCCGAGCCGGACATCAGGTATTGGGCATCGACGCCAGTGCCGTGAATGTTCGGGTTGCTCGGCAAAACGGATGGAACCTGGCCGCCAAACTCAGCTACCGTCACTGCCTGAGCCAGACCTTGGTGGAGGAAGGCGCCCGCTTTGACCTGGTGCTCAATACCGAGGTGGTCGAGCACGTCCCCGACCCTGCACGCCTGCTGCAGGAGTGTGGTGAACTGGTGAAGCCTGGAGGCATGATGGTGGTGGCGACACTGAACCGCACCTGGAAAAGTTACCTTGTAGGCATCATAGGGGCTGAGTATGTCCTCCGGGCCCTACCCAAGGGCACCCACAGCTGGCAAGCCTTCGTCACCCCGGATGAGGTCACCCAGGCGCTCTCTCCCCTGGGGTTTTGCTGCCACTCTCCCAAAGGGATGAGTTACAACCCGCTGACGCGCCGTTGGCGACTGAGTGACAGCGACAAGGTGAATTACCTGATGTCTGCGATTAAAGGCCCACCAATTCAGCAAGATGCTTGAGTATTGTGCGTCTAATGACATAGTCTGGACCTAATTGGACGCCAATGGAGATGCTCATGCGAGCCTTAGTCCTCTGCCTGTCACTGCTGACCCTGCCCGCCCTGGCCGAAGAGGTTCGTTACAGTGGCGAATATGAGCTGTGTGCCCGGGAAGCCAGCAGCGAAACTGAACTGAACAGCTGCCTGGAGCTTGAGCTGGACAGGAAGACCGAACGGCTTCTCTACGCCTTGGAGCAAGCTCTGGAGCGCCTCACCCCTGAACGTCAGAAAGAGCTTGAAGCACTGCACCGCCAATGGATCGATTACCGCGACGCCAAATGCGAGTTCCTCTCCCACAAGGCCAGCGGTACCGGCGGCATCACTGATGCCCTGCAATGTAAGGTCAAAGAGACCCTGGAACGCGCCCTCGAACTGGAAGATGTCTACTGAGGGACAGCAGCACAGACGACAAGTACAACGGTCACCAAAGGTGGCCGTTTCTTTTTGCTTTGGCGGAAGGCCTGGAGTCGAGAGGGTTGGCAGAATTACGGTCCACGGATTGGCAATCCACTTCGCCATTAAACGCCCGAAACGAAAAAAGCGGCAACCCAAAGGTTACCGCTTTCTCGTCAAAATGGAGGCGCGTCCCGGAGTCGAGGGGGGTTGGCAGAATTACAGTCCACGGATTGGCAATCCGCTGCTCCCGCCTACTCTAGCTCCAAACGAAAAACGGCCACCCGAAGGTGGCCGTTTCGAAAAATGGAGGCGCGTCCCGGAGTCGAGCGGGGTTGGCAGAATTACGGTCCACGGATTTGCAATCCGCTGCTCACGCCTACTCTGGCTCCAAACGAAAAACGGCCACCCGAAGGTAGCCGTTTTTCTTATATGGAGGCGCGTCCCGGAGTCGAACCGAGGTCCACGGATTTGCAATCCGCTGCATAGCCACTCTGCCAACGCGCCATATTTTTGATTCCCGGTCAGGGAAAATTTGGAGCGGCACACGAGGTTCGAACTCGTGACCTCAACCTTGGCAAGGTTGCGCTCTACCAGCTGAGCTAGTGCCGCTTAAATCTTTGCATCTGTTTAGTGTCTTTGGAGTAGAAAAGAAGGTTGCGCTACTTTCTATCCCACACTGAGCCAGTGCCGCTTAAATCTTCGCATCTATTTAGTGTCAGGTTAATCACAGCAAGGTTGCGCTGCTCTTTACCCTGCACTGAGCCAGTGCCGCTTCGCATTAATCTCTGTCTCCAGAGGACGAGAGTCATTGTAGCGGCAAAGGTTTTCTCTGCAACCCCCAAAAGGATCGTTTGCCTATTTGCCGCGCGATTCCAGGCTAAGAGTGCATCACCCGGAATTTGGCCGATCATTTGCTCGCCAAGGCGCTCAATAGCTCGGCAACCTGCTGCAACTGCTTCTTGGTATTACACAGATGGGGGGAGAGCCTCAGACCTAGCTCACGACGATCATAGTGCACCTTGAGCTCGGCAAGCCCCTTCTCCACCTCAGCCAGGCGTGATCCGGGGTCGATGATCACCGTGCCGCCGCGGCGATGGGGCTCCACAGGGGATCGCACCCACTGAGGGCAGGCGGCGATCAAGGTGTCGCCCAGCATCAGGTTATGGGAACGAATCCGCTCGATGCCCACCTCTGCCGCCTGCTCCAGGGCATAGGCCGCCAGCAGATAGGGCATAACCGACGGCGTGCCGCCCCAGAAACGCGCCGCGTCGCTGTGATACTCGAAGTGGTGGGGGTCAAATTCAAAGGGGTTGGCGTGGGAGAACCAACCCACGTCCTTGGGGGTCAGTTGTGGCGTCAATGTGGGGCACAGCCAGAGGAAACCGGCGCCAGGGCCGCCCCCTAACCATTTCACACAGGAGCCGATCACCGCATCCGCCTGCCACTGGTCTATCTGCATCGGCAGTATCCCCATGGACTGGGCGATGTCGACCACGCTGAGAATGCCCCTGTGGCTGGCAAACTGGCAAATGGACTGCACCGGCGCCTGCTGACCCGTATTGGACTGCACCTGGGTAACGAACACCAGGCCCACATCCTCTCGAGTCAGCTGGCTTTGCCACATGGCCAGGTCGGTGACATCACTGCCCTTGGGAATTAGCCTCAGTTGCCAGCCCCAGGCCTCGGCCTGCTGAGCGACAAACACCATGGAGGGAAAGTCCTCCTCGCACATCAGCAGCACAGATCGTTTGGGATCCGGCTCGATCGCACCCAGCAGCTTGGTCAGGGCGCTGGACAGATTGACCTGGGGGCAGAACTGCTGTGGTTGCCCGCCAATCAGATTGGCCAAACCGGCTTGAAATCGCCCAATGCCTTCCAGCCATTGGCCCCAGGGTTCGCCCTGCTCACTCCAGGGCTGGAAAAAACGCTCGGTTATCGCCTGCTGGGCACCCAGCCAGGGTCGACCCACAGAGTGACTCTGCAGATAGATCCCCTCTACCGCCTCAACGGGAAACTGGCTCACTTCTGCCCTCCTCTGCTGACACTGGCTTTCAACTGGGCCACCTCGCGGTGACGACTGGGGATGTCCTCCCGGTTCGCCGCCATGCGCAGATCCCTGAGCTTGGCCAGGGAGCGCAGCAGCACCTCCAGTGGCGGTCCACTGGCGGTAACCTGGGCCAGATGTTGCTTAGCCATGGTTTCCGAGGGCTTGGCGATAAAGCGGGACACCAGTTGGTCATGATGCTGATGAGCGGTGTGGCCGTGGGCATCGAGTACCTCGATGAGCTTGGCCGCCACCTGCTGATACCAGTCGCTCTGCTGCTGTGCCGGTGGCACCTCCAACAGCTGATCCAGGAAGCTGCGGCGACGCATCACATCCCGCAGCAGGGTCTGGTCCTCTGGCATCATGTAGAGGAACTTGTCCACCAGCAACTGAGAATAGAAAGGATTGTTGGCCTGGCACAGGCCCAGCAGCATGTCGATGACGTTGATGCCGGCAAAGTCACCAGCGTTGGCACCTCGATACTCATGCTGCCCCACCCGAAATGGCTTGTAGTAAGGCCGCACGCTGTGGAAGAAGCGCTCCCCGTCCAGGCGATCAAACAGCACCTGATTCCACTTGGCCACATCCACCAGCGCCGCCCTGGCGTCCTCCAGCAGATAGGGCGCAATGGGGTGAGTGATTCCCATAGGCAGAATACGCACCAGGGCATCGGCGGCCCGCTTGTAGGCCAGCACCGCCAGGGTATTGAAATCGATGAACAGGGCTTCATCTTCCAAAGAGGTGAAGCGCTTGGGCTGGCCCTCTTTCGCCATGCAGTGAGTGGTGAGGTGGCTGGTGGCGAACCTGGGGGTGACGCCCAATGAGGCGCCGATGTGCAAAGCCAGCGCCGACGCCTCTTTGAGCGGCGAGTTGGTTTCTCTGGAGGGCTCAGTCAGATCATGGCGGCGACAGGCTGCCATATACATCCCCACGTTACCGAGGAGATCAAAATTGGCGTCAAACCCCTGGTCGGTATTGCCCTCGGCCAGAAGTCGGCTGATGTGCTCACGGCCGCGGCGCTCCATCGCCTGTTTCAGCTCATCCCCCACTCCCTGGACATTGGCCCTGTCCTGTTGGGCAAAGTAGAGCTGCTCAAGCTCGGTATTCAGCTGAATAAACTCGCTGCGAATCCAGCGGTCGAACGACTCGGTGTGGGTCATGGCGCTTCCTTCCTTTTCTGCCCGCTCACGGCAGGCTCCTTTTTATTGGTTAACCCTGCCCCCTTAGCAACATAATTTCAACAACCGAGGCGTTTCGATTGGCGTACACAATGCGTTCCAGTGTAAAGCCACGAAAAAGGGCTCCCGAAGGAGCCCTTTGATATGACTTGCCGATCAGTAACGCCAATTGGTGGCAAACGCCGTGCTGTCGGCCAGTATGGCGTCGGTCATCTTGATGTACTTGGCCTTAAGCCGCCCCAGCGGCTGAGCCTGCTGCTTCAGACTGGCCACCCCCGGAGTAGCATCGGCAATGGCATTGGCCTGATAGAAGCCCTGGGAGATCAGCGCCAACATATACAGAGCAACTGATGCCTGTTCTCCCTGAGCCAGAGCGGTCAACCTGCCCACCAGCCAGTCCGCCTGCTGCTTGGACAGGCTCTTGATGGGCCTGGATTGCATCAGGGCCACCAGCTTCAGCAACTCCTGCTGCTGGCGCAGACCCGCAGGCATCACCAATGCCTCAAGCAGCGCCTTGGCCTTCTGCCAGTGCTTATCCCGCAGCAGCTTTTCCACTTCCGTGAGTTGCTGATCAAACAGCTGGGTATCGGCACTGACGCCGGTTGTCAGGGCCGCGTCGATAAGCTTGGCGATGGCGTTGTGATCCTCCATGGCCAACATCGGCTCAAGATTCAGCCACTGGAAGTTCTTCAGCAGATAATCAAACCCCTCGGCACCGCCGCAGTCCAGACTGGCATCCACCTTAAGGGGCACCACCGGGATATTCTTCTCCCGAGCCATTTTGATCTCGGTCTTCACCTCGGCGGATCCAGCGTGGGTGGTGTCACCGATGGAGTGGCGGGTGGCCAGCAGAAGCAACACCTCCGCCTCCTTCATGGCGGCGCTGATTTCCGTGGCGAAGCAGCGGCTGGCGCCAATCTGTTCGGGGGCAAACCAGATCGAATGACCTAAGGCATCCAGCCCCTGCACTATGGCAGAGGCCAGAGGAAAGTCCCGGCTGGAGTAGCTCAGGAAAAGTCGCATCAGATCTTCACCTCAGTACGGTTGTGCTGCTTGTGGTCATGCAGCTGCTTACGGATGTTGCGCACCGTCTCCTCCGCCTTGGTGGAGGATGCGGTGGTGTCCTGAACCACGTCCTGGTTGTGGAGGTCGGTCATGTGAGCGTCGATCATCGCCAGCTCCTCTTCCCGCTCCTCCTCATCCATATCGGTGTCTTCCAGAATCTCACGGCGATCCTGCTCCAACTGCTCGATGCGTACTTCGATGGAGGTGCTCTCGTTATCCTTGGCGTCGTTGGCCATGGAGCTGACGCTGTCCTCGTTAAGGATGGTCAGGCGGATGCGCTCGCCGCTGGCCACGGACAGGGTGATCTCGGTGGCAGAGATGGAGCCGTTGTTGGCGTTGTAGCCGTTGCTGCGGTCCACATCGCGCTTGGCTACGTTGGTGACATCCTTGTAATAGAAGGCGTTGGCTTCTTTACCTATGCACTTGCCGGCGATGAAGTCGTAGTAGGTGGTGAACACATCCACCTTATCTTCGGTGAGGAAGATGTACTGAACGTACTGCACCGCAAACAGGATCTGCTTGTCAGCACCGGTCCAGAAGCTCAGCTCATTGCTCAGGTTCAGCTTGGATTTCACCTGACGACGCTTGTCGTCATCCTGAATCAGCGCCCAGTCTGCCAGAACGATCGCTTCATGATCGGTGTAGATGATCTCCTTCTTCTCCAGACCACACTCATCCATGGCCATCTGCTTGAGCTTATTGTCAATTTGATGGTTGATCGCTTCTGCTACCTTGCGACCGGCAAAGAGTTCGTTATCAGAGAAAATGGGGATCTGGCTCAGCAGTTTACGACGATAAGCTTTGATGCGCTTGATCATGGAGTGATAGGCCGGGGCAATCACCGCCTGCACCGCCAGGTTCTCCTCCAGCTGCAGCTGACGACGACGGTGCTTGCGGTTGCGGCCAAACAGAATCAGGCCCAGCAGCAGCATCACACCAGCTGCGGCGCCGAAGAGCACTGCCACCACCAGATAGAAATCGCGTTTACCCGCCAGCCTGGCGGCGTCCAGTTGCTCGGTGACCACCTGACGGGCCAGATCCATCACCAGAGTGTTGCCGATAAAGGCCAGGTAACCGACGCCGGCCAGCGCCAGGGTCAGAATCAGGAAAAACCAGCTCCAACGCGCAGCACCCTTGCGCTTGCGCTCGGCCAGATCGCGCTCTTCGGCGGTGGCCTGCTGCTTGTCATCCAGCTTGCGAAGCTGACGACGAGCCGAAGCAATGGTGCCCTTCATGGCGGTTTTAACCGGCTCAAACAGGGGGCGATTGAAGAAGTCCCAGAACATCTTGCGATCGCCACTCAGCTTAAGGTCCTGCGACTCAATCTCCTCTCGGGCATTAAAGCGGGAGTGCGGCAGGTGCAGCGGGTTTCTCAAGTGAGGGTAATCGATGATCTCAGGGTGATCCGCCATATGTTGGCTACTGTCACGCTGGCCCTTTTTCAGGGTATTGAACGCCGCCACCAGATCATCATCCGCTTCGTGGCTGCTTAGCAACTCACCCTCGGTAGACCAGAGGCTGATGCTGGAATCACGACGGAGCAGCAGGCGGTTGCCTTCCAGTTCGGCCAAGTCTTCCTCGAAACTGAAGTCGAACCTGAACTGATGGAGGAACTTGCCGGTGGTGGACCAGATGCTGGGCGGGTTCTTCTCGGTCTTGATCAGCCAACTGCCATCATCCAGGGTGAACACCTCATTGATGGCGGACTTCAGTCCCTGCATCACCGCCACCTTCTCGCCGGTAAAGGACCAGATGGTGACATCCTTGGGCTCAGTGATGGCCAGCTTTTCAGAATTGGAGAACAGCTTGATGCAGCTGAGCTCGGCCACTTCCGCTTCCATGACCGACAACTCGCGACCGGCAAACAGATCCCAGACCCGTACCGTGTTGTCCTTGGCCACACTGAGCAGCTTGCCCTTGTCCAGCTCAATCAGACCGATGATGCGATCGTCATGGCCGGTGAGCAGATGCTGCTGGCGACCATTGAAGGAGGATACGCAGATGTTGTGGTCCAGACCGACGCTGACAAAGGTCCGGTCCATCTTGCGCAGGGGCATCAGGGCAATTACGTCCCCCGAGTGGCGCTGATAGGGCTTACGGGTATCCTCATCGTCACAGATCAGGGTGTAGTCAGGCCCCTGGCCCCACTCTACCCGGTACTTTCTGTCCAGTTTGGTATCCTTCAGCAAGCCCTGTTCCAGCTCGTTGTCGGTCAGGGTTTCGCAACGGCTTTGCTTACTCATCAATCTTCATCCATCTCAAGGTTGTTGTTTCTGTTTTAAGTCGTTTTCTGCTTCGGCGTTGTGCCAGGTGACGTGCTCAAACATCGCCTCCCGGGCCAACTCCGTCAGCATCGCCTCTTTGGCGGGATTCATCTCACCACTGAGCAGGCCATCGGCCCGCTGATACAGTTGGTCCATGCTGCGGTAGCCTTCGGCGGTGGTCTCATAACCGGCCAGTTCGCTCCACAGAGCGATGGCACCGGCGGCCATCAGGGCGTATTGCAGCCCCAGCATCAGGTAATCTTTGCTGTCGGCAAACACCGGGTTGCCCAGCACGTACTGCAGCACCACCACCATAAACAGCGCCAGGGCAAAGACGATGGAGCCGTTAAACAGCCCTTTGGCCCACTTCTGGCAAACTTCGGCGGCGTAGAGGGGGCGCTTATAGAAGCGCTCGCTCCATTTGAGCTTGCCCAATCCTTCCTGGCTCAGCCTGGCGCTGAGGAAGTTGCGCTGATCCTGGATCCAAGCAGCACGGGTAGCCTCAGCAACGAAGTCGGCAGGGGCCCGCCACCAATCCAACTCGGCTATGGCGACGGCGTGATTGAGCAGTGGCAGGTGCTGCCTGAATCGCCTGGGAATAAGCGGCGCCGCCTTGGGCGGCACGCCGGACAGATTTAGGAAACCACGTATACGCATCCCCTCTGCAATGCCCCGGGCCAGTTGGTACTTCCACTTCAGTTCATTGCGAGCAGCCTGCTTGACCAGAAGCGCGCAGTAGAGCAAGCCGCCGAGCATCCCGGCAAATATCCAGGCGCCCATGTCCCCATCGAGGAAGTTGGAAACGATCTCGTAGAGGGTGAGCACCAGTAGCGCCGAGATGAAGAAGCGCTGCACAGTTCGGCGGTATCGCGATTGCCGCTCCAAGGCGATGCCATCGGCACGCAGGAACATCGGCTGAGTTTGCTCCAGGCCAGCGGCTGGATAGGGATTGTTCAGCTCAGGCACGGGCAGCGCGTTGTATTGGTTTAAATCGACCAGCAGCCGCGACAACTCCGCGGAGAGAAACTCGCTGCAGGAGCCCTCCCCCATGCCGTTGTCCTGCTGGCTGACCCAAAGGTGACCAAAGTTCGGAAAACTGCCCTTGAGCCCCTCCGCCTTCAAGGTGCAGAACTCAGGTGCAACCGTAGGCTCGCCACCGACACGACCCAGTGGCAACTGGTGCACCACACCGCCCATCTGACCATCAAACTGGGACACCGGCTCCAGCGCGGGGTTGGCCTCACCCAGGGGCCACTGGGGCGGGAGCCCCAGTTTGTAGGCCACCGCATCGGCTGTGCCCCCAGAGCCTCTGGCTGGCTGACCGTCCCACAGCGCCAGCAGTACATTGGCGTACTTGGCGATAAACAGACTTTGATTTAAGTAGAGGGTATTGCGCTCATCACCGTAGTGGCTGTCGGAGTATGCAAAGGTCTGCTGCTCGTCGGACAGGTGACTGGGCACCACCAACACCTCTTCCCCCTGTTGTTGGAGTGTCTCCACCAGCGCGTCGAGGCGCGCCAGAGCATCAGGGGCATAATCCAGATTGCCAAAGTCACTGCGGTAATGCTCCAGCGGCATGGGAAGGCACGCCTTGACCCTAATGCGGTCGGTGCCAGACTCCTGCTTCATTTGAAGGGCCACTTCCGCTACCCAGGTGTCCGCACCGGCAGCCAGCCCCGTCAGTACCCACAGAGGGGACACCTCGTCTAGTTGCTCCAGCCAATAGCTGAGCGCTGCCCGGATATGCACCTTGGTTTCCTGTTCGCGTTCTGGAGCGAGATCTCGGTGTCCAGACACACCAATAATGAAGGGGAGCGAAGAGAGGTGGGGATCAGCGGGTATCAAGAGTCGTCTCCGGTGCCGAGGGCACCCTGATTGGAATTTTTCTAATGTGCTTCATAAAAGCACATACAAACAACTGATTCAAATCAATTTATTTTAAAGAGCATGACAAAGGCCCAACTTTTCGAATTATGGTCGGACCAGCGGTGAAGAAAGCGGCAGAGATGGTCGCAGCTGGCTGCCTAACGCCAGCATTGTATTTGTTGAGAAATTGTAAGAGCATATCCGGGTACCCTCGGGAAAGAGCGGTAAAATCAGGAGTTAAGATGGATCTGGCTCATACGCAAACACTGCGATTACGAGTCTTTCAGGGACTTTGCCTGGCACTGGCGCTGGCAACCTTCGGCGTTGCCCTGGCCAACCTGTTTATCAGTGCCAACTACATGCTCGCCGGCCTGGAGCTGGTGTTTTCCGCAGGCTCGCTGGCCCTGTTTCAGTACAGCCGTACCCACCAAGATATTGGGCTGTGGCGCTTTGCCTATGTAAATGCCGCCGTCTCTTTGGCGGTGATCGCCGTGTTCGCCAAGCCGGTCTCCGAAGCGATCTTCGCCTGGTTCCTGTTTTTCCCCCTGGTGCACTATGTGATTCTCGGCAGACACCAAGGGGCGATTGCCACCGGGCTGACCCTGGCGGCGGCAGTTGTCACCCTGATACTTCACCCCATCAACACCCTGCCCCTCTCCCTGCTGCTGATCAACCTGGTGCTGGCCTATCTGTGCATCTGGGTGCTCGCCCACGTCTATGAAGCCAACCGCGAAAAAAGCGCACAACTGCTGTCGGATATGGCGCTGCACGACGCCCTGACCGGCTGCTACAACCGCCACGCCTTAAGCCAATCCTACCGAGAGTATAGGGGCGCACTGGAAGGCTCTGGAGAGCCCTTTGCCCTGCTGGTGGCCGACCTTGACCACTTCAAACAGATCAACGATCGCTTCGGCCACGACACCGGCGATGAGATGCTGCGCCAAAGTGGCGCCCTGATGCGACGGGTATTCTCCGACAACGGCGAGGTGTTTCGCATCGGCGGTGAGGAGTTCTGCATCCTGCTTACCTGCAACACCGAAGAGCAGGCGTTGAATCAGGCCGAACGTTTGAGGCAGGGCTTTGACCACCATGCCTTTGTTCATCAGGGCCGGGTCATTAGCCTGTCGGTCAGCATTGGTGTTGCCCTGGTGACCCAGGCCGATGATCTGCAGCAGCTGCTGAACCGGGCGGATAAACACCTGTATCAGGCCAAGAACCTCGGCCGAAATCGAGTCATGCTGGCCAGCTGATCCCTTGCCAATCCCCCAATACTGTCCTAGTTCTCTAAGGGTTCACCCTGCATCAAGGAGAGCCGTGGATGACCAAGCCCATCGTTGCCGACATCAAACCGAAAAAAGTCAGCCTGGAGAAGGGAAAAGAGTACTACTACTGCGCCTGTGGCCGCTCAAACAACCAGCCATTTTGCGATGGCTCCCACCGCGGCACCGGCCTGACCCCCATCCCCTTCACCGCCGAGCTGGATCAGGACGCCTTCCTGTGCCAGTGCAAACAGTCGGGCAACAAACCCTTCTGCGACGGCAGCCACGCCAAACTCGATGCCACCAAGGTCGGCCGTCCCCTCCATCTGAACCAGCCGCAAGGTCCCGAAGCCAAGGCAACACCGGAAGAACCTCATGTAGAGGCGATCCATAAGCTCGCCAGAGAAGGCCTCTCCGGCAGCCACGGCGAGATGGTGGCCATGGGCGTACCCCGAACCCAATTGCCCCAGTGGGATGACCTGCAGATCCTCACCGCTCAGTTGGCCAAACGTCCCCTGGGCGAAGAGGCCCGAATCACCACAGAAACCATTATTGGGCCCAGGGCAGAAAAACCCTTGCAACTGGCGATTCCGCTGCTGGTCAGCGACATGAGCTTCGGCTCCCTGTCTCAGGAAGCCAAAGTGGCCCTGGCCAAGGGTGCGGAACTGGTGGGCACCGCCATCTGTTCCGGTGAGGGGGGGATGCTGCCAGAAGAGCAAGCGGCCAACAGCCGTTACCTCTATGAGATGGCCTCGGCCCAGTTTGGCTACACCGAAGAGAAGGTGAAGCTGGCCCAGGCATTTCACTTCAAAGGCGGTCAGGCCGCCAAAACCGGCATAGGCGGACACCTGCCGGCGGTGAAGGTCACCGACAAGATTGCCCAGGTACGGGGACTGAACCCAGGCCAGGATGCCATCTCCCCGGCCAGCTTCGAGAACCTTCACTCCGCCAGTCAGTTTGCTGACTTTGCCGAGCGCATTCGCAACATCACCGGCGGCATTCCCGTGGGGTTCAAGCTCTCCGCCAACCACATTGAGGCAGACATTGAGTTTGCCCTGGCCGCCGGCGCCGATTACGTGATTCTCGATGGTCGAGGCGGCGGTACCGGTGCCGCTCCTGCCCTGTTCCGTGACCATATCTCGGTGCCTACCCTGGCCGCCCTGCCCCGGGCCAGGCGCTATCTGGACCAGTGTGGCGCCAGTGACGTATCGCTGATTATCACTGGGGGACTGCGCACCGCACCGGACTTCATCAAGGCATTGGCCTTGGGAGCCGACGCAGTCGCCCTGGCCAACTCTGCCATACAGGCAGTGGGATGCATCGGCGCCCGCATGTGCAACACCAACCTCTGCCCAGCTGGCATTGCCACCCAGGATCCCAAACTGCGGGAACGTCTGGATGTAGACGACGGCGCCCAGCGCTTGGCCAGGTTCCTGACCGCCTCCACACAACTGATGCAGATGATGGCGCGGGCCTGCGGCCACCACAGCCTGGCGGAGTTTGAACCGGGCGACCTGTGCAGTTGGAAAAAGGAGATTGCCGAGCTCACCGGCGTGCGATACGCCGGCATTGGCGCCAGTCGAAAGAACTGAGTCACACTCATAAAAAAAGCGCCAACAATGTTGGCGCTTTTTTACGTCCCTCTGTCCCGTCCTGAAATAGGTTTACACATTGGAGACCTATTATGGGCAAGCCAACAATAGCAAGGCGTAAGCGCACTCAACGTGATTACCCGCTGTCCTTTAAACTGTCCGTAGTCGAGCAGGTAGAAAAAGGGGAAATGACATACATCCAGGCACAAAAGCGCTACGGTATACAAGGAACGACCACCGTGCTCGTCTGGCTGAGAAAGCACGGCCAAAAGGACTGGTCACATACAAGGATGCCTGCCATGCCCGTTGCCAAGGAAACCCCTGCCCAAACCATCAAACGCCTGGAAAGAGAGCTTGAGGATGAGCGTCTGAGAACGCTGTATCTCAACATGATGGTCGATGACATTGATGCCCACTACGGCACTCAGCTGCGAAAAAAGCTTTTAGCCGAGTGGCCAGAACACTTCAAGCCAAGCAAAAAGCCGCGCTGAGCCGGTTGTGTCGACTTGAAGGGGTAACTCGGCAAGCACTCTACCAGCGAGAGAAGCGCTACAAGACCAAGCAGCAGCGACTGAAGCCTCTGCTGCCCATGGTGATGGAGCTCAGGCGCTACATGCCCCGCCTGGGCACCAGAAAGCTCTACTTCCTGCTCAAACCCAAGTTGAAAGAAAGCGGCATCAAGCTTGGCCGTGATGGCTTGTTCCACTATCTGCGTCATCATCAGTTGTTGGTGAAGCCCAAACGCAGCTACATCAAGACCACCTGGAGTAAACACTGGATGAAGAAGCATCCGAACCTGTTCTCCGACATGGTGGTAACCAGGCCAGAGCAGGCCTTCGTCAGTGACATCACCTACGTCGAAAGCAGCGAAGGCATCCATTACCTGTCATTGGCTACCGATGCGAATTCCCGCAAGATAATGGGCCATGAGCTCAGTCGAGAGATGAAAGCCTGCGATACAGTGAAAGCGCTGAAGCGAGCGGTGGGAAATCGAGTCACTCAGAAACCTCTGATTCACCACTCGGACCGAGGCAGTCAGTACTGCTCGGCGATATACCAACAGGCGTTGGCCAAATCAAACATCACGCCATCGATGACCGATGGCTATGACTGCTACCAGAACGCACTGGCTGAGCGGGTCAACGGTATCTTAAAACAGGAGTTCCTGATTACTCGGTGCCAGACCTTCAATGAGCTTGAGAGAGTGATAGAGGAGTCCATCTGGACCTACAATCATCGAAGGCCGCATCTGAGCCTTGGAATGAAAACACCGGAAGAGGTGCATAGAAAAGCCAGTTGTCACTGACAACTGGCTTAGTCAAAAACCGTCAACGTATTTTAGGACGGGTCACTCGGCAGTTTAGGCGTTTGACAGAGACTCAGTCAGAGCTAAAATAACCTTATACAACAGAATATTACGTCGGTGTGTGGCGCAGCCTGGTAGCGCACTTCCTTCGGGAGGAAGGGGTCGGAGGTTCGAATCCTCTCACACCGACCATTTTACAAGCTGACTTGTTCATTAAGGCTCTTCATCATTCAATGCTCGAATAATTAAACTTCCAAGCTGTCGAGTGTTATACCTATTTCCATTACTATTTAACGTCGAAATAGAAAGAGTGTTTGCAATCTTACGCAGATATGGTTTACATGGTGAAACGTTTTTTCCCCTGTAAGCTACTTCAATCGATCCATTTTCAAGTTCAGAAACATGGTATCCGTTCCATCTTACTTCTTTCACTTTAGGGATTTGTCTTACAGATTTTCTTGGCTTTATTAATTTACTAATTGAGATTCTGCCGCTTCCCTCATCATTTGCACAACGCATTAATTCCCTAGCTTTGTCAACGCTACCATCGAACAATGTTTCAATCTGCATTTCCTCAAGATTAATACGTAAAATTATAATTCTATCGACCCGGTCCAATGTACTTACGTTGAAGGATATGTGACCATTTCTACTCTGTCTACCAGTAGTCTTTACCGACACGCGCTCACCCTCGCCACTAACTACATCATAACCAGACTGATTCACTTCTGTAGCCATCTGCCCATTAGTGATCAGTGCTGTGTACAATTCTCCTATCCGCCCAGTTAGGTGCCGAAGTTCTGTAATAGGCACTCCCCAGTTCAATTCTCGCTCCAACCATGTCATTGACTCACCAAGTGATTGAACTATCTGAATCTGTGTAAGTGCCATCGTTCTTCCTTATGTGAAATTGACAAGACCAACAATTACGAAGATCACAACTTTCTAAATGCAGTAGCTATTTTCATGCTAATTTTAGCTGCTAGTTTC
The DNA here is from genome assembly GCF_030296015.1 of Ferrimonas sp. YFM. Lineage (NCBI taxonomy): Bacteria > Pseudomonadati > Pseudomonadota > Gammaproteobacteria > Alteromonadales > Ferrimonadaceae > Ferrimonas > Ferrimonas sp. YFM. The sequence continues at coordinate 2,423,377 of NZ_AP027368.1, forward strand.
TGAGACTCTTTCATTTGATTCTCGATTTGTCGACAGTTATCCCAATGCTTAGTCCAGACTTCAACACCTACAATTGATTCAAAATCTAACTTTGTAGGTGTTTTCCAGCTTTCGTATCTCTTCAAAGCTAACACTCTTTTTCTTATATCAATAACCTTTCTGCTTTTGGGAGATAAAGGAGCATCACTGAATATCCATTCATCCCATCTTTTGTTTCCTTTTGATTGGTTACACTTACCGCAAGATGGCACTAGGTTATGTATTTCAGATATGTAACCTGTTGGCTTTTTATTAATTACCAAAGGTCGTAAGTGATCCCATTCTGTGTAGCTTTCTCCGCAGTATGAGCAACAAATAGACTTATCACTCATCCCCAATATAGCTAACGCCTCTATGATTTCACTTTCAGATGGCTTTATTGTTGGAATTATACCATTAACAAATGAGTTTGTTATACTGGAAGTTCGCCCGGTGATGCTAACAGCATTCGGCATCTTGAATAATTTCTTGTAAGACATTCCCCCTCCTAATCTAGTTTTTCAATAGATAATCTATAGACTAGTTAATTACGAGCCATCTCCAATCGACCCTCAACATCAAATATAATCCCTCCTCTATGTTTCTAAGGGCTCTAATTCAACCTATCCAGCTCTGATTCAATACTACTTATTAATATGTCTGTTATTTCCGCATCAGATTTTCCGTCTATTTTCACTTCAATACTAGTTACCATTCCATCTACTTTCTTTAAGTCTTCAACTTGAAACTTAGGGCAGCACGAGACTATAGAGGATCTTTCACCCGCCTTATAACCTAAAGGTTCAGCGTAAATTTTTAATACACCCTCAAGTAAAGTAGCACGAACCGACTCCTTTTTATTCGCTCTGCACAATGCAACATAGTCTTCAATTGTCTTTTTAGTTTCCTGTAATTGCATAATCCATCCTTGGTTCAATATGATTAAATAGACTATAGTCTTATCTAATATAAATCACAGCCTAACATAAGCAATTATGCCACAACCTCCTTGCTACACGGCCTGATGCTGATTAAACAATTTAAGTTATTAAATCAATGGCTTAGTTTAGATATAAGATGCAACAACCGAAGATAAGATTAAAATACCTAGACCCTAGACGCATTATCATAGTCACTTTTTCGATTACTTCATTCCCAACCGTTTAGCCAGCCGATGCAAATTGCCAGTATCCAGTCCCAGGGTACGGGCACAGGCCGCCCAATTGCCACCATTGGCGTCCAGTGCCTGACGGATCAACCCTTGCTGAAACTGCTCGGTGGCCCGGCGAAAGCCCAGGCCAATGTCGACATCTGAAGTAATGGTACCTAACAGAGGCTTGTCCATTGTCGTCACACTAGGTGCACGATCCAGGTGCCTGGCGTGGATCACCACATCCTCAGAGGATGACTCGGCTCTGGCCAGCACCGTGGCCCGATGCAGACAGTGCTCCAGCTCCCGCACGTTACCCGGCCAGGAGGAGCCCATCAGAAGCTGGCGTGCCCCGTCATCCAGCCTGAGCGTTTTAAGACCCAGCTTGGTGCGCCAACGCTCCAAGAAGAAGCCAGCTAACAACAGCAGGTCATCACCACGCTGTTGCAGCGGCGGCACCTGCAATGGGAAGACGCTCAACCTGTGGTACAAGTCGGCGCGAAAACGCTTGTCCAACACCTCCTGGCGCAGATCCCGGTTGGTGGCGGCGATGATGCGTACGTCCACCTTGATGGGCTTATCACTGCCGACGCGCTGCAAATCGCCGTATTGCAGCACCCGCAGCAGCTTGGCCTGTAGGCCCAGCGACAACTCCCCGACTTCGTCCAGGAACAGGGTGCCACCATCCGCCAGCTCGAACTTACCCTGTCTGTTGCTGATGGCACCGGTGAAAGCGCCTTTTACATGGCCGAAGAGTTCACTCTCGGCCACTGACTCGGGCAATGCGGCACAGTTCAGGTAGATAAGGGGCTTCTCGGCGCGCAGGGACCCGGCATGAATCGCCTCAGCTACCAGCTCTTTACCTGTTCCGGTCTGGCCTAACACCAATGCCGTCAGATCCGTGTTGGCCACCACCTCTATCTCTCGCCTTAAGGCCTGCATCACCGGGGACTGACCAATGATCTCCACAGGCTCGTCGCCCCGCCCTTCACTCCGTGCAGGTACAGCGCTGAGCTGGCCGCTGAGCTGTTCCAGCTCCTCCATCAGCAAGGCATTGTTGAGACTGGCCGCGGCCAATGCCGACACGGTACGCAGGTCGGCGTCACTGAACTGTTCAAACTGTTGAGGGTTGAAATCGTCAATGGTGAGCGCGCCGATGAGGCGCTGATTGGCCACCAGGGGAAGCCCCACGCACGCATGCACTTTCAGTTCATCGTCATGGCTGGGGATCAGGCCATCGTAGGGGTCGGGCAGATCGCTGTCGGCGGGAAAGCGCACCACATCCCCTGCCCTGGCGATCGCCTCCAGTCTGGGATGTTCAGCCACCTGAAAGCGGCGCCCCAGCACTTCGGTGGCCAATCCGTTGATTGCCAGCGGTGTGAACTGGTCGCCACGAAACACCAGCAATGCCGATGCATCACAGTCCAACAAGGTACGCACTGTAGTCAGCAAGCGATCGAATCGATCCTGAGCCGATACGCCTGAGGTAAGGTCCAGCGCCAAGCTGGCAAAATCTTTTAACGCCAATCCCATCGATTGCTCCAGGCACGCCATTGTCAAAAAGACATTGCAATGTCATGTTGACATTATAGTAGAAATGTCATTATGACAACACCATTGTTAGCTGACTCAATAAATTCAATCACTTAAAACTTGGCACGATTGCTGTAATACCTCACTCAGTTTGAATAAATGATTTTTTCGATTTTGAGGTACGGCTTCATGGCAATCCACGTAAAAAACAACATCCATTGGGTAGGTCAACGGGACTGGGAGGTACAAGACTTTCACGGCACCGAATACAAGATGACTAAGGGCACCAGCTACAACAGTTATCTGATTCGAGAAGAGAAAACCGTACTGATAGACACCGTCGACCACCGCTTCAGCCAGGAGTTTATTCAGAACCTGGCGATGGAAGTGGACCTGAGCCAGATTGACGCCATAGTGATCAACCACGCCGAAGAGGATCACGCCGGAGCCCTGGCGGCCCTGCTGGAGAAGATCCCCGGTACCCCCATCTACTGCACCGAGAACGCCATCGACTCCATCACCGGCCACCATCACCGCCCCGACTGGAATTTCCAGCCAGTAAAAACCGGAGACAGCCTGGACCTGGGCAATGGCAAACAGCTGGTGTTCGTCGAAGCGCCCATGCTGCACTGGCCCGACAGCATGATGACCTACATGACCGGAGACGCCGTGCTGTTCTCCAACGACGCCTTCGGTCAGCACTACTGCGACGAACGCCTGTTCAACGATGAAGTGGATCAGGCCGAACTGTACGAGCAATGCCTGCGCTACTACTCCAACATCCTCACCCCCTTCAGTGCCCTGGTCATTGCCAAGATCAAAGAGGTGCTGAGCCTGAACCTGCCGGTGGATATGATCGCCACATCCCACGGCATCGTCTGGCGCGACAACCCGGTGCAGATCATCGAAAAGTACCTGGAGTGGGCCGACGATTATCAGGAAGATCGCATCACCATTTTCTACGACACCATGTCCGGCAATACCCGAATGATGGCGGACGCCATTGCCCAGGGGATTCACGACGTCGACCCCGGTGTGGCGGTGAAGGTGTTTAACGTCTCTCGTCAGGACAAGAACGAGATCCTGGCCAACCTGTTCCGCTCCAAGGGCGTGTTGATCGGCTCATCCACCATGAACAACGTGATGATGCCCAAAATTGCCGGCATGCTGGAGGAGATTACCGGCCTGCGATTCAAGAACAAGAAGGCCGGCGCCTTCGGCAGCTTCGGCTGGAATGGCGGCGCGGTTGACCGTATTCATGCCCGCCTGACCGACGCCGGCTTCGAGACGCTGCCCGGCCTGAAGACCAAATGGAAACCTGACGGCCAGGCTATGCAAGTCTGCCGGGAGCATGGACGCCAGGTTGCCCGCCAATGGGCCCTGCACCCGCTTAATGAGGCTCAGCAGCCCATCCAGGCAACACCCTCTGCCCTGCCCCAGGGCCAAAGCACTGAGGCGGTGCCTAGCCCTAGGGCGGCCGATGAGCCGATGCTCTGCACCGTGTGCCAGTGGGTCTACGATCCGGCCCTGGGCGAACCCAATCAGGGCGTCGAGCCTGGAACCGCCTGGTGTCAGGTGCCCGATAGCTTCCTCTGTCCGGAATGCGGTCTGGGCAAGCAGGTGTTTGAGCCCACCGCCCACCAGGAGAACGCCGCATGAGTGCCCCTATCGTCATCGTTGGCAGCGGCTTTGCTGCCTATCAACTGGTAAAGGCGCTGCGTAAGCTTGATGCCGGCCACCCCATTACCGTGGTGACCGCCGACGACGGCCATGAGTACAGCAAGCCGGACCTCAGTCATGTGGCCAGCCGTAATCAGAGGGCCGACGATCTGGTGAAACTCACCGGGGCAGAGTTTGCCGAGCAGCACAACGTCACCCTGATGACGCGACAGACGGTGGAACGCATTGACCCGGTCCAGCAGAGGCTGGAGCTGGCTGACCAACAGCTCAGTTATGGCCAACTGGTGCTGGCCACAGGGGCGCGAGCCATGGTGCCAACCATCGATGGGCTGGCCCCCAACGACATCATGACCCTCAACAGTCTTGGCGAATATCGTCAGCACCAGCAGGCATTGTTGGATGCACAGTCTGTGCTCGTCGTCGGCGCTGGCCTCATAGGCACCGAGCTGGCTATGGATCTCGCCAATGGCGGTAAAAAAGTGGTGCTGACCGACATGGCGCCGCAGCTACTGCCCAGGTTGCTGCCGGAGTTTATCGCCAGCCGGCTGCACTCTTGCCTGAGCAAACAGGCCGTCACTCTGGAACTGGCCACCCTGGTGGAAATTGCAGAGCCACAACCCCAGGGATATCACATTACCCTGGCCAATGGCCATCAGCACCACGTCGATGCCGTTGTCGCCGCCATTGGCCTCAGGCCCAACGTCCAGCTGGCACGCCAGGCCGGTTTGCGGGTGAACCAGGGTATCGTCGTAGACCAACAGATGCGAACCAGCGCAGGCAACATCTTTGCCCTGGGTGATTGCGCCGAGCTCGACGGTCAGGTTCAGCCCTACCTGCAACCTGCCCTGCTGGGCGCCAGTGCGTTGGCCAAAACTCTGCTCGGGACGCCCACCGATGTGGTTCGGGCCAATACTCTGGTTAAGGTGAAAACCCCTCAGTTGCCCATTCAACTGGCCGGGGACACCAGTCGGAGCGATGCTCAGTGGGAGGTCAAGGTGGATGCAGAAGGGATGACCGCCAGTGCCTTTGATACTCAGCAGAGGCTGATAGGCATAGTGACCACAGAGCAACACATGAAGAACGCCTTTCCCCTGTTAAGACAACTGCCCATTGGCTGAGGGGCAAGTGGAAAACGCCCGGCATAGGAAGCCCAGTGGACCACACTGACATCTTGTCTAACGAAGCGATATCGCCAGAACACCAGCTGTGCCTTGGTGCACAGATTGATTGAATCAGAGAGGAACAGAACATGAGCCATCAACGTATTCCGGCCCATTGGACCATTCAACGTTCAACGCCGTTTTTTACTAAGGAGACGGTGCCCGCCGCCCTGTTGTCTCACCACAACACCGCCGAAGGGGTATTCGGCCAACTGTGCGTCATGGAGGGCGTCGTCACCTATTTCGGCTTCCCGGATAAGGACGCCACCGAGCACGAGATCAAAGTGGTGATCCCGGCCGGTCAGTTTGCCACCAGCCCACCCCAGTACTGGCACCGCATCGAATTGTCCGACGACGCCCAGTTCAACATCAACTTCTGGTCAGAGAAGGAGAAAGGTGACCAGCCCTTGTTCAACGTACGCTGATTACTGCCCATCTCAATATGAGGTGACCCGCTAAACCTAGCCAGGCCTCGACCATTGTCGAGGCCTGGTCTGGTTAAAGCGCTTAGACGGTAAAGAACTCCAGCTCTCTCTTTTGCTTCTCGGACAGCTCGGCCAGTGCCCTTACCGAGGTGCTGACCTGATAAGCGTATGCAACATTCTGATTCACCAGATCAAAGGCCAGGGCGGTATTTTTCGAGATGTCCTCGGTCACACAAAACTGTTCCTGAGATGAGGTTGCCAGCAGTGAATTGATGTCTGCTATGGACTTCACCGAATTGGTGATCTCTTCAAAGGAGGATTTCACCTCTTCCGTCGCTTGTACCGACTCGGCAATCAGGCTGACGTTGCGGCTCATGTTTTCCGTTGCCGCTTGGGACTGTGTCTGCAGCTTGTCGATAAGCTCTTTGATGCTCACCGTCGACTGCTGAGTCTTGGACGCCAGGTTTCTGACCTCATCGGCGACCACAGCAAATCCTCGACCATGTTCCCCGGCCCGGGCTGCCTCAATGGCGGCATTGAGCGCCAGGAGGTTGGTTTGCTCTGAGATGCCCTCAATCACATCGGTGACGCTGCCAATTTCCTGGGCATACTCGGTCAGTTCCCGCACCGTCAGCTCTGACTCGCCGATGGCGCGATTGATGCTATCCACCAAAACAATGTTGTTTTCCAGTGTGTGCTTGCCGGACTCGGAGCTCTCCTGCGCCTTCAACGTCGCTTCCTGAGCCACAGCCGCATTGGCGCTCATCTCCTGAGAGGTGGCTGACAACTCGTTGATCGCCGTAGACACCTGCTCTACCTGACTGAGCTCCTCCTTGGCATTGCTGCCGGATTTATCCATCGCCTCCGTCAGCTCCACGCAGGAGTTAGCCACATCGCCGGCCAGTTTATGGGAGTTGTGAATGAGCGCCTTCAGCTTCTCTGACAGATCGATAACCGATGCGTGGATGCCGCTCTCAGAGCCATCTTTATTGAATTGCTGCACCAGATTCCCCTGAGACAGAGCCTTCACAATGGCTTCAATCTCTTTGGGCGCCCCGCCCACCGGCTTGAGAATCAATCTGTCTACTAGGACCTGAACCACACACAGGGACAGAATCAGGCTGAGAACGCCGATGACCACAGACTTCAAAAGCTGCGCTTGCGCGCCTTGTTCTATCACTTCATCGCGGAAGACGGTCACGAACTGCCACTGAACCATGGGTAGGTCTCCCCACAGCGCGGTTGCGGGTACATCGACTCCATCCACAACGGCCACATAACTTAACTCACGATGATCGGCATTGAAGTTACGGTAACCGGGTCTCTCCTGGTAAACGTTTTTGCCGACCTGCTCCGGGTAAGGAGACACCAGCAAGGTGCCCTCTGCGGTATAGACAAACATATCATCACGGCTGGAATACCCTTCCAGCACGGAGTCCAGATAGACATTGGACAGAATCGCCGCACTGTCGCTGACTCTGTGCGCCATACCCAGCACCTGCTTCTGGGTTACCGCAGACTCAAAAGGCGAGGAGATGTAAAAGTCATCCCCATGAATGAAGATGGCCCTGTAGTACTCTCTATTTAGCTGCTTCACGTTGAAAGAAAGCAGTTTGCCCGACGAGTTGTATATGCTGCCATCTTTGGTAAACAGATATATGCCATCGGTAATGGAGGATTGCGCTTTCTCCAACGCTCTCAGTTGAGCGTTCGCCTCATCGGACAGATGTCGAGAGAATATATCGCCTGCGTCCACCGTTAACGCACCTAACTCTCTTTTGTAAGCAGAAAACTTCTCGCCGAGCTTATCGGAAATTGACACATTTCTTTCTGTTAACAGCCTCTTGTTGAGACTGAGGCTTTCTTTTTGGAATGCATTATAACCTACGAAGGTCATCACAGTGACAACCAACAAGATCAGAGCAGTCAGAGGAGCAAGGATCTGAATCTTAAATTTCTTCATTGAATTCATGGCTATCTTTTAAATTCTGAAATTGTTAAACATCAAACTTTGTCGGCCAGGCTTGCCAGCCTCGCTTAAAGCCGCATTGAAAGAGCGTTCCGTGCAGTTCAAACACCAAGGAGGACCAAGCCTGAACACCTACCCCAGTTGGGTTTGAGGTGTCGTCTCGTACGGAGAGAAGGCAAGTCTACGTTGAGATACTGCGGCGCAGATTTTATCAAACGAATGCAATTGGAATCGCTTCCATATCATTTGGTTCGTCACATCATTGGTGCCGGTAACACAGTTGACATAATGCATGCTTATAAAAAGATTAACGCCAAGCCAACCGGAATAAAAAAGCGGCCCCTCTTTATATGAGCCCCATAAAAAATTCCGCCCAATGGGCGGAATCTTGCCTGAAAACCAGGCCAATCGTCGGAGGGTGATATGAAACGCTAAAGGCTCATGTGCATTCGCAAAATGACAACCAAACTGAGCCTTATTAAAAGAGTACTTTAGTAATCGATTCCAAAACCTGAGCTTCCTCCCCGGTTTATAAAATGGACTTAACACAATGCCATTTTGACTTCAGGGGAGATCACACATTACCGTTTAAAAAAGTACTTCAATTTAGGCTCGGGCACCTGAATTCATACCCAGGTGCCCGATACGCGGCCTTAGTTACAGGGCGTAACGAATGGAGAACTGACCGTACATGGAGTCAACATCTTCATGGTCGATGGCGTAGTTACCTACCTCCAGTCCCATGGCCAGCTCCTTGGTGAAGTTCTTAAACAGGTTCACGCCCCACTGGCTGGTTTCATTACCGGAGACGTCGCCTTCGATGTGACCGTAGATCAGTGTAGTGCGCACGGTGTCATTCCAGAAGTGGCGATAGGCGATGTTGTACGCGGTGGTGTCTTCCACCTCTTCACCCACCAGATCCTTCACCGCAGCAGTACCCACATAACGGCCCAGATCGCCTTTGTGTACCTGGAAACGCAGATCGTCTTTACCGAAGGTGTTGATGCGACCGGCAATGGAGAAGCCCATGGCGTTCTCCGTTTCACCGCCGTTGGTGTTCAGCTGACGAGCCAGGCCTGCCACAGAAACATTACCCCAGTCCCCTTTGAAGGTGTACTTGGCAATGAAGTCCGGCAGCTTGTCGTTGGCGGTGTCGCCACCGAAGCTCTCGGGGTTTTCGATGGACAGCTGCAGGCCACCGTTGGTGTAACGGATCTGGCCCTGACGGATGAAGGAGATACCCATCATGGTGCTTCCGAAATCCGCGGTCTCACCAATGGCGCTGGTGTTCATGAAGGTAGACCAGGTCTGACCGGCAGTGATGTTTTTGTACTTCACGAATGCATGACGCATGCGGGGGTTCAGGGAGTTGGAGATCACCTGGTTACCGCCACCGCCGAAGAAATCCATCTCGATGAAGCCAACCAGATCGCCATGGATGTACTTGGTGTTAAAACGGGTTTCGTTGGCAAAGATGCGGATTTGAGAGGCACTCTCCTCAAGAGGCGTACCACCACCAGTCCACTGGTCCTTGTAGGCCACATCGCCATCCACGTAACGGACATCGGCCTTGATGTAACCGCCGAAGATCAGCTTGTCGTTGTCGTTCAGTTCAATTTCATATCCCGCCATGGCAGGAAGGCTGACGGCAGCCAGAGAACCAAGAACCATCGCGTTTTTCAGAGTGCTTTTCGCAGACATAATAGTTATCCGTGTCATTCATCATCTTTTCCCAGCTTCAGATTTCGGGCACAGGGGCGCCGCTACAGATCACTGAGGCGATCTGCACAGAGTTATTCGAAAGCTGAGATTGGGGTGAAAAGGCAGGGAGATGCACTCCCTGCCAATCAAAAGTTACTGCTTGTGCTTGGTAAACTTGAAGGTGTGGCAGTCATTACACAGTGGCTGCTTGGCTTCGTGCTCACCGTGACAAACGGTACAAGGTACCTCTTTGCCGTAGTGCAGGTTGTTGTGAGGGTTCTGCCACAGCTCGTCACCCTTGCGAGCGGTCTTCTTCGCCAGCTTGTCCGCTTTGTGACACTTCAGGCAGGCGTCGTCCGCAGGGCGGTGAGAAGGCGCGTTGGTGCCGTGACAAACCTTACAGTTGTCCTTTTTGTAGAACTTCTGGTGGTAGCTGCGACCGTCCATCATGCCTTGGTCGGTCAAAGAAGCGTCCGCCTTGATCTCAGCAGCAACGTTAGTGCTTGCCAGTACTGCAGCAACAGCAGCCAGGGTCATTAACTTTTTCATCATCTAATCCTCATTAATTCCGTTACTGACTCAGGCGCCCATGATGCTGCGAGCAGCGGTCATGCCCATTACCATACAATCTGGAATGGAGCAGCTACCCAGACGGCTCACGCCGTGCATACCACCGGCCACTTCGCCCGCGGCGTACAGGCCTTCGATGCGCTTACCGGTAAAGGAATCCTTAACCTCGGCCTTGGTGTTGATCTGAACACCGCCCTGGCAGTAGTGAACCTTGGGCCACAGACGAACCACGGTGAAGGGGGCTTTCAGGTATTTGCCTTTGGCTTTACCCATGTTCTTACCGAACTGCTCATCGTTACCGGTCTTCACGTAGCCGTTGTACTCTTCGATCTGCTCTTGCAGAGGCTTCAGAGGCACGTCGAAGTGCTTGGCCAGCTCTTCCAGAGAGTCGAACTTCCAGCCCACACCGTACTTCAGTACTTTCTTGCAGTTGGGGTGCTGCTTGGCGTGCTCGTAGCTGGTGATCATGATGGGAGGCAGAGGCTTGCCCTGGGCATCACGACAGGCCAGTTCGGCGTCGGCACGGGTCTTACGGTCAGCGATTTCGTTCATGAAACGCTTACCGGTCATGCGGTTAACCGCAATGGAGTGAGGAAGTTGAAGATGGAGTAGTTGGACACATAGCCGAAACCACCTTCATCTGGGGACGCCCAAGGACCGGACTGGATGTGCGCCATGTGCACAGGGATAGCACCCAGACGGAACATCTCGAACATACCTTCACCGGTCGCACCCTTGGCGTTGGTACAGCCTACTTCGGCGGTCAGGGTAGGATCCTGAGCCATACGCAGGTCAACGTTCTGAGCGAAACCACCGGTGGCCATGATCACGCCGCGGGTAGCGCGTACGTTGATCTCTTCTTCCAGCTCTGGGTTTTCGTCTTCGAAGTAGTAGCCTTTGTTCAGACGCACACCGACAACCTTGCCAGCGTCATCCAGGATGAAGCCGTTGAACTTGGTGCGAGGGACCATGTTCACGCCCATCTTGCGGCACTCACGCAGCAGAGGCTGGGTGATACCGGCGCCACAGCTAACGGTGGTCTGGTAGGTACGAGGTACGGAGTGACCACCCAACTGTTGCAGGTAGGGGTGGAATTCGGCACCGGCGTCGATGGTCATCTGCAGAGCTTCCATGGCGTGAGAGGCCACGTGACGCAGCAGAGCTTCGTCGGCAATACCACGACCGGCTTTCAGCTGATCGTTCACCATGCGCTCGACAGAGTCTTTCACACCCTTCTCTTTCTGCATGGGAGTCTGAGGCGCAGCGAACAGACCACCGTTAATGGCGGAGTTACCACCGAAAACAGGCATCTTTTCGAAGATGGTGACAGACTTACAGCCTTTGCGGGCCGCTTCGATGCCAGCGGCCAGGCCGGCGAAGCCGGAGCCGATAATGGCGATTTCGACAGTCTCGTCCCACTTCACGCCTTTGGCGCTGACGGAGGTAGCCATGGCAGGTGCGGCCATTACTGCACCGGCTGCACCCAACCCTTTAATGAAGTTACGGCGTCCTAGCATATTAACTTTACTCATTTGGTTCTCACCCTTGTTTTAGTTAATCGGGTGTTAGCGTAGTGTTGGAACCGGTTCCAAGTTGCGAGGATGTCGACCGTTATCAGTTACAGAGGAGTTACATGGTCAAACTTTAGAGTTAAGTCACCATTTGAAATAGTTTACTTATTTTAATCATGTATGCAGTGCATAAAGGACACTGACAATATTCCATTATTGACTGGCATCTAATTAATTTCTTCGAATGGCATTGTTTAATTTCACTGCTGGATAATGACAACTACAGCCATCAATGACTATAAAAGGCCCAAGATTGATATCTAAATTCGATATTTGAGCCAGAATAGTAATGGTTCCCATTTGAAGCCCTAAGCCCCTCTATGCCGCAGTAATGACCTCGCCCACATCACATTTCATCACTTTGGTCGAATAGCTACGTATTCGCACAGGGTTTGCAAAGAGTGTGGTTTTTAGACTCTGCCCTTATAAAAACAACCTAAACCAAGGAGCAGTGATGATTTTCAAACCCAAGTTCGTGTGGCCCCTTCTGGCCACAGCGGTTGCGCTAAGTGGTTGTGGCAGTGACGACAACACATCAAAGAAGCCACTACCACCAGTACCGCCAGATCAGGAGCACAATCTACGCCCCTATGACAACGTCTTTGGTGCTCTGCCAAACCACACTATGGCTGGCAAGACCGTGTACTTTTACTGGAATGAACGGGAAAACAACGACGGCGCCTTGGACGTTGTCCCTCCTGCCTCCAAGCCCATTGTCATTCGAGGCGACGATATAATTCACTGGCTCGACCAAAACCATGGGGGCGAATCTGTCCGCAACGGTTTTATCCAAACCTTTAAGCCGGGCAATTTTTCCTCCTTCGATATCTTTCTTTATGCAGTCAATAATCGCCAGGATGAAGTTTGTCAGCGATGGGGGCGCGAGCCGGGCTGCGATCTCAATGTGAAATATCAGTGGGACGAGCAGCGAGGCACCTTCGAATTCAGCATAAACGGCGAGACCAATTGGAAATTTGCCCAAGACTACTCTGGCGGGATTGAGCAGGAGCAGGGAAACTGGGGACTGGAGATTACCGAACATCAGCGCCCGGACCAGGTGATTGCCAAAGACGGAATTCAGGTAGGCATTGCCCCTTATGATCAACAGAAAGTGGACTTTTTCAAAGAGGTTCAACGAGCGGAAATAGCCCGCCTGAATGCCAACGGCGGCAAGGTGATCGTCGATCTGGTCAACATCCACGGTCTGCATAAGGAGTCCGTCGACGTGGCCGCCTTGGGTATGGTGAAGCAGTACATCACCGGTTACGTAGATGACATGGGTAATCCAGGCACCATGCCCGGCAAACCCGGCTCCAAGTGGCTCAACCCGATATTCTCTCCCAACGTTGAAGATGCCGAGATTGACGAAAACGGCCAGCCTAAGTCTCACTGGGGCTATGAAACCGAAAACGGCTTCATTGGATGCGGCATTACCGGCATGTCCTGCGTATTCAGTGAAGAAGCGGTCACCTTAACCAATCTTGAGGTCACTGCCCACAACATTCGCCCGGATTACTACTATGACGGAGTGATCACCATGGCGGATGTGGCCCTGTCACTCAATGACCATGTAGACGCCAACGGCAATAAGAACCACTCTGCCAGCCTGGTGATATGGCCCACTCTGGATACAGGCGCTAAAGTCGAGAGCTATGCCATCGATACCATTGACGGCCTGGGCACCAGCGGCTTCTACGGCTGGAACTATGGCTGGCATCATCTGATGGCTCTGGGAAATCCAGAGATGGACATCGGCGGTGGGAACTCGCCCCATATGGTTGGTGACATGGCCATTCTCACCAGTCCAGACTCCATCAGCTTCTACTACACCAATATGTATGAACAGTACTACGAAGTTCAGCAGAACGTTGCTGGGGATGCCGCCGATCCCTACCGACTGACTCGCAGTAATGTGCTTACCCCCAAGTTCCCTCTACCCGAGACCCACTTTGGCCGAGGCGTGGCAGACTGCGGCATGTGCCACAGTGCAGCGGATATGAATTTCGATTCCGGCAACGCCGCTCACAAGGGTGAGATTGAACCAGCGAAATGTGCTGAGTGTCACGGCAGCAATGGGGCACCCAAAGGCCATAATAAAGTGGCGGGATGCTACCGCTGCCATCAGAGCATGACAGGCCATGGTGATGCCGTCGTTGCCAACAAAACGGTACACCCGTTTGAGCAAACCGGCAGTGGCCTCAGTAAAGTCATGCCTGATCCCTATGCATGCGTCAGCTGCCACACCAATGATAACCCCCATGTAGTGGGTGGACTGTAATCACCGATTAAGAGGGCGGCTTTGCCGCCCTGTTCTAAGGAGCACCATGAGTACCGAATGGGCTAAAACTTTTCGAGAAAAGAGGCTACCAACCGATTTGACCGAGCAGTTGCAACTTGAGCTTCGTCCTTTCGGAGTCAGCCATTTTTATTACACCTGCTTCTTCAGTGGTGAGATGATTGCAGGAATCGCTTCCCGTAAACGCAGTAACGACTTTAGCTTCGAATCCATCTCATCTCGGACCATGGAAAGAATGCATTATATTGCCTCGCCAGATCCTGGATTCTTGAGATATCTCGCTCGCTATTTTCACTCTTATGGCGACAGCGATGACTGGATGAAGCGTCCCTACCAAAACGAGGTGGTCGTGGTGAAACAAGGCCGCAATCGTCGAATAGAATCTGCCACCTCAGAGCTGAAGATAAACTCCACCGCATTCTACGACACTCGCAAAAACGTCCAGCAGGTTGCTGGCTCCTATTCTCTTCACTCATCTATGCAAACCGATGCCTTTGAGAACGAGCTGAATAGCCAGGAAGGGAGAATTCAGACCATTTTGGAACGATACCACTTGGCCTTTATGGAAGCCTATCCACTGGAACTGAACCCCTGGATGAATCTTGGCATCATCAGCGGCGCCGCCCAAAAAACGCTGCAATTACTGGCCGAAGGGCTCCCCCTCGAAGAAGTCGCCACCAGCCTGTTTATCAGCAAGCGAGGGGTGGACTATCACCTGGAGCAGCTTAAGGTGATCATGGAGGCAGAAAACCGCAGTCATCTTATTGCCAAGGCTTGCGCCTACGGGCTTATCGACTTTACGCCAATCAGGTTCAGACCCGGTCCAACTGGCCAGGATCCAGCCTAGTCTAGATTAAACCGGTCAATGGATAACATCGCCTCGACGAAGGCTTAGACTAATCCTGTTAGAGTGAGCTTTCGCCTTGCTTGCCAACACGCAACATCAGGGTCGACACCTGGCCGGCTCCGCCTGTTTGAAGCAGGTATAAGCGGTCAAACTCCCGCTTTTCATCGATAGGCTGACCCGCTTCGCCACCGAGCAGGGACACCAGTTGTGGTGTGGTATTGCTGTGTCCCACCACCAGCACCTGGCCGCCGCGCTGCTTCAGCTGTTTGGCAAACTCCTTGAGCTTCCTGGGGGAGTAGAGCGACACTGACAATCCCTGTGTATCAGCGGTCGGCTCTGCGGTGTCTCGGGTACGGCGGTAATCGGTGGAGTAAATCGCATCCAGTTGCACACTGCTGAGCAACCTGGACAGGGACTGGGCCCTGCCCTGCCCCTCTGGAGTTAACGCCGGGTCCTTGCCTGACTCCTTTTCGCTGTGACGCACCAGAAACACCGTCAACGGAGTGTCCTTGGCGGCCGCCTCATGGGCAACGGCACTGCCGCTATAACCAAAGGGCACCGCAATGAGTACCAGCAGCAGCCAAACTCGAAATCCTTTCAACATCCTTTAATCCCAGTCATGAAACCAGGCAACAGAGTCTCATTGCCGGGGCCCGGATGGCAACCGGAGAGAGGCTGCTGGAATTCGCCAATGCGATTTCGCCTCTCTTCCTATCGCTCTTTGATTAGGCCCGATGTGATCATTGGGACTCAGCTTTGGTCTCTACTGGCTGCTGCGACTGTGGTTCCGATTCCAGTGGAATGGGCGCAATCCCCTCAGGCAGTCCGCTTTCCGATATATCCACGATCTGCGACCGGTTCATGGTGATCTTGTAACGAGCAAAACAGGGCGGTTCTTTGTTATCACGCACCATCACAATCAAATTGATCTGATAGCGGCGCTCCACCGATTCGCTACTTACCTTGCCGTCAGACTCTTTGTAGATTTTGGCTTTGCCCCGCTCCAGGTAGCGCGCGAAGGGAACCAGACTGAAGTTTATCTGCTCCTGAATCGTCGAATAACCGGCCAGAAACTCCTTCTGTGAAATCCTTGAGCTGATCGCATAGTGCAGGATCTCCGCATCCACTCTGTTCTGACTGTGACGGCGGCGTAATATGTCATTCACCACATCTGGCAGATCCTTATTGTTGATAAAGTCTGCCCATATCAACTGCCGCCCTATCACCGCCTGGCTGGTGGTATCTCGCAGGACTCGGCTCCATTTGGGCCTGCCCTTCTGAATTCTGCGCCAAAGGGCTCTGCGAAGATCATCTTTGAAGATTTCGCGGAACGCGTAGATCACCGCCAGGGTCAAAATTAAAGCCAGGGACAACCCGCTCAGGACACCCTGGGCCTTGATGATCAATGCAGACACAATCAGCATAATCAGACCGGTCGCCACGCCGGTGGTGAGCTTTTTCAGCCCCACGCCCAGAACCTTCAACTCCTCTTTGAGTACCACGCCCTGTTGAATCAAGCGTCTGAGCAGAAGCATCTTATTGGAGATGCGGTTAGGGTCGGTCTTGGTTTGCTCCGAGTTGTACAACTTCGCATCTCGGTAAGCACTCTCGGCACGACAAAGGGCAACCACCTGTTCGATCACCCCACTGTATTCGCTGCTTCGCGGCGCGTGAGACACCAGTTTCAGCAGCCGCTGCTCACAAAACCAAGAGAGGTAATTATCTGCATTCTCAAAGTAGTGCTTCCATTTAGGCTCACTTGGCTCGTTTCGGCGGAACTTCTTCAGCAGCTGGCTGACGATGTCACTCAATTCCGCCAGGGCGGGATAAAACTGTTCGACCTCTTTAATCTGAGCCAACTCTTTACTGTCGGTTTCAATCGCAATGGAGAACTGGTAAGCAAATAGATTCAGATACAGGCGGAACTCTTCGACTGTGCGCTTTTTCAAGCTGGCAAAACGCCCCTGCACCAAAGGCAGATGCAATCCAGTCGAATAATAGGAGCGGCGACCAATCACCGCACTGTGACAATACTCCCCGGCATCCAGGTTTTGAGGATTTACGCCCATATCCTTGGGCAACATAAAGTACAGGTCTATTCGGCGGTGCTTACCGTTGTTCATCTGATGAACAACTTTGAGGGATTGTGATTCCTCTTGTTTAACTACTATTTTTGACACTTAACCTCGAATTTTTAAATTAATCATCGGTCTATACCCCTTCAGTGTAGCACGTAAAGCACCTTAACCTCTGTTCCAGCTTACGCAGGCGGCAACCTCTCCCAGGTGTGACTGTCGCACCAATGAACGACACAACGGCTGCCAGGCCAACCTGAATATGGCCAACACAACAGGTACCTCAGACATCCCCCCTTTTGCATCGGCCCTGAGGTAGTCACTTTCCAGGTGAACAACTTATCCGCCCTGTTCAAATTGATTCTCCGCCGCCACCAAATCCGGCCAAAGTCATCGTAGATTACTGTTTTTATTATGCTTTGAGTGCAGTCACTCTTGGCAAGAGCGCCCTGATGAACAAGTAATCGCGTATGAGAGCAAGGCCACTCCTATAGGGTGGCCTTTTTTACGAAGTCGTGCCAAGGCTACACTGGGTCGAGCTCAAGCAGGTAACCCCGCTCTGCGCCGCTCTCTAGTGGCAGATCCCTTACCTTTTTCCACCCCAGGCTTAGGTACAGCGCCGTTGCAGCCTCCATCTTATCCCAAGTTTCCAGGTAGATGGCACCACACCCTCGGCCGCCAGCACGACGAATCACTTCAGCAATCAGTTGCCGCCCCACGCCCAATCCGCGATGGCGACCACACACATAGAAACCGGTGAGCTTGGCTATACCCGGCTGATACTCCTTGAGTATTGCCGAACCGATAACCTGGCCCTCCACGCAGGCCACCAGCTGTTCCATCGCCCCCTGATACTCCTGGCCGAAATGACCCAGCTCATAATCCAGATGATCAAAATCCGGCACCAGGCCAAAGCTCTCCATAATGGGACCCGCTATGGCTTGAACCACCTTGGCATCGGCCAACACACCATCACGTATGGTAATTACACTGCTCGTCACGCTAGGCCTTATTAATTTACTTGAGGGGCCACTCGGGATACACCGAATGAAAGAGGGCTGGCGATGCTAGCAAGCTGGCCAGCCAGTGGCAAGCCGTTGAATAACAGGCCATTGAAACAGACACCCAAGAATCAATGCTCAGTTCTGATTCTCACTGGTCGCGTCTCGAATACCGTTGGCCTGCTCGAGCAATCTTATGTACTGCTCAAGCGGCGGCATGTTCATCATTTTTCGGCGCGCATCGATATTGGTTTCATCCTCTTTCGCATTGTCTGAACTCTCCTTGTTCAATGAATTCAACCATCATCCACATAAATCATTGTTCATCACGCACGCGCCAGCATGTCACCGATTAAAACCTGGTTTCAACTTCACCTTTGAGTATTAAGTGAACCCGGGGATCAATTTGAAATGAATCTCATGCTTTACCTGTGGCGCCTGATTCTGTGTACTTAAGCACGTGGATAGATTATCCGCCCACTGAAATCATCACTTCGAAATCTAAACGCCGGGTAAACCTGCCACCCGGCGGAGTAAGCAGTCCCAACAAAAAAGCCAGCATCATGCTGGCTTTTCCGGGTTAATGCCTCATCGAATCAGGCTGACGTAAGTCTGAAGCACAATGAGGTTGGTCAGGTCGATAAAGAAGGCACCCACCACAGGCACCACCATAAAGGCCTGGGGCGAGGGACCATGGTGGGACACCAGGGACCCCATGTTCATTACCGCCGTCGGGGTAGCGCCCATGCCAAAGCCGCAATGGCCACCGGAGATGATGGCCGCATCGTAGTTGCCGCCCATCACCCTGAAGGTGACGAAATAGGCAAACAGCGCCAATATCGCCGTCTGGGCACAGAGAATCACCAACATGGGCAATGCCAGGTCCAGCAACTCCCACAGCTTGAGGCTCATCAGCGCCATCGCCAGAAACAGCGACAGGGAGATGGTACCCAGGGCATCGACGGTTTCATTGTTGATCTTATAGACGCCGGTGGCTTCACACAGGTTGGTGATCACCACCCCAACGAACAGCGCATAGACAAAGTCCGGTATGCGCAGCCAATCGATGCCAAAGCCATCCACATAGGCTTTGATGTGGGCCGCACTGGCCACACACAACAACAGAATGAACAGCACCTCGATGCTGTTCTTGGAGGTGATCCTGTCCTGCTCATGGTCGCTGTAGGTCACCAGATCCGGGTGTTCCAGATGGTGGTTCTCACCGTCGCCGAAGGAGGATTTAAGCGCATGTTTGCGTATGAGCCTCTGCGCCACCGGCCCGCCGATGATGCCGCCCATCACCAGACCAAAGGTGGCGGACGCCATGGACAGCTCCAGCGTCTGCAGGCCAAACTCACTGGCAAAGGTCTGGGCCCAAGCCGCACCGGTTCCATGACCGCCGGACAGGGTAATGGAACCCACCACCAGTCCAAGCAGAGGGTCCAGCCCAAGCATCGAACTCAGGCCTACACCTACGCCGTTCTGAATCAGGATGAACACCGTCGCCAAGCCCAGAAACAGGAACACCCGAGAGCCGCCCTGAGCCAGCAACTTGAAGCTGGCCGCCAGGCCAACGGTGGCGAAGAACATCTTCATCAGAGTGCTCTTGATGGCCAGGCTGAACTGAAAATCCACGCCAAAGCGGTGAGCCAAGGCGATGGCAGAGGCCACAATCAGCCCTCCGACTATGGGCTCCGGAATATTGTATCGCCTTAGCAGTGCCACCCGGCCATTAATGAAATAGCCGAGGAACAACACCACAATGGCGATCATCAGAGATTCCAGTTCGTTGATTACAATCACTGAGTTCATGGGTTTATCTTTTTAAGTCATTTTGAACAACCAACTGGGATCACCACCTTGAGGTCAGCATGACCCGGTGCCAGGGGTGTCACCAATTCGGGGTAAAGGGAAGGAGATCCCTAAGACGCGGTCAGCAGTTGTGCCTAGCCACAACCGCGGAAATGAAGCTGGAGGATAGTTTCAATCATGAGGCCAATTTTACCTCCTGAGTGGCCTCTGCACCATCTTGCCAAACGGTGCAAAATCCCCTAGGAGAGCTGGTGTCAGCTTGTTGTTTATGTTGCCTTTATTGCCTCCAGGTTATTGCAAATGGGCACTCATTAAATCCTGCAATCAACCGCCGTCACCACCTTGTTAACGCCCCTGTTTTATCACTGGCCGAGAACGGGGAAAGAGCGAAACTCTTTGATGATGAAATATGGCTTGAAGATCAGCGTCGTTCGGCCGCGATCATCAAAGCATCAGCCCAACCAAAGCGTCCAAGGTAATTCAAAAGTTATCGCCAGGTTGCCACGGCACAATCTTCGCGGAGAGTTCTGATCTGGCCAGCATAATTGGCGCAGCGGAAATTTGACTGACCACTCTTTGGCCACTTTTTCTTATTTTCCTACCTGAAACCGGTGTAAGTCTTTCAAAGTGAGGGGAGTTGAACCGGAAACTGCGGCCCATTGTTGGCGCTAGTCCGCATTTTTGAACTCTGCCTTTCCGTGATGACGCGTCCAGGTGTCCAACTGGGCCGGCGACCAGTTTGTCCGGGGCGCCGATCCTGTGAGCATGGCCCACCAATAGCCGTCCCCGGGGTGTTCGTGCCAGTAATCCAGCACAGCCCCCTTTAACTGACTTTCCTGGGCAAACTTCCAGTCGGTCCGGTAGCCATTAAGCAGCATCGCCGACGCGATGGCGGCAAATCGCGGTTCCTGATTAAGGGTAAGGAGAAGAAATTGATACACCGCCCCCTTCTGGTGTTGCAGGGACCCCAAATCCATCAGAAACAGATTGAGCAGCTGAGCAGGATCGCTGGCCTGGCTATAGAGATCGTTCTCCACCACCCGGTTCGCCACCTCGGCCCACTCCTTTGAGAGACACCCCTGTCTGGCGCACCACTGTTTGGGCACCTGATGGTCCTGTAGATAGACGACAAGTGCAGACAAGCTGGCCACGACCACAAAGATCGTCAGGCCAGCCTGCATACATCGCCAGAACCCTAAGGGCATTCTCGTTATCCTCCAGATAGTTAGCCGAAGCCTCTCTAGGTAGATAACGACCGAAATGTGCTGTTCACTTAAACCAATGAGTGATTTGATGAAATGGCAGTAGCTGATGCCTCAATAGTGGATTACGGCCAGCCGTTGGCTGGTCCTCCCCCATGGCCAACACATGACCAACATAACTGCTGATTCACCCTCTTGTTTTCCGAACCTCTATGTGCAACCAGAAGCTGCCAAAATGTTGGCATTTCCACTGAAGAAAATCGATGTGCGGATGACAGAACAGCACTCGTAAATATTACTCACGCTTTAGCCCTGGCAATAAAAGTCTGTTCACAATAACTCCCTCGCGAATCAATCGCTCTCTGGCCTCATTCTATTCACTGTGAGTCGACACTTCTTGTTATAAGCGCACCGCAAAAACACCTATAAATCAAAGCATTGTCACATTTCAGGCAAACAAGAAGCACGACCAAAATGGCTTTAGATACCATGGCTTGATTCAATCAATAACAAGGAAGTCGTTCATGTTGGAAGTCAGTTCGCTCTTAGTATCGGCGGTACTCAACCTCAGTCCCATGGAGCCACCCATTGATGTCGATGTCGTATTCATCGTGGAACCACAGGCTGTTGAAGAGCTCAACCAAGAGTATATTCGCAATAGAATTAATGAATGGGTGTTTTGGGCCAATCAGGTTGAAGGTGTCCCCTACCCAAAAGTGAAATTTCAAACCAAAGCAGTGTTGCAATCCAACTATGGCAATTTAGCTGATGTGGTTTACACCGCCCCAATTGCCGATATGAATGCAGCAGCCGCAGCCATACAAAATGGGATCTCTGAAGGAGCCGACACAGAGGCCTGGCAGGCGATGCAGAGGTTCGGAGCAGACCTTGTAACCTACGTTGTCCTCGAGCCAGACACTCAAGGCAACACCTCCGGTTCGTCAGGCTACTCGGCCTCCATTCTTTCGCTGACAGACAGTACGCCCGACAGTTGGGCTCATGAAGCGTTTCGACTGGCGGGGCTGGATACATTAGCAGAGGAGGCGTGCACTCAAAAAGACAATGTGATGTGTCCCACCCAGGCGTTAAGAACCGCTTTCCCGCTCAAAGTGAATGAGCAGCAAATTGACTACCTTCACCAGGTGCTCTTTGACCACACCCTGCCGCAAAAACAATGGTTTCATATCACGCCTACCATGGCTGAACTGGCGCAGGCTCAGTTAGAGGTAGTACAGGAAACGCTTAACGAAGAGATGCAGGGAACAGTAGACTTTAGAGTCTGGCTGGCAGATGGCCAGGGACAGGAAGCTACCCTGGATACGCAAGTTTCCGTCGAGATCTACGTAGATTCCGACAGTGCAGAGCCTGGTATCCACTTCGATGACGATTTTACCCAACGTGTAGATTTTCTTCCCGGTGTGTCCAGCAGGAGTGTCAGCCTGAATATCGACCTGTCCGGTACCCAATGGCTCGAACTGGCTGTTGGGGTGCGCTACGGGGAAAAGCTAGGTACAAACCAAGCCCAAAGCTACAACTACGACCATAATGTGGTTTTTCTTCCGGTCCCAGAAGAAAAGTCCACCAGCGGAGGCAGCTTTGATCTCCTGGGTCTGTTCTTCACACTTGCAGCTCTGTGGTGGCGGCGCCTGCTTGTATCCAAGAGGCGCGCTTGATGCCGTACGTCTTTGAGCAATCGCCCTGACAGTAGATGAACGGGGCCTGTTTTCATCCAACAGGCTTCGGTCATGCGCCGTAAACCAGGGTAACCACATCCAACACCATGGCCAAGGTGCCGAAAACAGGGGGCAGCAGTATGCCGGTGACCGCATGGTCAAACAGGCTGATGCAGCCCTTCCACAGCCTGAGAAGCAAGCAGAAGTTTATAGCCCAGCCTGCCACTCCCAGCAGCAGCAACACCATCTCCACTTTCAGCAGGACAAAGCAGAGTTCACTGATGGGATCCAGCGCCCAGTGGTGCAGTGACGCGATAAACGCCCCCAGCATCGAACAGATGACCGGAAAGTAAATAAGGGGAAGCAACAGCTTCGCTTTTAACGCTCCAGGGCTCATGAGTCATCTTCAGTGGGCACGAATTCGGCGACGATAACAAAAAAGCCTAACCTCTAGAAGAAGTTAGGCTTCAATCTGTTATCCAGGGCGCTGAATTTCAACCGCACTCGCCCGGCCCGGTATGAGGCAGAAACAAAAAAGCTCAACCTCTTGAAGAGATTGAGCTTTTATGTGCTAACCACAAGGGTTAGAAGATGGTGCCCCGGGCCGGACTTGAACCGGCACGCTGTTACCAGCGAGGGATTTTAAATCCCTTGTGTCTACCAATTTCACCACCAGGGCTAAAGTGGAGGCGCGTCCCGGAGTCGAACCGAGGTCCACGGATTTGCAATCCGCTGCATAGCCACTCTGCCAACGCGCCAGATGTCCCGTCTTTCGGAACGCTGTGTATTCTACTTAAACCCCTTTGGCGGTCAATAACCTTTTGTAGGTTATGGGGTTAAGTGCTGTGTATTTATGCAATGCCCAGGCTAATTGCTTTATCCGTGGGCAACCAGGTCCTTCCAGGCCGCTTTCAGATACACCAGCATAGACCATAGGGTCAGTGCGGTGGCCACATAGAGCATCACCATGGACAGGTTAATCACCCACTCATTGTAATGGGTGATCAGGCCGGTAATGGCCAGCATCTGGGCGGCAGTCTTGAATTTACCAATCCAGGACACCGCAACGGAGGAGCGCTTGCCCAGCTCCGCCATCCATTCTCTCAGGGCGGAGATAACTATCTCACGGCCAATCATGATGATGGCAGCGATGGTCATCCAGATGGAACCTTCATAGCTTTGCACCAGAACCACCAGGGCGCTGGCTACCATCACCTTGTCCACCACAGGATCGAGGAAGGCACCAAAGGGGGTGGTCTGATTCAGTTTTCTGGCCAGGTATCCGTCAAGTGCGTCGGTAAAGGAGGCCAACACAAAGATGCCCGCAGCGGTCATATAGGCGTACTGCCAGGGGATATAATAGAAAACCAGAAAAAACGGGATCAGGATGAGCCGTAACAGTGTGAGTATATTTGGAATATTTAAGGTCAAAACAAACGCCCTAGCCGGCCCACTTCAGCCGTCAATCATGCCGAAAACCGATCAGTCGCGCAACGCATCATGAATCTTTTGTGCCAGTTCTGTGCTGATTCCTGGCACTTTGCCTATTTCCTCAACACTGGCGCGCTTAAGTTCCTGCATTCCACCCATATATTTGAGCAGAGACTGACGCCTTTTGGCCCCGATACCCGGTATTTGCTCCAGAGTAGATTGTGAACGCGCCTTGCCTCGAGCCGCCCGATGGCCGCTGATGGCAAAACGGTGTGCCTCGTCCCGGATGTGCTGAATCAGGTGCAGCGCCGGCGAGTCCGCGGGCAGATCGATCACCTCACGGGTAAAACCGACGAACAGGGTCTCCAGGCCAGGCTTCCTGCCCTCCCCCTTGGCGACGCCGATCACCAGAGGTGGCTCGATGCCCCGGGCGGTCAGAGTCTCCTCCAAAATGGTTTCCGCCTGGGTCAACTGACCGCGGCCGCCATCGATGAAGAGGATGGTGGGCAGATTGGCCGGGGCGGTCACCTTCTCGAACCGGCGTTTCACCGCCTGGGCCATGGCCGCATAATCGTCCCCAGGAGTGATGCCGTCAATTTTATAACGGCGATACTCTTTCTTTGCGGGGCCCTCGGAATCAAACACCACACAGCTGGCGATGGTACGCTCACCCATGGTGTGACTGATGTCGAAACACTCCATCCTCTCAATGGGGTCGGACAGCTCCAGGGTTTCGTTGAGCAACCGGTAGCGATCGGCAATGGTGGATTTGTGGGCCACCCGGCTGGCCAGGGCGGTAGCCGCATTGGTGGCCGCCAGGCGCTGGAACTGGGCCCGGTCGCTGCGCACCGAATGTTTCAGGGCCACTTTATGGCCACAGCGCTGAACGATCGCCTCCTGCAGCACCTCCTTATCCTCCAGTTCCAAGGGCAGGATGATCTCGGCGGGGATCTGACGCTCCTCCCCTCCCCCCAAGTAGAACTGCATCAGGAAGGAGGCGGTCAGCTCGTCGGTGCCGGTGTCCGCCGGCAGTTTGGGGAAATAACTGCGACTGCCGAGAATCTTGCCCTCGCGAATGAACAGCATGTGACAACAGGCCATCCCCTTGTCGACGGAGACCCCGAGAATGTCCATTTCGCCCAGACTGCCATGGACCCCCTGCTGCTCCTGGACGGTGCGCATCGCCTGAATCTGATCCCGGTACAGTGCCGCTTTCTCAAACTTGAGTTCGGCGCTGGCCTGCTCCATCCAGCCCACCAGTTGGTCAATCACCTGCAGATTCTTGCCCTGGAGGAACAGGGTAGCCATCTTCACCTGCTCGGCGTAATCCTCATCGCTGATCTTGTTTACGCAGGGGGCACTGCAACGCTTGAGCTGATACTGCAGGCAGGGGCGCGATCTGGCCTTGTAATAGCTGTCTTCACACTGACGAATGGGGAACAGCTTCTGCATCAGGTGCAGGCTGTCGCGAACGGCACCGCCATTGGGAAATGGACCGAAGTAGCGTCCCTTGGCACGTCGGGGGCCACGGTGAAACCCCAGCTTGGGATGCCGGTGTTCCGACAAAAAGATGTAGGGGTAGGACTTATCGTCCCGCAGCAGCACGTTGTACCTGGGCATGTACAACTTGATGTAGTCATGCTCCAGGATCAGCGCTTCGGTTTCCGTATGGGTCACGGTCACTTCGATATGACGGATCTGTGCCACCAACGCCTGGGTCTTGGCATCGGGCAGTTGGGCGCGGAAGTAGGAGCTGAGGCGTTTCTTGAGGCTTTTGGCCTTACCGACGTAGATGACGGTCCCACCCGGTGCGTCGTACATGCGATACACACCGGGCTGTGAGGTGACCGTCTTCAGGAAGGCCCTGGAATCAAATTGTGTTTCGGACATTGAGCTGGTTGTCAGAGTTTCTCTGCGTCCAGCATACCATAGCGAATGGCCAGGCGGGTCAGCTCCACATCACCACCGATGTTGAGCTTCTGGAACAGCCGGTAACGATAGCTGTTCACCGTCTTGGGACTCAGGTTCAGACTCTCAGAGATGTCACTGACCTTCTGACCCGAGGTGATCATCATCATGATCTGCAGCTCCCGCTCCGACAGGTCGTCGAAGGGGTTGTCCTCGGTCTTAAACTTGTTCAGCGCCATCTGCTGGGCGATCTCCGGCGACAGGTAGCGCTGACCACAGGCCACCTGGCGAATCGCCTGCACCATCTCTACCGGCGGGGCGTTCTTGGTCAGGTAGCCGGCGGCTCCGGCCTGCATCACCTTGGTGGGGAACGGCTCTTCGGTGTGGATGGTCAGGACAATGATTTTGGCATCGGGATTGAACCGCAAAATCTTGCGGGTCGCCTCCAGACCACCAATACCGGGCATGTTCATGTCCATAAGAATGACGTCGGCATGGTTTTTACGGCACCAATTAACGGCTACCTCACCATCTTCGGCCTCACCGACAACCTTGATGCCACGCTCATCATCCAAGATGCGGCGAATTCCCGTGCGGACCAGGGCATGGTCATCAACTAGATAGATATGGATCAAACTCCATCCCCTTCAGACAAACGATATTCGCTGTTTGAAACAGCCTTTCGATAATACTGTATTGTGGATCGTAATCAAGCAAATCATATGGACGTTTGCACGGAATCTGTACGCTTAAGTTTCCGGGTAAGGCACTGATTTAATGTAAATAAATTATACAATCAGAATTGTCCGAAAAACTGCCTGATAAGCCAGAGGCTCTCAGTTGCTTGTACCAACCACATTTTTTCTGCCAGCTTACCAAGGAAAGCCTGGGTTGAAATCCATTTTTAACCTAACCGCAACACGTGGTGGCAATGGCGCACATCGGCTATGGCAAAACTCTCACCCCACTGCTCGAAGCTTGTTCAACTGGTTGTATTTGCGCAAATAAGTGTCAACACAGCCTTTGCATCACTCCTGGGGTGGGAGACGGATCCCGAATTCTCCGTTTCTGTGGTCGCATCCCTTGGGGTTTATCTTTAAACTTGGCTGCAAACGAACATTAAGGAACGCACCATGCCGCAGATGCTGCACACCATGCTCCGGGTCGGAGACCTGGACCGCTCCATCAAATTCTACACCGACGTACTGGGCATGACCCTGCTGCGCCAATCGGTCAATGAAGAGTATAAGTACACCCTGGCCTTCGTTGGATTCGGCGAAGAGAAGGACGGTCACGCTGTGGTTGAGCTGACCTACAACTGGGGCGTCGAAGAGTATGAAATGGGCAACGCTTTCGGCCACCTGGCCCTGGGCTTCGATGACATCTACGCCGCCTGCGACAAGATCAAGGCCGCCGGCGGAGAGGTAACCCGTGAGCCCGGCCCGGTGCTCGGCGGCAACACCCACATCGCCTTTGTCCGCGATCCTGACGGCTACATGATTGAGCTTATTCAGATGGCCCAAGCCTCTGCCGGCCTGGATAACTGATCCCGTTCTGGCCTGGGTCTCCCAGGCCTTGCTTTATGAATCAAGATTCCCGCCTGCAACAGCTCCACGCACTGCAACCCAAGGCATTCAAGCTGGACAGCCGAGCCATTGAGCCCGGTGACGCCTTCGTGTGCCGGCAGGGGCTGAGCCTCGACAGCCATGAGTTTGCCCAGACTGCGGTGGACGCCGGAGCCATTCTGGTCATCGCCAACACCCCGCTGCAATTGAGCGTCCCCTGCATCGTCACCGCAGGCTTTGCCGACACCCTGGCGCTGCTCAACCGCTACCTGGAGTACCCTGGCGATCATCTGGCGCAGATCGGGGTCACCGGGACCAATGGCAAGACCACCGTGGCCTTTGGTCTCTACCAGTTGCTCGATGGCATTACCCCCAGTTGCTACACAGGCACCCTAGGCAGCCTCTACCAACAACTGCTGACCCCCACCATCAACACCACCCCGGATGCGTTAACCCTGCTGGATCGCTTTAGCACCCTGAGGCGGCTGGGCTTAACCCACCATGTGATGGAAGTGTCCAGCCATGCGCTGGCACAGGATCGGGTAGACCATGTGGCCTTTGACTGCGCCATTTTCACCAACATCACCGAGGATCACCTGGATTTTCACGGCAGTCGCGACAACTACATTCAGTCCAAGCTGAGGCTTCTGGATAAGTTGAAACCGGAAGGCCGCGCGGTGGTGAACCTGGACGATCCCTGCGCCACCATGGTGCTGGACCGCTGTCGCCACCGTGGACCGGCACTGACCCACAGCCGCGCCAATCCAGATGCGGACCTGTACGCCAAGGTGATTCGCTGCGACTTACGCGGCAGTGAGTTCTGGCTGCACCATCAGGGAAACAGATATCGCTGCTCCCTGCCCCTCCCCTTTGAGTTCAACATCGACAACGCCCTGGCGATGCTGGCTGCGGCACTGGTACTGGGTCACCCCCTGGCGCCCCTGCTGGAGAAGCTAAATTGCCTATCGCCGGTTCCCGGGCGCTCTCAAAGCTTGACTCTAAGTGAGAATCGCCAGGTGGTGGTGGACTACGCCCACAACAAAGCCAGCCTGGCAACGCTGATTGCTCAGGCCAGGCGAAGCTGCTCTGGGCAGATTCACACCCTGCTAGGCGTCACCGGCGACCGCCTGGCGGATGCCAAAGAGATAGGCGAAGCCGCACTGGCCCTATCCGATCACTGCTACTTCACTGCGGACAATCCGCTGGGGGTCGACCTCACCCAGTTGCTTGATACCATGGACCCCAGACAGCAAGCCTGTCGAATTAAAGACAGAGCCCAGGCGATACACAGGGCCCTGGATAGGATGGCGCCGGGTGATCTGCTGCTGCTGTGCGGAAAGGGGGAAGAGCGCCATCAATACCTGAGCGCCGATAAGCTCAGCGCCACTCCCTACCTCGGCGATGCCGAGGTGGTCAGGCAATGGCAGGCGGTGGTTGCTCAGTAACCCCGGGAGGAGCGCCTGAGTACCTCTTCGCCATCGATGTGAATGACCACGGTCGGCCAGAAGAGTTGGTAGTTCACCTCCACCTCAATGGGAGCCTCACCCACCTTGCCTACCAGCCTCTGCGTAGAGGGCAATCCGAACAGAGCACCGTTTCTGTCCTGCAGCTCTTTGTCCACGTACAGCCGACTCCCTGCGGCCCAGGTCGAGCTCACCCTGATGGTGCTGCCTTGCCACTCCAGTGACCATTGATGGGCCATCTTATCTCTCCAAAAACTGTTCTGGCCTCAGTCTACCCGGATATTCAACTTAACCAAGCCGGTGGGCGACCGGTTGCTCAGAGTTTCTCCAGGGAAAATTCTTTCTCTGCGCCGCCAATATCAGATGACAACAACCACCACTGTGTGGACAATAGCCCCTGAAATCCCCTAACCAGTCCGTCACTGCGGTGACACTTGAGGTCTGTATGGCAACACTTGCCGATAAGAAAGATTATTCGCTCTATTCCAATGCCTTTGGCTTTCTTCGCCGCCCCCTGGACTTTCGTCCTGCCGAATCCGATGCCGACTGGGTGATCACCGGTGTGCCCTTCGATCTGGCGACCACCGGCCGTCCTGGCAGCCGCAATGGTCCCGACGCCGTGCGCCGCGCGTCCGTTAATCTGGCCTGGGAAGATCGCCGTTTCCCCTGGCGTTTTGCCCTGGAGGAGAAGCTCAAGGTCGTGGATTGTGGCGATCTGGTGTTCGACTGCGGCGATGCCGAGCAACTGGTTCAGGGCCTGGAAGCCCACGCAACCAAACTGCTTCAGGCGGGAAAACAGATGCTGACTTTTGGCGGAGATCACTTCGTCACCCTGCCTCTGCTTCGCGCCCACGCCAAACACTACGGCAAGCTGGCGTTGGTGCATTTCGATGCCCATACGGACACCTACAGCATGGGCAGTCGCTATGACCACGGCACCATGTTCTATCATGCCCCCAAAGAGGGACTGGTGGATACCGCTCACAGCATTCAGATTGGCATCCGCACAGAATACGGTTACGACGACCACCCCTTCCAGGTGGTCCATGCCGATGAAGCCAACGACCTGCCAGCCAAGGAGATGGCCGAGGCGATTCGCAGCCGGGTGGGCGATCTCCCTGTCTATCTGACCTTCGATATCGACTGTCTGGACCCTGCCTTTGCTCCGGGTACCGGCACGCCGGTATGCGGCGGTCTCAGCACAGACAAGGTGCTTAAGGTGTTCCGGGAACTGGCCGGGCTCAACATCGTTGGCATGGACCTGGTTGAGGTGGCCCCCGCCTACGACCAGAGCGAAATCACCGCCCTTGCCGGCGCCACCCTGGCCACCGAGATGCTGCACCTGGTGGCCTGCAACAAGTAACGGCCACACTTCGGCTCGCCGACCTGGAATTCGGCAACCAGCCTACCTCATCATTTGAGCGGGTTGGTTGCCTAGTCACCGCCCGCTGACCGAACTCTCACCACTTGCACCTTTAGTCCAAACCCAGGCTGAACGGCTTAACTCCCTAATCTGTCTTCATTACTCTCACTAAGGTATGCTGAATAGGTTTTTCCTCAGGAGCCTGACCGCATGTCCCAGACGAGACCATCCATCTTCTATCTCGACTTGTTACGCTGCCTGGCTGCCATCGCCGTCGTCCTGATCCATGTTCTGGGGCCCTGGCGCCACCTCTGGGGCCTGGCTCCCATGGAAGAGTGGATGGCTGCGTCGGGCTACAATTCGCTATCCCGCTGGGCCGTGCCGGTCTTTATGATGATCACCGGCGCCCTGTTGTTGTCCGACAATCGCCCCTTTGTTTGTA
The DNA here is from genome assembly GCF_030296015.1 of Ferrimonas sp. YFM. NCBI lineage: Bacteria > Pseudomonadati > Pseudomonadota > Gammaproteobacteria > Alteromonadales > Ferrimonadaceae > Ferrimonas > Ferrimonas sp. YFM. The sequence goes on from NZ_AP027368.1 coordinate 2,454,232, forward strand.
AGGACTATATGAAACGGCGATTACTGAAGGTTGTCGTGCCTTTCGTCGCCTGGACTTTAATATATTCAATAGCTTCCGGTTGGACTGACGGAGGATTCTCACAAGAACTCATCACAGAAACTCTGGTGGGATCTCCACAGGAGCCCGCTTGGTATCACCTGTGGTTCTTTTATGACTTTATACCACTCTACTTTGTCATCCCCTTATTAGCCCCACTGCTGGCGAATATGGATAAAGAGCGGGTTAAATTGATCATCGCGGCCTGGATGCTATTGACCTTGATGCACTGGCTGCACGTTGATACCCCATTGAGACAGAATTTGATTCTCTATAGTGGATATCTGATCCTCGGCTGGTATCTATTCAACAGAGATAATAGTCAGCAGGTTAAATGGTGGGTACTTGCTGGCTCCCTGGCTCTGCTTGTCAATCTGACTGGAACCTGGTGGTTTGCCGAACTGAAACGTGGCTACAGTGCCTTCTTTATGGGATATAAATCTCTTAATACTGTGGTCATCGCCGCAATGCTGTTTGTATTGGCCCAACGTTATGCTGAACGAATTCAGGGTCCACTACGTAAGATGATCAGCTTGGTTGCCCGTTACAGCCTGGGAATCTACCTGGTTCACCCACTGCTGCTGATCCCGGTAAGAAACCTTAGCAATGGTGTCTACGGCTGGTTTGGCACTAACTGGGTAGGGCTGCCGGTCATCTCCCTGCTGACACTGGTCGCCGCCCTGCTACTGACCATGGCGCTCTCCAAAATTCCCGTCATCAATCGCCTTGTCCCCTAAGATAAAAAAGCCCGGCGCCAAAATGGCTCCGGGCTTTGAATCAAGTATCCAGATAGAATTATTAGTTATCTATTAGTTCTATTTTGCGAGTAATGGATATCTGATTTGTGAATCTAAATCTTCACAGGCTTTTAGACATACTTGCCTTGCTCAATTTCCCCTTCTCTTACATCGAATGCTCGACAAATAGAGGCTTCCTGAGCACTGGTGGTTGCTTCCCTTTCCAACTTTTCAGTCATTAATTCAAGTGTATCTAACGTTCTGGCCTTGCGAAGTTTAAAGAGATAATCCATCTCTTCTTCATTCAATTGCTCTAATTTAATTCTCATTGATTCTGCTTCTATGGCGACGGAACCCTTTAGCAAAGGGGTGACAGCTCCGATGGGAAACATTCAGAACTAAGTATACCACCTTTTCAACAACTAAGTGTATTTTAATATGAACCACGCTCAGTCAAAGACTCGTTTCAGGAGCCGTTTTGTGACAGTTTCACTTCGGCTTGAATCGTCAGACACTTAGAGGAATCTAGACTCACGACCACTTTCAGTAACAGTTAGTTTACCTATTCAGTTCACAAAAGAAGCAGTTGAAAGGCAATTCACCGAATCCCCGGCCCAATCGGTGATCCTCTTCAAGTTATCCCTGGGCCTCCTTTGGCTATGATGGAAGCGTCGAGATAGCACCAACCCGCCGGAGAGTAAATGAGCAACACACTTATCGCCTATTCCACCGATAAGGGGCAGACACTGAAGATCTGCAATAAGATCAAAACCCAGCTTGAGGGCTGTGGTGAGGTGGTATCCCTGCATAACCTGGCGGAAGGAGACGTGGATCTGGCCAGGTTCGACAAGATCCTCATCGGAGCCAGCATCAAGCACGGTAAACATGCCCACAGGGTGTTCAAGTTTATCAAAGAGAAACAACCTCAACTTGAGCAAAAGCCCTCCGGCTTCTTCTCTGTCTCCCTGGTGGCCCGAAAGCCAGGTAAAGACTCTGCTGAAACCAACCCCTATATGCAGGCGTTTCTCAAGCGCATCAGCTGGACCCCGGATTTTATGGAGGTGTTTGGTGGCATGGTGGATTATCAAAGGTACAACTTCTTCGATCGCCACATCATTCGCTTCATCATGCGGATCACCAAGGGCCCAACCAACCTGGATGCCTGCATCGAGTACACCGACTGGGACAAGGTTGACCGATTCTCCCAGCGCGTCGCCAATTACTGATTCCAAGGAGGACACAGCGTGGGTCTACTCTCTCAGTTGATGGAGAAACTCCATGTCCTGCTGGCACTGTTGGCGATCTGGCTGCTCTCGACCTCCGGCCAGGTGCACCTGGCCAGCCGCATCCATGATAAAGCCGGATGGTGGGACTACAACCACATCGCACTTGGCGTCGTTACCGCACTGATGAGTGTGCTGTTTCTGGTTAAGTGCTGCCGTCATGGCCAATGGCGTCTCTATTTTGGCTGGTGTCTGGGTCAGTTCGGCCCCATCGCCAAAGACATTCGCAAACTGACACAGCGACAGTTGCCCGCCGCGGGTTCTCCCGGCCTGTTGACCTTTATTGAAGGCATTGGCCTGTTGTTGATGCTCGCCATCGGCCTGACTGGCCTGGCCTGGCTGGCAACCCAGGGCAGCGGCCTGGCGATGACCTGGCGTAGCTGGCACATCCTGTTCAGTGAATACCTGATCTGGTACCTGATCCTTCACGCCATTGCCTCCTTCAGTCACTTCCTAGAACTGATGAGATAGCGCATCAAACAACGAAATGCCGGGGCTTGCCCCGGCTTTTTGCTCCTACCTCCACAAAACCACACCAAACCCAGCTCAAAGAATCGCCTGAGCGAATGATTTTTGCGCAATTCGCAGTCGATAGTGTGTGCAACCAAATCTGATAAACTGAAAAATAGTCAAATTATTCAGCACTATAAACAAAGACAGCAGATTTATTACGCAGCAAACTCCAAACTTTATTCAGTCTGCCCGCAACCTTCCCCGCCAAAACCCGTTTTACTAAAGAAAGTTGCGCTTAAATTGCCATTTTCCCGTTTTAAAAACTCTGTGTTCTGATATTATGCCCATCCCAATATCAACAGCAGACCACAGTGACCATGACTCAAGAATTCGAACTGATCGCCATCGAAGGCAACATCGGCGTAGGCAAATCCACCCTGCTGCCGAAGCTGGCCCATCAGTTAACCAACCAAGATGACAAGCCTTGGAAGCTGATCATTGAGGAAGTGGACACCGATCCTGAGTTCCAGCGTCTGCTGAAAGCCTTTACCAATGATCCCAGCCAGCGAATCAACTTCCAGCGCTACATCACCAACAAGCGTGCGGAAACCTGTCAGGATCTGGACCCAGGCTACAACTACATCATCGAACGCTCTCTGTTCTCTGATCTGGTGTTCTGCCAGGCCAACCTGGCCGAAGCTTGCCGTCCCGATGGTAAGGATCTGGACTACTACTACGACATCCAGGACAAGCTGCGTGATTACCCCCAGGTGAGCGCCGTGGTCTACCTGAAGTCTGATCCTTCCGTTGCCTATGACCGCATGCTGGAGCGTGGCCGCGACGCCGAACTGGGCACGCCACGCAGCTACATTCAGCTGATCTCCGACTGTCACAACACCTTCCTGCCGCACATCTGCGAGAAGTACAACACTCAGCTGTTGACCGTGGACTGGACCCATTTCGGCTGTCCGGAAGGCCTGGCGGAAGAAGTGCTGCAGGTATGCAGCAAAGATGACTGATGTTTAGAGTGATTTTTCTAAAAGACTGCAGTTAACTGAAGGGGAAAGCCACGCCGAACCTTCCGTTGATTGATGCCGCCCCTCTGGGGCGGTTTTTTTATCTCTGTCGGCTGATGGTGACCGACAACTGCCTGCCCTGCCCCGGCGACAGCATAACGCCCTCCTCCCCCAACAGGGCGGTTTCCACACACAGCATGGAACCGGCCTGCTCCGGGAGCATATCGCCCGGCAGTTGTTTGCCCGGATTCCACACCACCACAGAGTCCATACCGGACTGATCCAGCAGCAGACTGTGGCCCGGCGTAGACAGCACCACCTGGCGTTCGGCCTTGGGGTAGATTCTGTCCAGCGGCGGACTCACCTGCAGTGCACCAGGATGGATGACACTCTGGCCGCTGAGCTTGTCACGATAACGCCCACCCAGTCCGTGTACCTGGCACCGCTCCGCCTGCCCCACCTCAAAGTAGCTGTGAAGCGCCGCAGAGAAGGGCCAGGGCTTACTGTCACAGTTATGGCAGGTCAGGGTGAGGGTGAGTTGATGGCCGACATGAACATCCAGCTGCAGCTCATAGGCATAGGGCCAGTAATCCGGTTTGATGTCATCATCAGACAGACACAGGGAAACGACGGTGCCCTGTACCTGTTCACTGATCTCATCGAGCTGCCAAAGTTGGGTGCGAGCGAAGCCGTGAGCAGGCAAGCTGGCGTCCGAGCCATTGTTGCCAAACCAGGGCCAGCAGATGGGTACCCCTCCCCGAATGGGGCGGGTCTGATCCAGGAGGGCTCGGTCACTGAGCCAAAGCCAGTCTTTGCGGCCCACGGGGATAAAGCTGAGAACCTGACCGCCGAATAGGCTTATCACCGCCTCGGCGAAACGGTTTTGCACAACCAGTACCGGAAGTCCGCCTTTCAATGTGCCTCGAATGACGCTTTCGGTGAGAACCTGTTGGGAAACTAAGTGCAAACCACTGTTCATATTGCGCTCTTTAAGCTCCTCTGACCTTAGAGGATAGCTCTGATGCCAAGGCTTTGCCGCAAATGGCGTTGCGGTTGCTGGAATAACCAGCAACTCTGACATCACAAAGGGCGGTTGGATGAAGATGATTTCACTGAAATTGACTGTGTTAATGTCAATATTTTGATGTATGCCAAGGACTTAAGTATTAGCTGAGCCTAAACTCCCTTGCTCCTGCCACTCCATAATCATGTCACAAGGAGAGTCGTCGTGTCCTGGGTGTGCCCACAGTGTCATGTACTGATAGATGACGATACCTTTTCCCAGTGTTGGAACTGCTGCGCCAAACGCCATCCAGAGGCCGATGAGGCGGCGGTTGTGCCTCAGTGCGAGCGTTGCGACGCTGCCATGGTGCCCTACGGGGATGCCAGCATCGACCCCTTAAGCCTGGTCAATGGTCAGCCTCACTCCATCGCCCCTTTTAAGCTGTTTGCCTGCCCCAAGTGCGGACGGGTCGAGCGCTACCTGACCAGTTCGGCGTTGCAGCGTCTCAAGCGCCCTGAGGAGGCTCTATAGGGCGCCCCTGATGCTATTGTGTACCGGCTCAGCCCCTGCGCTCCAGAACCGAGTGCAGATTGAGTGTTAACCTGCGTACCACCTCCACCTGCTCAGCCAACCTGACCCGCTGGCCAGCCACTTGGCCCGCCACCTCCGCGGTTTCCTTTGCGGTGCTGCTGACACTGACGCCCGCGGTGGACAGCTCCTCCACTGAGTGTGCTTGCTGGGCAATCAGCCCGGTGAGCTTGCCAACCTCTTCCCGGCTGCTTGCCACCTGTGACAATATGCCGGAGATAGTGTGGTTGGTAGCACCGATCACCGACTGTCCCTGCTCCACCTCACGGCGGCTCAACTCCAGGATGCCGCGTATCTCCTTGGCCGCCTGATTGCTTTGAGACGAGAGCTCTCGCACCTGTTCGGCCACCACGGCAAACCCCCGGCCATGGCTGCCGGCACGGGCCGCCTCAATGGCGGCATTGAGGGCCAACAGGTTGGTTTGATCCGCCACCTGGGTGATCAACGCCGCAACCCCGGTGATCTGGTCGTTGGCATCCAGGATGCGGGAGATCGCCTGACCCGACGCATCCAGGCTACCGGCACTTCGCTGCGCCTCAATATTGATGCTGTCACTGTGCTGCATAAGCTCAGAGACGAACTGATCGCTTCGCTGAGTGTCCTGGGTCAGACGCTGAAGCTCGGCAGCGATCTGCTCCGCGGCGGCGGACTGATCGGCACAGTTGTGATGCAACTGATCCACCTGCTGCTGCAACAGGCCGGACTCCTGCTCCAAAGTCCCGTTAACCAGGGTGAGCTGCTGAACGTTGTCGTTGACCCTGGCCAGTACCTCCGCCAGAGACTGCTCACCCTGTCGGGCTCTCTCCAGGGCGGACTCGCTCTGCTGCTGGGCCTGAGTCGCCTGGCGCAGTGCCCGGGCCCGCTGAGCGGAGGTAAAGGCCAGGGCGATGCCGATGACCAGCAGGGGCACCACGATGCCGGTGATCGCCTCGACCCGCAGCGCGGACACCGACAGAGTCAACTGGGGAAAGCCACCGCCCGACAAACCATACACAACCATGGCCAGGGCAATGCCACTGGCACACAGGGACCACAGGGTCGCCATCAGCAGGCCGGCGCAGATGAAGTAGGCCACCATGAGCACGGGCACCCACAACCCCTGGCTGGAGGCCAGCATGCCACCGGACTGGTAGATGAGGTTGAGACAATGGAAGCTCATCCCCAAAAACCCCAGGTTGAGGGCTGCGCGGTAGGACGCGGAAAACTTGAGCACCACGGCCCCGGACAGTTCAAGGAGGATAAGCAAAATGGAGGTCACAACCAGCGGCTGTACACCCTGGCCCTGCCATTTGATCAGGCTGTAGATACCGGTGAGCAGCGATAGAAACAGGAAGAACAGCGCCGTATCGATTTTGCGGCGAATTTCTTCGTCTGTCGGCAAATGGGCAGGCATAAACAGGCTTCGCCACCAATTGAGTGGATTCATCACTGCACTCCGTCTCATCCTCAGAAGTTGGGATGACAGGATAATACAGCCGCCCCAATCAAATTAGAGCAAATACTCTATTCGCGATAAGCATCACATCAAACCGCCAGAGCTGAACACAAAAAAGGGGAGCCTTTTGGCTCCCCTGCTGTGTTGGCGTTACTACAGCTTGTAGCTGAAGGTTGCCATCACCAGGTGGGCATTGTAGTCCTGGCTCAGATCCCCCAGAGTCGTCAGACCCCAGACACCCTGGCCGGGATAGTTGACCACAGGAATGTCGGCGTAGTCGCTGTCTTCATAACGCTCATACTGGTAACGCAGGCCGATGGCAGAGCGGTCGCTGAGGGCGTATTCCGCGCGCAGTTGCACACTGTGGCTGGTGGACTCGTACTCCCCCAGATACTCAGGCTTGCTGGTGTGAGCATCGCTGATGGACAGCGCATACTGATAGGAGGCGGACAGCTTCACGCCCCACTCCTTCAAGCCCAGGTAATCGGCAGACACACCGGCAAAACCAAACTCGTCACTGCTCAGGGCGGACCAGGTGGCGTAATCGCCGTTGTCACTGCCCAGTTGCTCGTTGTCGATCCACTGGTAGCCGCCAAACAGAGACAGATACCAGGCATCGCCAGGCTCCCAGCCCAGACTCAGGTCATAGCCGTAGTCTTCGGACTCGGTCAGACCGATCTCACTGTCATCGTAATCGTCCAGGGCATAGTGCATGCGCAGGTCGATGCTCAGCTGAGGCAGCGGCGTGTGGCCAATCTCTGCCACCACCTGAGTGCGGTTTCTGTCCGCCAGGTGGTACTTGCGCATCAGGTCATTCTCCTCGGAGGAGGTGACGCTGTCTGCCTCGAAGCGGCTGCCGTCCCGCTGACCATAGCTGGCCTTCAGGCGCAGATCCCACAACTCCAGGGAGCTCAGGCGGTAGCTGACCCACACTTCGGTCTCGTCGGTCTCTTCACGCTCACTGGCGCTGCGCTCGATGTTCTCATACTCGATGCCGGCGGACAGCTTCTGGCCCATGGCCAGGCGGTAATCCGCTGACAACCGGTAGTTGGCCTTGGTGGTGTCCATCGCCTGGGTCTGCTCCACCTGACCGCTGAGCTCACCAAAGCGGATCTGCTCAAACTCGTACAGGGTAGAGTCATTATCGCGGTCACGGTAACGGGCGGCGGCACGCAGGGTCAGGTTGGAGGAGAGGCGGCTGGTCAGCCCCAGCTCAGCATCCAGGGTGTCTACCTTGAGATCCGCCGCTTCCACGCCGGAAGGAACACCGGTCAGGGTCACCAGATCCGCATCCTGCTTCTGCTCACCGGTGGCCACACGGGCGCTGATGCGGGTGCTGCCCACCTGGTAACGCCCCTTGAGGAACACCTGCTGGGCCTGGTTGTCCGGGGCTCCGGCCAGGGCTGACTCAGGCGCCTGAACGGCAAAGCCCAGAATGTCGTTGTCATACCAGCTGCCCTGATAACCGGCTTCCAGCAACCAGCGATCGCCGGTGGCATGGACCGCCGCCATCATGTTGCGAGTAACACTATCCACGGGCTTGGCAATGTTAGTGGTATTGCCCAGCAGACTGACGCTGCTGGCCTGCTTACCGGTGAGCTCTTCGTTATCAAAGGCTACTCGAGCACCCCAACGGCCTCCCATGTAGCGCGCGGCGAAGCCCAGCTTCTCCCGTTCCAGCTTGAGCTGCTCGGTCTTGTCCAGATTGGAGGGATCGGTCTGTGCGGTGGTGGTGTCCACATTGGACTTGGTGTCCAGCTCCGCTTCCACCTGCCAGCTGCCCGGCATGCGGTGGCTCAAACGCAGGTCGCCTCGCTCGCTGCCCAGCTCCTTGGCCTGGATTTCGCTGCGGGTACCGGAATCACCGATGTGGAGAATGTCCGCATCGACGCCGGCGGCAAAGCCATCTTCATACCCCAAGGCATTGGAAGCATGATCGTCGTCGGTGATGGCGCTGCCCGCCGCCAGAGTGAACTCACCCTGGGTCCCGACATTGGTCTTACACTTCTTACAGGCCCACTTGCTGGTGTTGGCCTTTTCCAGGTTGGCGGCGTTTACGCCAAAGTCGAACGCCTGCACCTGGGTGCTGGCCGCCATCATCGCCAGGGCGATGGCACTGATACTTGTCTTCATGGTCTCACCCCTTAGAACTGGAACGCCTTGCCGGACGGATGGTTGGAACCGTGGATCTGGCTGTGGCAGTTCAGGCAGCCTTGCCCTGCGGTTTGAATACTGCCGTTACCGCCAGGGATGGTGCTTGGGTGGCCATCTTCGCTGTGGCACTGCTTGCACAGCATGGGAACCCGGGTCTTCAGCATCCCCTCATTCACACTGCCGTGGGCGTTGTGGCACAGGCTGCAATCTTCCATCACCGGCTCGTGCTCCCACAGGAAGGGGCCGCGCTTATCGGCGTGGCACTGATAGCAGGTGTCGTTAACAGTGGCCTGGTTCATGGCAGACTCGCTTAGGGAGCCATGAGGGTTGTGGCAGTCGGAGCAGGCCATCTCATCCCACTTGATGGGGTGAGCGGAGCGCTTGTGGCTGTCAGCCTTGGCCTTGGTGTGGCAGCTCTGGCAGGTCTGGTTCTGCCCCTCGGTGGTCAGCACCTGGTCCTTGGCCACGTGCAGCTGGTGGCAATCTACGCAGGCCACGTCATCGGAGGCGTGGGCACCCAGGTGCCAGTCACTGCGACCGGAGTCATCGTGACAGGCCAGGCAGACACTGTTTTGCATCTCGGCGGTCAGCGGGGAGTCGTCACCAAAGGTGATCATCGGCTCGTTCTTGCCACGGTGTTTGCCCTGAGGGCCGTGGCAGGACTCACACTGGAGACCGGCCATGGGGCCTTTCACCACATTGGGGTTGCCATGAATGCCGTCGAAGATGGCGGCCACCCCCTCGGTTTTGCGGTGGCACATCATGCAGCCATCGGCGCCCTTCTTGGAGTATTTTCCCTGCTCAAATTTCTGCTGCAGCTTGGTAAGCAGCTCAGCATCCCCGGCCATGGCCTGGGAGGAAAATCCCAGACCCAATGCCATCATGGTTACCGCCCCGATGGACAGCGCTTTTCTCATCATCATCATGTTTGCCAACTGTTTGAATGTTATTGGTCCGACACCCCGAAAAGGTGCCGCAAACAGGCTGACGGTAAACCGATGAGGCGTGAAATACTCTGGGGCTTTTCACAGTGATCCGGGTTTTGCCGACCAGTTAACACAAAAAAACCGGCCCTAAGGCCGGTTAAACACTGAAAAAGTTAAGGTTCAATATGATGATTCACTCGAGCCCATACTATCCCCATGCAGTTGGTCGATTCTATGTGGGTTTTCCCAGTGTTGAGTTAGTTTCCATGAATCGCTTCAGCCAACAGACGGGCGGCCTTGACGATGGAGGGTCCGGCCTGCTTGGTCACCGCCGAATCGATGAATCTCACCTGTTGCTGCTGCACCGCCGAGATCCGCTCTGCCCCCTGGCGCCCCTGCACTTCCGCCAGCGTGGTGGTGCCGCTGCCAGCCTCAGGCCCGTCGAACACCGGCCCGGTGGCACCCGGCCAGGTGGGCAGCAGTATCACTTGCGGGTCGGACTGCACCACTTCGGGCCAGGTGACCGCCGGCGCCATGCCCGCACGCTCCGCAAACACGGGCTCACCGCCCACCAGACGAATCAATTCGCTGATGTAGGAGTCCGCCCCCGGCACACATTTATACAGGTAGTTGATCTCGTAATAGACCTTCAGCGGCTCATGGCCAGCGTACTCACTGGCTACCTTGTCCAGACCAGCGCGGATGGAGTCCACCAAAGCCGCCGCCTGAGGCTGATGGCCAATGACCTCCCCCAGGGCGCGGACCTTGGCGTACACCTCCGCCAGGCTGCTCTCCTCCATATGGATCACCTTGATGCCGCGCTTCTCCAGCTCCGCCTTCAGCCCCAGTTGCAAACCAGAAGCGGTCAAGGCCAGATCCGGTTTCAGGGCGGCGACCACATCGGGATCGATGTCGGTAAAACCGCCCACCACCGCCAGTTCGCCTTTGGCCACCTTGTCGGGAATGCTCTGAGGGAAACGGGCATAACGGGTCACCCCCACCAGCTCCTGTTCCGCGCCGACGGCCGATACCGTATGGCTCCAGTTAGGCGCCAGAGACACGATTCGCGCCGCCCAGGCGCCGGGCAGAAACAGCAAAAGCGCCAGACACAGAGTCAGGCGCACCTGGATAGAATTAAGCATGGGGTTTTCTCCGCCCGTTGCCGTCGAATTGTCCGCCAGCATAGCGCCAGTACCGACTCAGGCCAGAGTCCGATAGCCAAAACCTGAGCCACTGCACGATTGCGACACCCAAAGAAAAACTCTGTTAAAACTCACAGTGAATCGCCCAGTAAGAAGCCGGGACAATGGCAACACTGTTCCCGGCAATTCGAAGGTCCACCTTGAACGCTCTGCTCCAAGCCCAACAACTGCACTACCTCTACGACGACCACAGGGCGGTGGACGGAGTCGATCTCAATATTTGCGAGGGCAGTTGCTTCGGCCTGCTGGGGCCCAATGGCGCCGGGAAATCCACCACTCTGTCCATGCTTGAGGGCGTCCTGACGCCCTCCCGTGGCCAGGTGCTGTTTCGTGGCTTTCCACTGGATAACAGATACAAGCAATCCATCGGCATCCAGTTTCAGTCCACCGCCCTGCCCGATTACCTGAGCGTGCGCGATTGTCTGAAACTGTTCGCCAGTTTCTACCCCAGAAAAGCCAGGATCGCGGATCTCATCGAGCTGTGTCAGTTGCAGGAGGTGGCGGACAAACTCCACTTTCACCTCTCCGGAGGTCAGCGTCAGCGACTGCTGCTGGCCATGAGCCTGGTGAATGACCCGGAGTTGCTGTTTCTGGATGAGCCCACCACCGGGCTGGATCCCCAGGCCAGGCTGAAGTTCTGGCAGCTGGTGCGCACACTCAAAGAGCAGGGAAAAACCCTGGTGCTGACCACCCACTATATGGACGAGGCCCAGCAACTCTGCGACCGCATCGCCATCATGGAGCGGGGGCGCATTGTGGCCGAAGAGGCCCCTGCGGTACTGCTTGAGGATCATTTCCGCCCCCACCTGATCACCCTTCTGGACTCGGGTCAGGCGGCGGTTCCCCAGGATGACCGCTACCCCCTGTGGCGCCAGGGAGACCAATTGGTGCTGGAGTGCGACGACACTCAGGATGCTCTGAACTGGCTCAGCCACCACAACTTGCCCCTGCAGGGGCTGACCGTCAGGGCGCCCAATCTGGACGACCTCTATCTGAAACTGACCGGGAGCCAACTGCAGCCATGAATGCCCTGCTCGCCCTGATCCACGCCCGCAACCTGGAGTTCTCCCGAGACCGTTCCGCCCTGGGCTGGTCCCTGGTGTTTCCCCTGGTGCTGATCATCGCCCTGGCCCTGGTGTTTGATGATGACCAGCGCCCCCTGTATCAGATTGGCCTGGTGGGCAACACCGCCATTCCATCGGCCCTGCAAAGCCTGGAACACATCGAGTACATCCACTACGCCAGCCTGGAGGAAGCCAAACACAAGGTGGCCCGCCATCTGGTGGATCTGGCCATCGACAGCCAACACTACTGGGTCAACCCGGACTCCAACCGCGGCTACATCGCCGAACAGCTGGTGGTGGCCCGCCTGCCCCAACTGAGCCCTGAAAGCATCCAGGGCGAAGCGGTCAGCCACGTGGAGTGGCTGCTGCCGGGGATCATCGGCATGAACATGATGTTCTCCGCCCTCTATGGCGTCGGCTACGTGGTGGTGCGCTATCGCCGCACCGGCGTGCTCAAGCGGATGCAGGTTACCCCCCTTCGTCCCTGGCAATTTCTCGCCTCCCAGATGCTCAGCCGGCTGGGGGCCATCGTCGCCACCTCAGTGGTGGTCTTTACCCTGGTGGCGCTGATCTTCTCCATCGACGTGGTGGGCAATCCGCTGCTGCTGCTGATCAACACCACCCTGGGGGGCGCGGCGATGATCAGCCTGGGCCTGCTGGTGGCCAGCCGCACCCGCTCCGAAGAGCTGTCCAACGGCATCCTCAACCTGCTCTCCTGGCCGATGATGCTGCTGTCCGGGATCTGGTTCAGCCTGGAGGGCAGCTCCCCCTGGGTTCGCACCCTGGCGGATCTGCTGCCTCTGACCCACATGAACGACGCCAACCGGGCGGTGATCATCGATGGGGCCGGATTCTTTGCCATTGCCCACCACCTGTGGCCCCTGGCGGCCATCACCCTGGTGAGCCTGGCCCTGGCCAGCTGGCGATTCCGCTGGCAATAAGTCGCCAAGCCGGGGCGTTAACCCAGGTTTAACCCCACCCCACCTATAGTCGGAGCCCTAATTCGCAGTAGGGCTTTCGACAATGAAGTTTTCACCTCTTTGGCTCTCCCTGGCCCTGGTCGGGTTAAGCGGCTGCCAGGCGCTTAACCCCACAGACTATGCCGCGCCCATGGATGAGGCCGTGACCGTCCAGGGTGACTGGCAGACCCAGACCCAGGGGAGCACCGCCACCCGCCTCACCGAGCTGGTGCCCATCGCCGAACTGACACCCCTAATCCGCACCAGCCTGGAGCACAACCCTGACCTGGCTCAGACCCAGCTGACCCTGGAGATCCTCTACGCCACCCGCCAGCAGTCCCTGGGGGCCAGGCTGCCCAGTGTCGACCTCAGTTTCAGCGGCGAAGATAAGGAGAGTGCCTCCAGCAGCTACAGCGCCGGCATCACCGTCGGCTGGGAGCTGGATATCTGGGGCAAACTGGCCGATAAGGACCGCGCCGCCCGCCTGGATGTGGCCGCCGGCAGCGCCGATCTCCAGGGAGCCCGCGATCTGCTGGCCGCCAATGTGATGCGCAGCTACCTGCGCCTGGCTCAGCAGCAGCAACTGCTCAATGTGGAGCAGAGCCGGCTTAAGGTGCTGGAGCAGAATGAGGCGCTGATCCTCAGCCGCTATCGCCGCGGCCTGGACAACCTGTATGAACTGGATAACGCCCGCAGCAACAGCGCCGCCAGCCGCTCCAATGTCACCACCTATGAAGAGCAGCTCAAAGAGGAGCAGCGGACCCTCAGGAAACTGCTGGGGGATCGCAACGCCGAGTTGCCTGCGCCCTCTCACTTCCCGGATGTCACTCTGCCCCTGGCGTCGCTGCCGGAGCAGGACCTCAGTCGCCGGCCGGATCTGCGCAGCGCCTACCTCTCCACTCAGGCCGCCAGCGAACGGGCGGCAGTGGCCTATAAGGAGATGCTGCCCTCTCTGAGCCTTAGCGCCACCTTGAGCGACCAGGACCCCAGCTTTCAGGATGCTCTGTTCGCCAGCCCGGTCTGGTCTCTGCTGGGTCAGTTAACCGCCCCGCTGTACCGAGGCGGGCAGCTCAAAGCCGCCGCCGAGATCGCCGAGCTTCAGGCGGAGCAAAGCTACTGGACCTACCGCTCCACCCTGCTCGATGCCGTGCTGGAGGTGGATGCCGCCCTCAGCAAGGAGCAGCAGCTGACCCAGAGTCAGGGCCACCTTCAGGACGCCGTGGACAATGCACGGCGCAGCAGCGCCAGCTATGAGAAGCGCTACCGTCAGGGGCTGGTCACCATACAGGAGTTGCTGACGGTCCAGCAGCAGCAATACGACCGTGAATCCCAACTGATCACCGCCACATACAACCGACTGGCCAACCGAGTCGATCTCGGTCTGGCCCTGGGACTGGGAGTCCAATGATGAAACACCCAAAACTCACCATGGTCGCCACCCTCGTCAGTGGCGCCGCGATCTTCGCCGCCTTCGCCTTCAACAGCCAGCCCGTGGAGAAGCCGGCCATGGCGCCGGTGGAAGCCCAAATCATCCTGCCTGAAGTCGCAGTAACCCTGGCCCAGCCTGAATCGGCTCAGGCCAGCGTCATCGGCTATGGCGAAGCCAAAGCCCATCATGAACTGAGCCTCTCCGCCCAGGTCACAGGCCAGGTGATTCACCTGGAAGACGCCCTCTCCAGCGGCCAGCGAGTCAAGGCCGGTCAGCTGCTGGCCAGGGTGGACAGCAGTGATTACCGTCAGGCGCTGGCCCAGGCCGAAAAGGCCCTGGCCGACGCCAAGCTGGCCCTGCTCGAAGAACAGCGTCAGGTGCAGCAAGCCAAAGAGGAGTGGCAGGGATCAGGCCTCGATGGTGAACCCGACTCGCCCCTGGTGCTGCGTACCCCTCAGCTGGAGGTGGCCGAGGCCAGCCTCAAGCAGGCCCAGGCCCAGGTCGACGTGGCCCGCCGGGATCTGGCCCGGACCCAGGTACGTGCCCCCTTCGACGCCATTGTGATCAGCCGCAATGTGGAGCCGGGCAGCCGGGTTCAGAGCGGCGATACCCTGGCCACTCTCTACAGCACCGACAGAGTGGAGATCCGTGTTCCGCTTTCCCAGGCCCAGTGGCAACAGCTGCCCACACAGATGACCGAGCAGTGGCCGGTGCAACTGACCAGCAGCGACGGCAATGGCCACTGGCAGGGCCGGGTGCTGCGCAGCGAGCTTCACTACAGCAGTGATGACAGGCAACGCGCCCTGGTGATCGCCCTGGATGCCCCCCTGGACAGAGCCCAGCCCCTGCTTCCCGGTACCTTTGTCACCGCCGCCATCCCAGGTCGCAAGCTGGACAAGCTGTGGCAGGTGCCCAGCACCGCCCTGACCAGCAGCGGCCAGATCTGGCTGGTGGACGACCAGGGTACCCTCAGCCCAGCCAATGCCCAGGTGCTGTTCCATCAGGGCGACGACAGCTTCCTGGCCATCCCCCAGGGACAAAACCAGGCCAAGGTGGTGTCTCGCCCCCTGAGCAACTACCTGGCCGGCATGAAAGTCAGCCCGGTTGAGGAGGCGCGCCTGTGAATCCACACAACAAAGGGATCATCCCTTGGTTTGCCACCAACCCGGTCGCGGCCAACCTGCTGCTCATCGGCATCATCGCCCTGGGCCTGCTCTCTTTGACCCAGATCCGCAAAGAGGCCTTTCCCCCCATGGAGCCCAACCGGGTCACCATCAGCGTCAACTACGACAGCGGTGAAGCCAAACAGGCCGAAGAGGGGATCGCCATCAAGGTGGAGGAAGCCCTGGAAACCCTGGAGGGGATCAAGCGCATCACCTCCACCTCCACCGCCACTGGCAGTACCGTGGTGGTCGAGAAGGTCTCCACCTATGACTTGGATACCCTGCTCAGGGACATCAAGATCAAGGTGGACGCCATCTACAACCTGCCTGCCGAGGCAGAAAAACCAGTGATCGACAAGCAAAGGCGGGAAGAGCACGCCCTGTGGGTGCAGCTCTATGGCGATGTGGACCGCAAGGTGCTCCAACCGTTGACCGAACAGCTCAGAAGGGAACTGCTGGCTCGGGGTGCCATCACCAACGTCAAGCTCAGCGGCAAGGCCGAGCCGATGCTGGCCATCAACATCGACGAAGCCAAGCTCAAGGCCTATGGCCTCTCCCTCACCGACGTGGCGGAGAAGGTTAACGCCGAGTCCACCACCGCGTTTGGCTCCAGCCTGAGAAATCCTCAGAAGCTGGTGCGCCTCAAAGGGGTGGACCAGGCCTACTTCAAGGAGGAGTTCGCCGCCCTGCCCCTGGTGACCGGCAATGACGGTACCCTGGTCACCCTGGGACAGGTGGCCACCATTGAGGAGACCTACGAGGAAGATCCCCTGGTGCTGTCGCGCTTCAACGGGGTCAACTCTCTGGGCATCCAACTGGTGATGGACGAGCGCAGCGACATCAACCGGATTGTCGAACAGGCCAACCAGGTGGTGGCCGAGTGGCAGGACAATGGCCGCCTGCCCGCCGGTGTGTCCCTGATGACCTGGTACGATCAAAGCACCATCATCACCGATCGCCTGGATCTGCTCATCGACAACGCCATGACCGGCATCTTCTTCGTATTCATCGTCCTGGCCCTGTTCCTCAACCTGCGAGTGGCGATCTGGGTGGCCGCCGGCCTGCCCTTCGTGTTCTTTGGCACCGTCTACTTCCTCTCCGACGCCTGGATGGGGATGACCATCAACGAGATGACCACCTTCGGTTTCATCATGGCCCTGGGGATCGTGGTGGATGACGCCGTAGTGGTGGGCGAAAGCATCTACACCGAGCGACGCATGCACGGCGATACCCTGGCCAACACCATCGGCGGCACCATGAAGGTGGCGATCCCCACCCTGTTCGGGGTGCTGACTACGGTCGCCGCCTTCCTGGCCCTAGCCAATGTGGAGGGCAACCTGGGGCAGATCTACGCCCAGTTCGCCACCGTGGTCACCATCTGCCTGCTGCTGTCCGTGGTGGAATCCAAGCTGATCCTGCCCTGCCACCTGGCCCACCTGGATACCCATAAGCGCCAGCCTTCCGGCATCAAGGGGATCTGGCCCCGCATTCAACAAGGCGCCGACGCCGGCCTGCAGTGGTTCTCCGACAGAGTGTATGCGCCGACCATCCGCTGGGCCCTGGAGCTGAGATACGCCGTAGTACTGGGCTTCATCGCCCTGCTGGTACTGGTGATGGGGCTGCCTCTGTCCGGCCGGGTGCCGGTCACCTTCTTCCCGGACATTCCCGGCTCTGTGGTCACCGCCAACATGAACATGGAGCCGGACGCCGGCTACGGTGTTCTGGCCAACAACCTGCTCAAACTGGAACAAACCGCCCGGGAAGCGGACCGCCAGCTGCGCGGTGAGGCCGACAGCGCCATCGAATCCCTGCAACTGGTGGCGGAAGCGGACGACAGCGGCTCCCTCAATGTGGAACTGGCTGATGATGCGCCCTACCGCTCTCCCCAGTTCCGACAGCTGTGGCAACAGCTCAGCGGTATGCCGGAAGGGGTGCGCAAGCTGAAGTTTCTCGACAGTTTCGAGATGATGGACGCCTTCAAGCTGGAGCTGCGCTCACCCGACGAGTCCAGCCTGCGCCTGGCCGGCGGGGAAGTGCGCCGGGTGCTGAAGGCCACAGAGGGCGTCAGCGGCATCGACGACAACCTTTATGAAAGCCAGCCCCAGCTGCGTTTTCGGGTGAATGCCCAGGGCCTGGCAATGGGCCTGACCTCCTCTGAGCTCTCCCGTCAGCTGCTGCAGACCTTCGGCGGTGAGATTGTTCAGCGCTTCCAGCTCTCCCGCGACGAGGTCAAGGTACGCATTCGCTACCCCCAGGATCAACGTCAGAGCCTGGACGATTTGCAGAACGCCTTCGTCCGTACCCCCGGCGGTCAGCGGGTGCCCCTGAGCACAGTGGCGCAGATCACTTCAGAGATGCAGGTGACCGAGAAGACCCGCATCGACGGCCTGAGCGCCGCCTACATCACCGCCGCCATGGACAAGGAGATCATCAGCCCCGACGCCCTGGTAGCCCAGATGAATGCGGATCTCATCCCCAAACTGCAGGCCCAGTACCCACAGCTCAAGGTGCACTTTGCCGGTGAGGCGGAGGAGCGAGCGGAAAGCACCAGCTCCATGAGCCAGATGTTCCTGCTGGCCCTGCTGGCGATCTACGCCCTGCTGGCGATTCCGCTGAAGTCCTATGTGCAGCCGCTGCTAATCATGACCGCCATCCCCTTTGGCATCACTGGCGCCATTCTGGGCCACATGTTCAATGATCTGGCCATCAGTATCCTGTCACTCAATGGCATTTTGGCCCTCTCCGGGGTAGTGGTAAACGACAGCCTGCTGCTGGTCTCCCGCTACAACGAACTGAGGCGTCAGGGCGTGGAACTTAAGCAGGCGATCCAGCAGGCCTGTACCGGCCGATTGCGGGCGGTGCTGCTAACCTCGGTGACCACCTTCGCCGGCCTGGCGCCCTTGCTTGGCGAGACCTCCATGCAGGCCCAGTTCCTCATCCCGGCGGCGGCTTCACTGGGCTATGGTATTCTGTTCGCGACCGTTATTACCCTCGTTCTGATCCCGGCACTGCTGCTGATTCAGGAGGAGATCAAACAGGCCCTGCTCAAGGGGCGCCAACGCCTGACCGGCGGGGAGTTACCACGTGCTGCAGCTGCTGCTGATTGAAGACAACCTGGATCTGGCGACCTCCATCCTGGATTACCTGGAGCTGGAGGGGATCAGCTGTGACCATGCGGCCAATGGTCAACTGGGGTTGGAGCTGTGCCGCAAGCACAGCTTCGACACCATCATCCTGGATCTCAACCTGCCCAAGATGGACGGGCTGACTCTGTGCCAACACCTGCGCCATGACGGGGACGACACCCCGGTGCTGATGCTCACCGCCAGAGACAGCCTGCAGGATAAGATCACCGGCTTTGAAGCGGGCACCGATGACTACCTGGTGAAGCCCTTCGCCATCGAAGAGCTCTTGGTCAGGGTGCACGCCCTGGCCAAACGCCGCAGCGGCCAGGCTCGTCGTCTCTCCCTGGGCCCCATTAACTTGGATCTGGACGCCAAGGAGGGGTGGATGGGTGACCAACCCATGAAGCTCTCCCCCACCGGCTTCAAGCTGTTGGAGGTGCTGATTCGTCAGGCGCCCAACCCGGTCAGCCGGGCCGAACTGACCCGGGGCGTCTGGGGCGAGGATCCACCAGACAGCAACAGCCTCAAGGTGCACATCCACAAGCTGCGCCGCGCCATGGAGCCCAATGACGCCATGCTGATCACCGTCCCCGGCTTCGGCTTCAGCCTAAGAGTAATACCAACTTCATCAAATACTTGATTACTACTGCTGGTCTAAATTGCCCCACTCTGCGTTGCGGGGCTTACTGTTAGGCCCACTAGCAACTGCGCCCCGCGTCTTGATTGGAACAATTTATCCGGCGCATTAGGCAAACCACATACTTAATAAAGTTGGTATAGCCATGAAAATTAGAGAGAGTATTCACCGCCGGGTAGTGGCCACTGTGGTGGTATTGGCGACCCTGATGGGACTGAGCCTGACCTGGCTCAGTGGCCGGGCGTTTTTCGAAGGCATGGACAAAGTCATGTTAGGCACCATGATAGAAGCAGCAATGGTGACAGAGGTGTCCGACGGTCACCCCTCCTCCATCATGAGCTTTCGAGTGGCCAGCCGCTGGCAGGATCTGCCTCAGGAGATTCAGCAGAACCTGGATAGGCCCACAGAGCCACTGACACTGCTGATCAACGTCAGCGGCTTCCCCCCCTTCACCGAGCCCGAGTATGGTTACTTTGCCACTCTGGTGCCCCGGGAGGATGGTACGGTCCGCTACGTCTCCCGCGAGTTCCGTAAGGGCGAAGAGCCTCATATCAAGCTCAAGGGGATGGACCCGCTGATCTTCACGATAGCCACCGCTCTGGTGATCCTGACCCTGTTCATGCTGCTGCTCAAGGTCAGTCTGTTCCGGGTCTCCCGGCCCGTAGAGCGTCTGGGGCAGTGGGCCAGCAATCTGGATCACAACTCCATTAAGGAGCCGCCGCCGGACTTTCACTACATGGAGCTTAACCGCCTCGCCGGAATGATCCGCTCCAGCCTCTCCACCATAGAGCAGAACGTCGAGCGCAAGCGGGAGTTTCTGCAAAACGCCAGTCATGAGCTGCGCACCCCCATCTCGGTGCTGCGCACCTCCACCTCTCTGCTTAGGAAGTTAAGCCCCGACGCCAGCAGCAAACAGCAGGCGGTATTGGAACGCATCGAGCGGGCCAGCATCACCATGAGCGACCTGACTCATACCCTGCTGTGGTTGGAACGGGAAACCGACGACACCCTGCCCTGCATCGACCTGTCGCTGGAGGAGTTGACTCATCAGCTGAGCGATGAGCTGAACTACCTGCTGCAGGGCAGAGAGGTGTCCCTGGAGCTGGATACCCAGGCTGGCACCCTGCAACTGCCGGGCACTGTGTGCCGCATTGTACTGACCAACCTGATCCGCAATGCGTTTCAGCACACCGCCAGCGGCCTGATTCAGATCCGCCAACGAAACGCGGAGATCACCATCATCAATCCGGACAGCGACGAATACAGCGAAGAGCTGGGATTTGGCCTGGGACTGAAGCTGGTGGAGAAACTGGTGGAGCAGTACCACTGGACCTTTGAACGCTACGAGAAAGACGGCACGCACATCACCCGGGTCATCTTCGTTAGCGGTGAAGACCTGACACAGCCCGTATAGCAGAGTTTGACCAGACGTGTTGCTAACCGAATCAGAGCCAGAACGTTAGCGCCGCGATCCCCAACAGAAAACAACGACACAGGGACAGTGTCGTGCCAGCCCGCCTCAGCCCAGATGACTGAAGGTCTCCCTTATCAGCTCCACCATCTCCCGGGTCTTCTCCGGCATGAAGGTTCGAGAGGAATAAATAAGGCTCAGGCCAACGTCTATCGCTCCGCGCGCTTCAAACAGCAGCTCCAGGGGGCAATCCTCCCCTGCTCCCTGAACGAACACCTTGGGCAGCAGCCCTATGCCCATGCCCTGACAGGTCAGTTGTTGGACCAGGTGCAGGTCATCGGTACGGAAGCGGAAACTAAGATCATGTTGCAAAGAAGCGGCGATATGACGGCTGGCCAGCAATGAGTGGTTCTGCAAGTCGCCTTCATCCTCGGGGCGTCCATAACGCGCCAGATACGCTGGGGCGGCGGCCCAACAGCAGGGAAAAGGCAGCAGACTTTGCCGAACGTAATCCAGGTTGATCACCTCGGCCTCTGAAGGCAGCAACTGGATGTCGATGCGCTCTCGCTGCAGATCCACACTGCGCTGCTGATAGAACACCTCCAGATTTACCTTGGGAAAGCGCTGCATATAGAGCTGAATCATATTGATGAACCGCTCGGAGGAACCCACAGCAGCAGGCACCGCCAGCCTCAGCGACCCGGCCATCTGCATCTTGCGCTCTTTCAGACGCAGCATCGCCTGGTTGGCTGTATCCAGGGGGGACAGGATCTGCTCATAGAGCATGCGCCCATTCTCAGTCAGCTCTATGTGACGGGTCGTGCGGATCAGCAGCTGACAGCCCAGGGTACGCTCCAACTCCTGAATTCGCCGGCTCACCCGAGACCTCGGCATGCCCGCCGCCTTTGCCGCCGCGCTGATCCCCTGGTGGCGCACCGTCATCAGAAACAGGTTTAGATCGTCCAACTGGCTCATTATTGTCTCACCGATAGGTCATATGAGTGCAATTATGCCATCTATTTAAAGCTTATGGATCTCAATATACTGCCGCCCAAATGGCTAAATGAGATTCAACCATGCCCCCGTTAGACCTGGTTTTTAAACGCTGGACTCGCGTCCTGTTCATCCTGTTTTTTGTCGCCCTTGGTTACGTGGTCATTGCCGATCGCTTTGTGCCCATGACCACCGAGAGCCGGGTGCAGGGACAGGTGGTGCAAATCGCCACAGAGGTGTCGGGCAATGTCTCTGAGATCATGGTCACCAACAACCAGGAGGTCGAGGCAGGCCAACTGCTCTTCACCCTGGACGATCGCCGATTTCAACTGGCCGTGGCACAAGCCGAGCTGTCCCTTCAACAGGCCCGTGAACAGTTCCAGGCGCTGTTGGCACAGATTGAAGCGGCCCAGGCACAATTGGCACGTGCCCAGGCGTCATTCGAACTAGCGCGTAAGGAGCTGTCGCGCGCCCAGAAAATAGCCCGCGAACAGCTTATCTCCGAGTCCATTCTCGATCAGAATCACACCCGGTTCCTTGCCGCAGAAGCGGACAGAAACGCCGCTCGCCAGCAGCTCAATCGCCTCAAGGCCCAACTGAGCAATGATTCCACTTCCGCAGTAGAACTGGCAGAGGTGGCCCTGGAAACCGCCAAACTTAACCTGAGCTACACCCGGGTGCATGCACCGGAATCTGGCGTTGTTTCCAATCTGCAACTGGCGGTGGGCACCTATGCCAACGCCCGGCAGCCTTTGCTCTCATTTGTCCCCACAGGCTCTCTGTGGATCGCCGCCGACTACCGCGAGAAGGCGCTGTCTCTGGTGGACGGCCAGTCCAGGGCCCTGGTGACCTACGACGCCTTGCCCGGCGAAGTATTTGAACTGACCCTGACCAGCCGGGACATGGGAGTGGCCCAGGCACAGCAGACCGCCAACGGTACCCTGGCCAGCATTCAGATAAACAACCGCTGGGTACGGGACGCCCAGAGAGTGCGGGTGAACCTGGAACACAGAGGCGCACTGCCCCCGCAACTCTTTATTGGGTCCAGGGCATCGGTTGTGCTCTACCCCGGCGAAGGCGCCATTTGGCAGGCGCTGGCCCGGCTTCAGGTTAAATTGATCAGCTGCCTGCACTACATCTACTGATGGACGGACAGATGCTAAAACGGTTGTGGGCGGGGTGCGCCCTGGCATTCGTCATGGCGACCCTGGGTGACTGGCGCTTCGGAGCAATGTTCGCCCCCATCTTCGTACTGGTGATTCTGTCGCGCATTCATCACTGGCACACACCGGCCATGGTTCAGCTGCTTTTCTCGGTATCGTTCAGCGGTGCCCTGGCCAACCTGCTCCTGGGTTTTCTGCAAGGCCACCCGGTGCTGCTGCTCTGCGCCATGGCGTTGTGGATGGCAATCAGCTGCTGGCTGCTCATTCATCCCATGACCTTCATGTTTGGCTTCGTCAACATCATCCTTGGATCCATGCTGATGAACCTGGGCAGTTTTCCGCAGTTTGATATCCTGGATTACTCTTTGGATCTGGGCTTTTCCGCATTGGTTGCTGTCATCATCAGTGCACTGATGTGGCGCTGTTTTCCCTCAGAGGCAGTGCCCGCCCAGGCCCAGCCCCCTCAGGAGTCGCAGCAACAGATCCTCATCAATCTGGTGTCGACCTGGCTGATGGTGATGCTGCTCTACCTGATGTTTCAACTCATGGAGCTGTCAGACTCCATCTCGGCACAGGTCGCCGCCCTGCTGATGCTGTCTCAGCTTAATCTGATGACCAGCTTCATCGCGGCCAGGGCCCGCCTTATCGGAACCTTGCTGGGCGCCGGTGCCGCTCTGCTATTACAACTTCTCCTGTTCACCTGGGTGGATCACGCCCTGCTCTACCTTCTCGCCTTTGCGCTGTTGCTGGGGCCCTTTGTCAAACTGGTGTGCCAGGGAGGCGAACGCAGTGCCATAGGCTTTGCCGGCGTGTCTTCGCTGGTGGTTCTGATGTCGGGCGTGATACCTGGCCAGCGGGATCTGGTCTATGCCAGCCTGTACCGGCTCGGCTCCACGGTCATGCTGATCTGCCTGGCAACTCTGCTGCTGTTGCTGACCCACACCCTGACCAAGCAGTTACTTATGCATAGTTATTCAGGGCAGCGCTAACCCGCAACAGGTGAGTGCCTGGCTAACGCGCCCAACCTAGCCAACCTCACCAGGATGTACAAAACTTATTCACAAACGGTTAATAACAACGCACTTAATCGCATTTTAATTCATTTTGATCGCATAGTTATTGACTGCGCGTTTGCCCCTGCCCTATAGTCGGCCTCTATCAATTATCGAGCCATTGAAAACAGAGACCAGATTATGAAGAAACTCATTGCTGTACTGAGCCTCTCCCTGCTGACCCTGACCGGTTGTGGAAAGAAAGAGAATGTCCTGGTGGTCGGCACCAACGCCGCCTTCCCTCCCTTTGAATACATGGGTGGCCCCAACGGCGACGAAGTCAAAGGGTTCGATATCGACATCGCCCGTCAGATTGCCGAAGACGCCGGCAAGACCCTCAAGGTGGAGAACATGAAGTTCGACTCCCTGATTGTGGCCCTGAACGCCGGCAAGATTGACATGATTGCCGCTGGCATGACCATCACCCCGGAGCGCCAGAAAGCGGTGAGCTTCTCACAGCCCTACTACGAAGCCACCCAGGTGGTGCTGACCCAACAAGGCGAGGCACCTGCCAGCCCGGAAGAGCTTAAGGGCAAAACCATCGCCGTACAGCTGGGTTCCACCGGCGACATCATGGCCAAGGAGTACAGCCAGAACGTGGTGGCATTCAACACCGGCTTCGAAGCGATCATGGAGCTGAAAAACGGCAAGGTGGATCTGGTGCTGTTCGACAGCGAGCCTGCCGCCAACCACATGAAGAAGAACCCGGACCTGCAACTGACCAAGCTGGCCTTCGACCCTGAGTACTATGGCCTGGCCATCTCCAAGGAGAACGCCGAACTGCTGAAGCAGACCAACGCCACCCTGGACAAGATGAAGTCCAATGGCCAGTACGACGCCCTAATCTCCCAGTACATGAAGTAACCCTATGCAGGCGATCATCGACTCTCTCTTTACCCCCATCGGTCAGGATGGGATGGTGGGCATCCTGCTGATCTGGAGCGGCCTCAAGGTCACCCTGGCGGTGACCCTGCTGGCCACCCTGCTGGGCTCGGTGCTGGGGATCTGCACCACCCTGATGAAGATGTCCAGCCACTGGTACCTGCGCTGGCCGGCCAACCTCTATGTGTCGGTGATCCGCGGCACCCCTGTGGTGGTCCAGCTGGTGATCCTCTACTTCATCGTGTTGGCCTCCCTGGACGTGGACAAGATCACCGCCGCGGTGATCGCCTTCGGCATCAACAGCGGCGCCTACATCTCGGAGATCATCCGCGCCGGCATCCAGGCGGTGGACAAGGGCCAGATGGAAGCGGCCCGCTCACTGGGTCTGTCCCAGGGTCAGGCGATGAAGGAGGTGATTCTGCCCCAGGCGGTGAAAAACATCCTGCCGGCTCTGGGCAACGAATTCATCGTGCTGCTCAAGGAGACCGCGGTGATTGGCTTTATCGGCGGCGTCGACCTGATGCGCGCCGGGGAGATCATCCGCAGCCGCACCTTCGAAGACGTGGTGCCCCTGTTCACCTGCGCCATCATCTACCTGATGTTGACCTACAGCTTCACCCTGATGCTGTCCCAATTTGAGAAGAGGCTGAAACAGAGTGATTAAAGTCAGCAACCTGCATAAACAGTTTGGCGATGTCGAGGTGCTCAAGGGGATTGACCAGAGTGTCGCCCCGGGCGAGGTGGTCAGTGTCATTGGCCCCAGCGGCAGCGGCAAGAGCACCTTCCTGCGCTGTCTCAACCTGCTGGAAACCCCCACTCAGGGGGAGATCCTCATCGAGGGAGAGTCGATCACCGCCCCGGGTGCCTGCGTGGATCAGCTGCGCCGCAAAGTCGGCATGGTGTTTCAGAACTTCAATCTGTTTCCCCACAAGACGGTGATGGAGAACATCACCCTGGCGCCAGTAAAGCTGGGACTGATGAGCACCGAGCAGGCGAAAGCCAAGGCTCTCTCCCTGTTGGAGCAGGTGGGCCTGGCCGCCAAGGCCGAGGTGTACCCCTCCAGCCTATCAGGAGGTCAGAAGCAGCGGGTGGCCATCGCCCGGGCCCTGGCGATGGAACCGGATCTCATGCTGTTCGATGAGCCCACCTCCGCCCTGGACCCGGAGATGGTCGGCGACGTGCTGGACGTGATGAAGTCCCTGGCGGACGACGGCATGACCATGGTGATCGTCACCCATGAGATGGGCTTCGCCCGGGAGGTCTCAGACCGGGTTCTGTTTATCGACGGCGGCGAGGTGGTGGAAAGCGGACCGCCCCAACAGATCTTCGATGCCCCGCAGCAACAGAGGACCCAGTCTTTCCTCTCCAAAGTGCTCAGATAGACAAAAGCCCCCAAGTTTGGGGGCTTTTTGATGTCGAGGATGCATCAATCAAACAGGAGTTTGTGGCGGTTATCGCCAAACAGCGGTCATTGAAGCCTTCAATTACTCTGAATTCTTAAACCTTACCGACGAAGCACCGCAATCCATCGTCCCAGGTTTAGCAAGCTGGTCAGCGAGGCAGCGACATAGGTCAGTGCCGCCGCCTTGAGAATTTTCTCCGCATGCTTCAGGTCACCGTCGTGCAGGTACTCGCCTTTCTCCAGGAGCGGCAGCGCCTTGCCATAACTGGCATCGAACTCAACTGGAAGGGTTATCAGATGCACCAAGGTACTCAGTGCCATGGAAACGACGCCAATCACTATCGTTAATGCTCCCGCTTGCGGAACGCGGGTTAGTAGAAGGATAAGCGGAGCCGCCACTAGCATAATGCCAGCAAGACGCTCGCCTACCACTGCTGTCTTAACGAGTTTCTGCCGCGCAAGGAACAACGACTCGCCCCGTGAATCCTGAATGGCATGCCCCACCTCATGGGCGGCAACGGTCACTGCCGTCAAGGAGTATCCTGAGTAGTTTTTCGGCGTCAGACGTACAGCCTTAGCGGTCGGATCATAATGATCACCGTCAGAGGTCTCCTCTACCTGGACGTCACCCAGGCCGTAGCTGTCCAGCAGGTGGCGCGCAAGTTCGCCACCGGTTCCCTGTTTACGGTAACGATCTGCCGGCTGTGCGTACTTTTCCATCACATGTTTGACCCACATACCCGGCAAGAAGACGCATAATGTGATGATGAGTAAGATGATGATCCAGACCATGTAAATCGCTATGCAATGAGTATTTGTGCGGCTACTGATCATTATACGCATAGAAATGAGCAGCAGATGCTTGCCGACGACTGTCTGCTTCAGAAGTTGGCGCAAAGCGGAAACGACTTTTAACAGAGCCTCACTGGACACCCACCTTTGCATCCGTGGGGCATCCATCTCGAGAAGCTCCCAGCACTGTCCAACTGCTTGCTGTCAGTCTCAGCTTTGCTGGGGACGTTACGAGCAACGAGAACCAAAGCTCTTTGGTTGGATGTCCAGTCAACTTCACCGCAAAATGGTGGAATGCGGACCGCCCCAGCAGATCTTCGATGCAACGCAGTAACAAAGGACCCTGTCCTTCCTCTCCAAAGTGCTCAGATAGACAAGAGCCCCCAAGTTTGGGGGCTTTTTGACGGATTAAGGCTCCATCCAACTTCTCAATGGAAGCAACACCAATTGAGTATCAACTCCTACCCAAGTTATAGAGCTCGCCTCACATCCATTGCAGTCGCAAGGCTGGGAAACAGTAACTTCAACCAGTGTTCTATTACCGGCTGAGGTGCAAAAGCGCTGAGGTCGGGTTGTGGGTTCGCGGCAGTAATTTTGTAATCAGGCTGGCAGGCTGAGGCCACCATCATTTCCAAGGCAACGACCTGAACACCAAGAGCCTGCGATGCCATGAGAGCGGCACGTTTCAGTACAGGATGAAGACGTTGAGTGACATCTTCACCGCTGTGTTCTGATGCCGGCACGATGACGTTCTGCTTGTAGTGCTCGCCTTGATCGATAAAGCGACCTCCAGTCTTGGAAGCAAACACATCATTGCCAATAACTAACACAACAAGTTTTTGTCCAAAAATGCTCTCCCGGGCCACCCATTTCAATGTACTGTTTTGCACAAAATGCCACGCCCCTTCAAGCTCAGCCTCGGTCTTCAAACCCAGTAAAGCCTGCTCATTGTCATTGCGTTCAACAGGCAATAAATCTATCGACACGAAAGGCTTTGCAAACTCTTCCAGCACCTTCTTCGAAGAGATCGAGCATTGTGCAGGCACAGCTACATCTATCCCCCTCAACAATGAGTTGCTGAGATGAAGATCATCGCATACTTGCAGGGCAACCGCGCTGGTTAACTCAGGCAGTGTCCCGTTACAACGTACCGTCTGTCCCGCCAGCTGAAGTGAAAACAGCTCTCTAGCAGGATCGTGTATCTGTACCGAAATCCCCAGACGACGCGCTTGTTCAACCAACGTCAGGGTTTGAGTACTCAATGAATCCGGCTGGCACTCAGCTTCGCTGGTGTACAAAGGTTCATTGACTGCATTTCGATTCTTAACTGAGTAAACCGGAACGCGCGCAAACCCCATTTTTTCAGCCAGTGAGCAGTCATCCTGCTCGTCATGAACTATCGACCAGTCAAGGAAATTGCGCCCTTTCGCCCGGAACCGTTTTGCTAACTCAGAAACTAACACGCTGGACACTTCTGGTAGTGGAGAGTCTTCAACAACGGCAAGCGACCACGCACTAGAACCATTGTCGGGATCATCAAACGCTAGCTTATGATCAATACCAAAAACACATCCAAGCAATTGGCCGGATTGTTCATCTTCCGCTACGAGCACTGATAATGAAGGCTCGGCAAACATCTTGTGAGTAAAGTCATCACCGAGATCCACCCTTCCTAAATCAAGCAGCAATTTATTGATGTTGTATTCGTCCCAACCCCCCATCATTGGACGGACCCGTAATCTAGGAGAGCAGACAACCTCTGGTTCAGCGCCAGACAAATCAAGCCGATAGGTCAACGAGGGGTCAATAAACAACTTATGCGGAGCTTTCGATACCAGCACCTGAGGTTCCCGGCAATAAAACACCACATCAGAACGCAACTGATCCTCATCATTTAGATCGTCTATCAACGCCTGGTGATCAGCGTAAGTATGGCCAAACAGAACTCGTCCCCAACCACAATGAACCAGCGACCTGCGTTTCATTGTTTTCTCTGCCAGCTCAGGAGAATCCCCCCAATGCTTGAGAGAGGCCATTGACTGGAAATCCACCGCGAGATTATCCCGGTTACTCACACATTCCTCCTTCTTGATTGCCGAACTCCATAGACAGATAGTGCACCCTCCATGGACGCACTGGTATTGTCTACACACCCAATAAAGGTTACAGCTCAAATTAAAAAAAATCAAAGATTCGACAAGAACGATCAATAAGCCACTGATTAAACGTGGAGTTGTTCGACTTTGCATCATGCAGAAGATGTCGATATGATTTGTACACTATCTTTACCCAGTCAGATCCCCTTATGAAAGCAAGCCTCACAACAATCCTCATGTGCGTTGTCACTCTTCTTTTCAGCCACAACCTGTTTGCTGCTGCAGCGCCCCTCACAGAGGAGCAGGAAGTACGTGATTCCGTCAGTCAATTGGATAAGCCCCTCTACAACCCGTTTGTGGAGCGGTACCTTCTCGACGAGGTCAAATCTCTGAGAACCGAGTTACAAGCACAAAGGACAGAGTTCATCGGCGAGTTAAACAAGAAGCAGATGGCCCTTGCCAATCACTCGGTCACCTACGCGACGGATACTGTGACCTACTTCTTTTATCTGGTGGCAGGCGCCTCCTCCCTATTGGTCCTGGTTGGCTGGACCTCCATCAGAGACATCAAAGACAAAGCCTTGACGATGACCGACCAGGAAGTAACCAAATTGATCAATCGTTACGAAAAACGCCTCAAAAGCGTTGAGGAGCAGATGAATGCCAAAGAGAAGCTGATTTCTGAGAATAAGAGTGAACTGGAACGGACGAACGAAGTGCACTCACTATGGCTGAGGGCCAGTCAGGAAGTCAGTGAAGAGCAAAAAATCACCATTTATGATCAAATCCTGCAATTACGCCCAGACGATGTTGAAGCACTCACTTATAAGGCTGATTCCGCCCTTGAACTGAGTGAGCCCAAATGGGCAATCAACCTATGCCGACAAGCCTTGCAGATCGACCCGGAGAATGGCCACGCCTTCTACCAACTGGCCTGCGCTGCGTCTGCTCTGGGTGAATTGGAGGAAGCCTCCTTACACCTGCAGCGCGCCATCGACATCTCACCGGACTACCTGGGGTATGCGGACACGGACCCACAGCTTCGTCCGCTCGTTGAAAGCGGTCGCATTGCAGGGCTGACGGTAAGATCTCCCGAATAACAACCCGCTTCCACCACTCAGTGGTCATCACCAGAGATCAGTTTCTCCCTTTGATAGACCACTACGGCAGCAATCCTGATGGTCCCCAAGACCAGCAGAAATACTGAGAAGGCGTAGAGCATCTCCGCCTTGATCTCATGTTTAAACAGGGCAATGAGTATCTCGCGCACAATGAATACGATGGCAGCGTCAAGGATGAACGTCAGGCGTAATCGATGAGACTTAAAGTACTCTACCAATGACTTTGACAGCTCTATCATCACATACAAAGTCAGTACGTCGGTGATGATGTGGATGTAATTCCCCGTTACCCCTTCAGCCCTTATCAGGTCCCAGGTGGTGAAAAACAGCTTCATCGCTCCGATGGCAACCCCAATGGAGATGAACAGCAAGATCAGGCCAAATACAGCATCGATCGCCCTGTCGTAATACACCTTAATTTTGTCACTGAGCATGACGCCTCCCCGGGAAAGAGCGACCTTGAGTTCATGAAAGAGCAAGACTCCAGGGCCAGGCGGCTAAGCCTCCGGCCGAGGTTAGCTAAATGTAGGCACAGGTAAGGGATATTTCACAGAAAACTCCGGACGTTTGGCAGACGCTTTGCGCGAAGACAGCTCTATACTGAAATGGCAAAGTCAGCGATTCAGAGAATGAGAAAGCCTGACCATAAGTTAATGAGGAGGCAAGAATGTACCGAGCGACTCTGCTGCTGTCTGCTCTGGAGGGCGACCTGTCTCTGGTAAGATCAAAACTGCGAACTCTCCTTCGCGCGGTCAACTCCCCTTGCCGCCTGATGATCCACGGTGAATCCCCGCCCCTGCAACGCTTCTATCTGTTTGACGATAGGGAACTGGCGGCCGCCGCGGAAATCTACAAGCAACAGGTCGTAGACTGGGCCCAGGCTCTTATCGCCCCGCTTGTATCAGGAAAAGTCACCCTGGAACTGGACTACATCTGGAGCAAGCATCTGGAAAGAGAACAAAAGCAATGGGAATCGGAGTCTGATCTGTTGGTGGTCTACTGTGCAGACAAGCGGGTTCCACCCAGATTTCGGAGAGTCATAGAGCAGAGCCAGTGTCCGGTGTTAGTGCTAAGTGACAAGTCATGGCCGCCCCAGTTGTCCTTGCTGGCCGCCATCGATCCCTTCCACAAGAGTGACCGTCAGGCCAATATGGACGTTGAAATAGTCAATCAGGCGCTGAGGCTAAACCGAGCCCTCAATGGCGAGGTCAGCCTGGTGCACAGCTGTTATGTACCCGCCTACATGGTCAGATACCGCGCTATGATTCAGTCCACCCATCAACAGGTGATCCAGGAGTTCATTTCAAGTAATGGCTGGCGAAAACTCAATTGGCGATTGCTTCAGGGAGAGCCATCGCAGTCCTTAATCAGTTATTGCCAGAAGCACCGCATCGACATTCTGGTAATGGGACTGGTCGCCCGTGGACTGTTTCAAAGGCAGATAACCGGCAGCACCAGCGAGCAAGTTATGGAAACCCTGCACAGTGATCTGCTGTTGATACCCAAGGAGAGAACTTAGAGCCAACGGCTGCGCTTGAACAAAAACCACTGCAACCCGACCAGAACAACAAGCAACCCACAAAATATCCAGAATGAGAGAGGATAGTCAGCCCCGGGTATGCCGCCAATATTGACCCCCAACAACCCGGTCAGGAACCCTAAGGGAAGAAAAATGGCCGCAACCAGAGACAACACATACATTCTGTTGTTCATCCGTTCACCCAGCCGGTTGTTGAGCTCCTCCTGGGCCACCACCGCTCGCTCGCGCACAGAGTCCAGGCCTTCGATAAACCGACTTAGATGATCGCCTACCTCTCGGATCGCCAAACGTTCCTCCTGAGTCAACCAGGCAGCTTTGAGGGCCTGCAACTGTTGAAGGGCTTCCTTTTGCGGTGATAAGTATCGCCTTAAAGAGATAACCGTGCGTCGCAATGACGCAATCTGGCTGCGAAGGCTCTGACTGTCGGAGGTGAGCATCTGCTCCTCGATCTCATCGATCTGGTCTTCGGTTTCATCAATGGTCCCCTGCATCCGGGCCATCAATCGCTCAGTGAGCACAACCAGAAACTCACCAACATTACGTGGCCCCTCGTCCAACTCCCAAAGATCAGCAATGTCCTTAAC
This sequence comes from Ferrimonas sp. YFM, assembly GCF_030296015.1. Taxonomy (NCBI): domain Bacteria; kingdom Pseudomonadati; phylum Pseudomonadota; class Gammaproteobacteria; order Alteromonadales; family Ferrimonadaceae; genus Ferrimonas; species Ferrimonas sp. YFM. The sequence goes on from NZ_AP027368.1 coordinate 2,486,499, forward strand.
CGACAACAAAGGACGTTTTCGAGTGCTGAGAATGCGCTGACCGTCGGTCCACAAACGAATCCCCACCATATCTTCGGGATCTGAACCCGGGCTGAGGTTCACCCCCCTCAGATTCAACAGCAACCCCTCCGGCAACACCGTCGCTCTGGGTCGACTGCCTTCGGACAACAACGCATCGATGGCAACGCGTTCCAATCCACTGTGTTGCTCTATCCAGGCTTTCGCGCCTTCATCGGTGTAGTCAAAATGCAACCACAGAGGATCGTTGCCAGAGCTCCAATCAACGCTCTCACATTGCT